>CANGTR010000132.1 GCA_947456855.1 Sphingobacteriia bacterium | reverse complement strand
CTATTTACCACCCCACCTTGTTTTATCTTTTCAATTAATTGATTTGTTACTGTTGCTGTTTTTTGTAAATCCCCGGACCCTGTTTTATCTATAATGCGCAATTCAAATCCACTCGTATTTCCAAATCCTGGTACTGTAGGAGGTGGCATAAATTCAATAGCAGCATCATTAATATGTTTTGTTTTTTCTTTTAATATAGGTATCAATTCTTTTACTGTTTCTTTTCTATCCCCCCATGGTTTTAGATTGATCATCATCATACCAAAAGATGCCCCAGCTGCTTCAGTAATTAAACTGTATCCAGATAATGTAGTTAAATTTTCAACTGCAGGAACCGATTTAATGGCGGCTTCTAATTCTATTAATACTTTTTCTGTTCTTTCAACAGTTGCTCCAGCAGGAGTTGAGATATTTACATAAATGATTCCTTGGTCTTCTGTAGGAATAAATCCTCCAGGAAGTATTTGTTGAATACCGGCAGTACCAGCAATAAAAAATACTACAAGCGCAATGGTAATGATTCTTTTTTTGGCAATACTTGCAACCAGCTTTATGTATTTATTTTCTACTTTACTATAACGATTATTAAACCCATTAAAAAAACGACCAAGTAAACCCTTGTGTTTTTCTTGGTGTGTGTGTTTGATTAATAAAGCACATAGAGCGGGTGTAAGGGTAAGTGCATTTAATCCCGAAATAATAATGGATACTGCAAGCGTTAAAGAAAACTGTCTGTAAAAAACACCAACCGGACCAGATAAAAACGCCACTGGAATAAATACCGCCGACATTACCATGGTGATGGCAATTACTGCACCACTAATTTCTTTCATTGCAGAAATGGTTGCGTCCATTGGAGACAAATGTTCTTCTGTCATTTTTACGTGAACCGCCTCAACTACTACAATCGCATTGTCCACCACTATTCCAATTGCCAATACAAGGGCAAAAAGCGTCAATAAGTTAATAGAGAAGCCCATTACTAGCATAAATGCAAGTGTACCAACCAAGGCTACGGGTACAGCCAATGCGGGAATTAGCGTAGACCTAAAGTCTTGCAAAAAAATAAACACAATGATAAACACCAGAATAAATGCCTCAATCAATGTTTTGATAACTTCTTTTATAGATGCATTGAGAAATCTTGAAACATCATAAGCAAAATTGTATTCCATACCCGGAGGAAAACTCGTTTCCTTTAACTCGGCCATTCTGTTTTTTACCTTTTCAATTACTTCTTTAGCATTGGAACCTGGCCTTTGTTTTAACATGATAGAAGCAGAAGGCCTTCCATCTGTTTTAGAAATCATGCTATATGTATTCGCGCCAAGTTCAATATCAGCAATATCTTTTAGGTATAAAATTGATCCATTGATTTCTGATCTAATAACTATATTTTGATATTGAATTGGCTTGTCAAATTTTCCGGTATATCGTAAAATATATTGAAGACTTTGGATAGATTTACCAGAACTCTCTCCAGTTTTTCCTGGCGCAGCCTCCACATTTTGATTTCGTAACGCGTTTATAACATCTTGTGCAGATACATTATAGGCCAGCATTCTATCAGGCTTAAGCCATACCCTCATAGAGTATTCTTTTTGCCCCATTATTTCAGCAAAGCCAACCCCATCAATTCTTTTAAGCTCTTGTAAAATATTGATGTCGGTAAAATTGTAAATAAATTGTTCGTCTGCTGCAGAGTCTTTACTTGTAACGTTCAAGTAGAGCAACATACTATTTACATCCTTTTCTGTGGTAACTCCTGCTTTAATTACTTCTTCGGGTAACTCATCTAATACAGTGGTAACGCGGTTTTGAACATTCACAGCTGCAACATCCGGATCAATTCCTACTTTAAAAGCAATGGTAATTAACGTGATACCATTATTACTTGAAACTGAAGACATATACGTCATTCCGGGAACTCCATTGATGGCTCTTTCCAGTGGCGTAGCAACTGCTTTGGCACAAACTTCTGCATTGGCTCCGGTGTACTTTGCGGTAACAGTAACAGATGGTGGTACAATATCTGGAAATTGGGTAACTGGCAAAGAAAAAAGTGCCAATACACCAAGTAATGTAATTATGATGGATATAACTAAAGATAATATGGGTCTTCTAATAAAAACTTCAAACATATAGGAGTAAATTATAGTACTAAAAAAATCAGGTGTTGAGCATTATTCTTCTAAACGCATTAAGCTGTCAACATTTTTTAATTGTGGATTAATCTTATCTCCTTGTTTTATATTTTGTATACCCTCGTATACTATTTTATCGCCTGGCTTAAGACCTTTATCTACTATATAAAATTGAGCAACTCGTCTTGTTGTAAAAAAAGGACGCATCATAATTTTGTTGTCTTTATCTACAACAAAAACATAGTTTTTATCTTGAATTTCGAAACCAGCTTTCTGAGGAATTAAAACAGCTTTATCAACATTGGTTGTAATTCTTACTTTACCAGAAGCGCCATGCTTTAGCAATTTGTTTGGATTCGGAAATTTAGCCCTGAATGCAATTGCACCTGTATTGTCGTTAAATTCTCCATCAATGGTTTCAATTTTTCCTAAATAGGGGTACTCGGTAGCGTCGGACAAAATCAATTGCAATGGATTGCTTTGATGGGTTATTTTGTTAACCGATTTTTTGTATTGCAAATATTCATTCTCAGAAACATGGAAGTAGGCGTATACCTGATTGATGTCAGATATAGTAGTTAATAATGCACCTGGATCAATTAAACTTCCGATTTTTAATGGAATCCTATCTATAATTCCATCAAAGGGGGCTTTGATTGTTGTGTATGAAAGTTTTGTTTCAGCATTGTTTTGAATAGAATATGCTTCGTCTAATTTGGCTTTTGTTGCTTTTAATTTTGCCGCAGCCAGTTCATATTCTGTTTTAGAAATGATGTTCTTATTCACCAGCACTTCTGTTCTGTTAACTTCTAGCTCCGCAGCTTTTGTTTCTGCCATAGCATTAGAAACATTGGCTTTAGATCTTGCAAGCTCCGTTTTGAGTTCTTGATCGTTAATTTGAAAAAGTACCTGACCTTTTCTTACTTCTTGCCCCTCATCAACCAAT
>CANGTR010000131.1 GCA_947456855.1 Sphingobacteriia bacterium | reverse complement strand
TTAAAACTTTTAAAATCCGATATAACTAATTCATGATACCATTCAAATAAAGCAACCCTTGCCATAGGGTATTTTTTGGCATATGCTAGTAGCGTTTTTCGGGTGATAATATTAAACACAAAACAAAGATAAAAAGTTTACTAATAGAAAACTTTCTAAAATCAATCTATTTTGAAAAAGCTGTCGCTAGGATAATAGCACTTCAGCTGGAATATTTAATTCTCGATGAAACATCTTTGCAAACTGCAGGTTTAAGGGGTTCTTTTTGTTGAGTAAAGAAGATACATATCCTTTACTACCCATTTTCCCAACAAGGTCTTTATTCTTTAATCCTAAATCATTCATTTTAACTTTAATAACATTAATAGAAGTCCTATGCTTCAAAGATTTGATGTAAAAAAAGTCCTGATTTAATCAGGACTTTCAAGATCAAAATATTGAAGGTGGGACAAAAATTGTTGTTAGAATTTATCGGGTAATGATAAAAATGGAGTTTTGCCATCGGTAACAATCAGCTTACTATTATTACTATTCGATAAAGCTCGGAATGCCTCAATTTGTCGCAATTTCAAAATGGTTGGCGAAAGCGTTTTATTGATTGTATCATTTGCTCGGCGAGTAGCAATCGCCTCTATTCCCATTGCATTTGCCTTACCCTCAGCTTCAATTTCAAACATGCGTTTTCTGGCTTCCGCCTGAATAATTGCAGCATTCTTTTCTCCCTCAGCCTGAATACGAGCAATTTCTTTTTTTCCCTCCGCCTCAATTATTCTTCGCTCTGCATCTCTTTTTTCTCTCTCCTTAACAAATTCCATTCGTTGAGCTTCTTGCTCAGCTTGCAGTTTTTCCTCAATAGTACGAGCTAACCCTGCAGGAAGGGTAATACTCTTGAGTAACACATTGTCTATTACAAATCCCTTCGGATCAAGAATATCAACCATTTGTTTGCGGATAGCCCCCTCAATTAAAGCACGCTCTCCACTGTGCATGTCTTTTGCAAGAAACTTGGCTGTAATATCAGCGGCAGATGAACGGAAAACGGGTAGGATCACTTCCGATTCATAATTCAAACCAATCCCTTGTACAATTTTTGGAGCTGCCTCAGGCTTTATCCTATACAAAATGGATATTTCGGAACGTATGGTAAGGCCCTCTTTCGAAGGAAGATCTGGCTTGACCTCAATATTCATTGTGCGAGTGGGAACTTTCAAAATTTTAGTGGTTAAAAGGTTATACCCTTTTGGACCCTGTTCAACATACTGGGGATCGATTTTTCCAAGACGTCTTTTTACTCCAACTTCACCTTGTCTGATTACGGTGCAAGAGTGTAATAAAATTGTAAATAATAAACCAGTTAAGATATAGTTTTTCATAATTGAAATATTTTCCTAAAATTACAGTGACTCAAACAAAAGATTTGTAACGGAATTATCACAATCATCCGATTAACAAGAAATTAACTAATCATGATATGAGTGTTCACTTATTGATTAAGTATGATTTATAAACAAGCTTCGCTTATTGCGGGGCTTTTTCTTGTCTATCAATCAGTTAGGCTAGTTGCATCTTTTTATTTAGTTTTTTGTATTTTTAGTAATACAATTAAACTTTATGGCAATCAAAAAGAGTTGGCTTGATAAATTGAATGAACATAAAGAGCCAAAAATTAAAAGAATTGATATTGACTTTGCTGATATTCCATCAGGCAGCAACATGTTTATCGCTACGCCAAAAATCATAGATCAGTATATTCAAGAAATTGGATTTGGAAAGCGCGTAGATGCAAAAACATTACGAAAAGACCTTGCCATAGAGCATAATGCTGATTATACTTGTCCTGTAACTACAGGAATATTTTTGCGAATTGTAGCAGAAGCAAATTATGAAAAGTTGCAACAAGGAAAAAGTATAGAAGAAATCACAGCTTTTTGGAGAGTGATTGAACCGAATAGTGCATTAGCTAAGAAACTCACATTTGGACAAGATTTTTTACTACAACAAATTGAAAAAGAATGTGTAAGCTGAAATTGGTAATTGCATTTTTTCAAATAATCTTCATTTATTTTACTTGCTCAATCAGTTCTACTGATTATTTTTCCCGAATTCGTTAATCTGTTTTCCATATTCATAAACAGCCAACAACTTTTTAGAGGCAATTTGCAGCCGATTTAATTATTAGGCTAATAATGTCAGAAAATGAAGAAGATTGTATTTGGATTGTTGTTGAATAACTTTTTAAACATTGCATCAGCTCAGGATAGCACTAGGATTAAGGATACTGGTTTTGTTACTCCTAAATATTTACCAGAAATAACCTTGGTGGGTAGAAATTCTGGATCAGATATTCATTTTCTGCCTGAAGTTGTAGGCACCAATATTAATGCGGGGAAAAAGAATTCACTGATTGTAATGGATAATGTGCAAGGCAATGTGGTCAGCAACACGATGCGTCAGGTAATGGCCAAAGTACCGGGGATACATATTTGGGAATCTGATCCAAGTGGTATTCAAATAGGTATAGCTGCTCGAGGTCTTAGCCCTAATAGAAGTTGGGAATTCAATGTTCGTCAGAATGGATACGATATCAGTAGTGATCCATTTGGATATCCTGAAGCGTATTATACACCTCAATTAAATTCTGTACAAAGATTGGAGGTGGTTAGAGGTGCCGGAAGTTTGCAGTATGGTCCTCAGTTTGGTGGCTTAGTAAATTTTATATTGAAAAATGGAAGTGATATTAAGAAACCATTTCAATATGAAGCACAGCAAACAGCAGGAAGTTTCGGATTATTTAATTCATACAATGCCATAGGTGGTCAAAATGAAAAAGCGCATTATTACGCATTTTGGGATCATAGAAAAGGAAACGGATTTCGTGAAAACAGTGGCTTCAAAGTGAACACGGCTTTTGCTAATTATTCTTGGAAGCTAACTAAAAAACTAAAACTTGGATTCGAGTTTACACATTTTGATTACCTGAGTCAACAACCAGGTGGATTAACGGATGCACAGTTTAATCAAGATGCTTATAAGAGCTTACGCAGCAGAAATTGGTTTGAAGTAAAATGGAATATGGCTGCGTTAAATCTTGATTATGCTATTAACGATAACAGCAGACTGAATATAAAAGTATTTGGAATGACTGGTGATAGAAATAGTATTGGATTTATGCAAGCGCCCAATGTGGCAGATACCATCAATGCCGCAACAGTCCA
>CANGTR010000130.1 GCA_947456855.1 Sphingobacteriia bacterium | reverse complement strand
GAACTAAAAACACCTATTGCTACTGTAAATGTTGCTATAGAAGCTTTACAAAGTTTTAATGTATTAGAAAACCCCAAAAGGACCAAAGAATATTTACAAATTTCATCGGCAGAATTGCAGCGACTTGGTTTGTTGGTTGATAAAGTACTTAAGCTCTCTATGTTTGAGTCGGATAGAATTGTTTTGGATAAAGAGTGGTTTGATTTTGATAAATTAATTGGCGAAACCATCTATTCCATGCAACCGCTGTTTGACAAGCAAAATGCAGCAATAAAATTTACAAATAACAGTAGCCCTGTTAAAGTTTTTGCAGATAAATTACATGTATCCAGTGTTGTTTATAATTTATTAGACAATGCTTTAAAATACAGTGGATCAAATGCGATAATAGATATTGCATTGTCAACTCCATTAAACGATATCATTGAATTGAAAATTAAGGATAATGGAATAGGTATTGAAAATGCATTTCAGAAAAAAATCTTTGAAAAATTTTTCAGGGTTCCAACAGGTGACATACATAATGTTAAGGGATATGGATTAGGCCTTAGTTATGTAAGTCATATTGTAAAACAACATCAGGGGCATATTGAAGTTGAAAGTATCTTAGGAAAAGGAAGCACTTTTATTGTCAGGCTTCCAATTCATGCTACAAAACAGTTGGATATTTAAACAGACAAAAATTATAAATCATTATTTGTACTATACATTATGGCTATTAAAATTTTATATGTTGAAGATGAAGTTTTTTTGGGAAAAATTGTTTTTGAAACACTTGTTTCCAGAGGTTTTCTTGTACATATGGAATCAGATGGAAATCAAGTTTTAAATGCTTTTGACAATTTTGTGCCTGATATTTGTGTACTGGATGTAATGCTTCCCAATAAAAACGGGTTTGAATTGGCCGCTGAAATCAGAAAGCAAAATGAACAAATTCCCATTATTTTCTTGACAGCTAAAACACAAACAGACGATGTGGTAAAGGGGTTTAAATTGGGAGCTAATGATTATATCAGAAAACCTTTTAGCATGGAAGAGCTAATTGTAAGAATAGAAAGCACTTTAAAATTGCCAGCTCCAGATTTTGGTTCACGCAAAGATTCATTAGTAAATTTAGGTAAGTTCATATTTGATCCCAATAAACAATTGCTGCTTTTTAATGGTGAATCCCTCAAACTTACATTTAGGGAAACTGAATTACTACGATATTTATCTTTAAGCAATAATACCATTATTCAGCGTAAGGATTTAATGAATCATATCTGGGGAAATGATTCCTTTTTTAATAGCAGAAACCTAGACGTATATATTACCAAATTACGCGGATATCTAAAAGATGATCCTTCTATTCAAATTATTACTATAAAAGGGGTTGGTTATCGTTTTGTAATAGGCTAGAAGCATTATCTACCTTATCTTTGCCGTTCTAATGAAATTGCATTATGAACGAAAAATTTGTTGCCAGAATCGGCCAGGAATTAGCGGAAATAGAAAAAGCAGGTCTTTTTAAAAAAGAACGCATTATTACTTCAGAACAGGGTCCGGAAATAACAGTAAACGGAAAGCAAGTACTTAATTTTTGTGCCAATAACTATTTGGGATTGTCTTCTCATCCTGCCGTAATTGAAGCAGCACATAAAGCCATTGATACACACGGATATGGAATGAGTAGTGTACGGTTTATTTGTGGTACGCAAGACATTCATAAAGAGTTAGAAAAAAAATTGGCTGATTTTCTTGGTACAGAAGACACTATTTTATATGCAGCTGCATTTGATGCAAATGGAGGTGTTTTTGAACCGCTATTTGGAGAAGAGGATGCCATCATTTCGGACGCTTTAAACCATGCTTCCATCATAGATGGAGTGCGTTTGTGTAAAGCGCAACGTTTTCGTTATGAGCACAATAATATGGCCGATTTAGAAGCCAAATTAAAAGAAACTGCCAATTGTAGAAGTAGAATCATTGTAACAGATGGTTCATTTAGTATGGACGGAACCATTGCCCAATTGGATAAAATTTGTGATCTGGCAGATCAATATGATGCAATTGTAATGATTGATGAATGCCATTCTTCAGGCTTTTTAGGAAAAACCGGTAGGGGAACCCATGAATACAGGAATGTTATGGGAAGAATTGATATAATTACGGGTACATTGGGTAAAGCATTGGGTGGAGCAAGTGGTGGTTTTACTTCTGGTAGAAAAGAAATCATTGAATTATTGCGTCAAAGAAGTAGGCCATACCTTTTTTCCAATACCGTTGCCCCAAGTATCGTGGGGGCCTCTATTGCCGTATTAGATATGCTTACATCTGCTACTACATTGAGAGATCGTTTAGAATACAATACCAACTATTTTCGAACAAAAATGACCGAAGCTGGTTTTGATATTAAACCAGGAGACCATCCTATTGTTCCTATCATGTTATATGATGCTGTGGTTGCGCAAAAATTTGCAGCAAAATTATTGGAAGAAGGGGTTTATGTAATTGGCTTCTTTTTTCCTGTTGTTGCAAAAGGTTTGGCAAGAATTAGGGTTCAACTAAGTGCGGCACACGAACAAGCTCATTTAGACAAAGCCATTGCAGCGTTTACCAAAGTAGGAAAGGAATTGGGGGTGATAAAATAAGAGATAAGAGATAAGAGATAAGAGATAAGAGATAAGAGAGAAGAGATATTGGGTTATAAAATTAATTAAAATTATTATGAAAAAATTATTTAGGAATAAAGTACAATATGCGATCATTGTATTTTGTGCTATTTGCCTGAATGCTTGTTCGCCCAACAATGTAAAAGAAGATGCATCTATAAAAAAAATATTTGATGACCATCATGTAATTGGTTCTTTTGGCATTTATGATAATGGTACAGGCATTTTTACCATCCATAATTTAAAGCGTTACAAGGATTCTGCATTTCTACCTGCCTCAACCTTTAAAATTGTCAATTCATTAATTGGAATTGAAACAGGAAGAATTGTAAATGAGAAAATGGTGATTAAATGGGATGGAGTGGTGAGAAAATTCCCTGAATGGAACAAAGACTTAACAATGGAAGAAGCCTTTAAAGCCTCTGCTGTACCCTATTATCAAGAAGTTGCAAGGAGAATCGGAAAAGATACCATGCAGCAATGGCTTGATAGTTTAAAATATGGCAATCACTTAATGGGCAATAGGGTTGATAGTTTTTGGTTAAACAATACATTAAAAATTACAGCCGATGAACAATTGGGCTTGGTTAAGAAATTGTATTTCGGGAAATTGCCATTTCAAAAAAGAACACAGGAAGTTGTTAAGCGAGTGATGTTACAACAGTCTAATGCCAATT
>CANGTR010000129.1 GCA_947456855.1 Sphingobacteriia bacterium | reverse complement strand
CCATCGGTTTTATAAATACTGGCTACTACATTACCCTCATCCTTGCCATATTTAATGGCATTTTCGAGCAAATTATTGATAACCTGTTTGATTTTTTCCTGGTCAGCAAATACGGTTATGGGAAATTCGCATCCTTTTTTGATGCTGCATTTGATATTGCTCGAACTTATTTTTATTGATAGCGTTTCAAACACTTCTTTGATTAAATCTTGAATGATGAAATTCTCTTTGTACAATGGTTGTTCGCCGCTCTCTAATCGAGAGATTTCATCCAGATCTTCAACGAGCGTTACCATTCTAGCTACATTTTTGGATGTATTTTCTAAAAAGCGTACACGTATAGTTGGATTGTCTATTGCTCCATCCAATAAAGTATCTATATATCCTTGTATGGCAAAAATGGGGGTTTTAAATTCGTGTGCCAGATTCTGTAAAAATTCCTTTCTGTATGCCTCATTGGTTTTGAGTAATTCTATTTCTGCACTTCTTTGTTCAGCCCATTTTTCAACATCTTCTCTTACTTCATCGATGCCTTTTTGTGGTAATATATATTTATAATAAGTTTCCTCTCTTTTAGAAGCTTTTGTTTGATAAATGTATTTATAAATGAGCTTGATTTTTCTATAAATAAATGATTCTAAAACAAATCGAATCATCAAATAGCTTCCCAGAAAAATACCAATCAATGCAATCAATGCGATTATCCAGTCTGGTCTAATGAAATAAATACCAATTGAAATCGGCACTGATAGAATCAATGCTGTAAAAGCGGATAATTGTTGTGGTGAAAGGTTTTTGGTACTTATCATAGCTCAACGCAAGTTAAGCTTATATCTCAAATTTATAGCCAACTCCTTTTACAGTAGTAATGCAATCCATACCCATTTTTTGGCGAACTTTTCGAATATGCACATCAATCGTTCTATCGCCTACAATTACTTCGTTGCCCCAAACTTGGGATAAAATTTCATTTCTAAGGAAAACTCTTCCCGGACGGGAAGCCAATAAATAGAGTAATTCAAATTCTTTTTTGGCCAAAACAATTTCATTACCGTTGATGGTTACAATAAACTTTACAGGATCGATTGATACATTACCAATGGTAATGGATTTGCCAGTTTCTTTATTACCTACTCTTCTAAATAAAGCGTTTACTCTACTTGTTAATACTTTAGGACTAATTGGTTTGTTTACGTAATCGTCTGCTCCGGTTTCTAGTCCTTTAATTTGTGATGCTTCGTCGCTCATTGCGGTAAGAAAAATGATCAGTGTTTCCTGAAAAGCAGGTTGCCCCCTTAAAATTTTACACACTTCAACGCCTGTTTTTTTAGGCATCATAATATCTAAAATGATCAAGTCTGGATTGAGTTGTCGGGCTTTTTCCAAAGCTTCATTCCCATCTTTTGCAGTAAAAACCGTATATCCTTCTTTTTCTAGGTTATAGCTTACAATTTCGAGGATATCTGGTTCATCGTCTGCAATGAGGATTTGTTTTGATTTGCCTTCCATGTTAACGCTTTGTTTACACAAAGTTAATTTCATTATTCTTGATTAAGTAAAATCGGCATTATTATCTAATTGTTAACTAGAACACTGCGATTTGGTTAAATTCGCCATAAACGCGCCTATTTTTGTACACCATATGACTCGAACTCCATATTTTTTGATAGGATTCCTGGTTTTTACTATCGGCATTTCTACTTTAAAGGCTCAAGTAGAAATGCCAACTATTCCAGCTATGCGGCAATTGCATCACGAATACATCCTGCTGTCTTTGGAACAAATTGAATCATTGAATCCTACATTAAGCCCTAAAGACATAGCCCAAGTTAAACTACATGTAGAAGCAATGCGGGCAAGTATCGAATTGAACAATCAATTGGATAATAATGGGAAATTTAAATGGTTAAGGGGGGTTAATGAACTACTTTCAGGTTTTATCTCTGCGTATCAATCAAGGATTATTGCGGCAGACCAATATCCCTTATTGGTAAAAAGTTTTGATGTTGCTATGCAAGCAGATTGGATAGGGTTATCAATTGAGCCCATCATCAAAGACAATACAATCAATATTGGGCGTATTTTAGTGCAGAATTTTGCTTTCAAAGAAAATATAGGTACAGCGGCATCTAAAGATTTAATTGTACTTAAGCAATGTCAAAAAACGCCCGATCGCATTTTATCGATTTTATCGCTTAATCCGACTAATCGATATGCTGATTCCTTAATTACCATTGCTGGTTTTCGAAACCCCGAAGAACTGTATAATTATGCTGCAGCACCCAATGCACTTGGGAAAAAGATTCAATCAGTTAATCACCCTTTTGTAAAATTGGTTGCCCGCCTCTCTTTAACCAAAACTGGCAGAATGTATTTTCCATTTTTAGACAATATCTATAATGGAGTTACCCCAATAGATTCAATCACTCCATTTGTTTTGAACGACACTTCCAAAGCGTATTATAAGCTGTTGGTTAAAACAAGAATTCAATATGCGGAAAGAATACAAAGGGGAGATACACCAATGGCCTCCAATATATTGACTGCTAAACTCAAATCAAAAGCGGTTGAAGTATTTATTAATGAAATCAATGCTTTACACAATGAAAAAAGTGATTTAATTAGGTTTAAAAAATTAGATGGCCTTTCTCCTGTTGAATTGTATTATTTGGCTGTAGTAGCTGAGGATGAAATGTATACTTCAAGTTTTGTTTCAGGCGTTTATCCAAGGATTTTTGCAAGGATGGTTATTCCCAGATCAGCTGATTTATTGCAATTGGTAAAACATGATTATTATAAAAAATTTCTCAAGATTGCGGCCTCTTATAATATGTTGGACGATTTTTTGAGTAGAATGGATACATGGGATGCAGAAAAACTTATCAAAGGTTTTGTAAACGGCCTAGAAAAAACCAATACCCTTGAAGATGCAGTGGATGTGGCTGATTCTTATGCTAGTATCTATACAATCAGTTTAAAAAAATTAATTCTTTCGCAGGTTCAAAATGAGCTTTTGCGGTGCAAAAATTTACAAAGTAAAAGGGGGGTAGTAATTTATGATTTGTTGAATACCCTATTTCTTTCTATGGATTCTACCAATAAAATAAACTTATCAGCTCGTTTGGGAATTATGCCTGTTTGTGAACTGCCCATTACATTATTAAGGGATAGCATCAATGGTAAAATTGCCATACAGCAATTCTTTTATGGGGATAAAGATGGCTTGGTAGTATTCAACTCTTTTTTAAACAAATTTCGAAATCCCAATTGGCAAATAATCAAAAAATCGCAATGGGTAGAAGTGCATTCGGTTCGAGGAGCGCCCGTTACTATATATGCCAATTTACCTTTAGATG
>CANGTR010000128.1 GCA_947456855.1 Sphingobacteriia bacterium | reverse complement strand
AGGGTACTTGAAAGGAATAGAATATATGTATTTGCAAGAAAATGCCAATAATGACAATGCATTGTATGTTGGCATGCATGGGGGAGATAATAATGCCAGTCATGGGCATTTAGATGCGGGTAGTTTTTTCATTCAAGGCAATGGAGAAACCTGGGCACAGGGCAATTTAGGTTTAGAGTCTCCATATCCTTCGGATTATTTTAACACTACAGCACCTTTATATACTTCAGCGCCAACTAATTTGGCAACAAGCAGAGGCAGATTTTATTATTATAGAGTAAGAACAGAGGGCAAGAATTGCTTGGTTTTTAACCCAGACGCTAGGCCCGAACAAAACCCTTTAGGAAATGCAACAATGTTGTCAAGAGCAAATGATGGCGTTGGAGGGTTTTATGTTACAGATCTACAAGCATGTTATAGCAAGGATGTTTCTTCCTATAAAAGAGGAATTAAGTTAAATAGAACCACAGGCGTCATTACAGTGCAGGATGAGTTTACTCCATCAATAACAAATTCAACAGTGTATTGGTTAATGCACAGTCCAGCAACTGATGGTCTTATCATCAGTGCAAATGGTAAAACAGCAACTATGACAAAAAATGGTAAAACTTTTTATGCCATTATTCAATCTCCGTCTACCGCTGTTTTTCAAAAAATAGATCGTACTACTTCTCAAATCAATTATTTGACAGAAACGGCTGGAATATTTTCTGGAATTATGGCAGGTAGAAATTCAATCAATCAATGGTATGGAAAACTCCAAATAAAATTAACAGGCTTGCCTGCTTCAACCCCTGTTACAGTTAGGGTAGATTTTGTTAAATCAACTTCTACAGTAACTCAACCATTAATTGGAATGCAGTTATGGACAACAAGTAATTAGGTATATTTACAAGAGATAATTTTACTGTATTGAATGAATAAAGCTATATGAAAAAGCAAACTGCTTACTTTATTTTTCTAATTATTAAAAGTGTTATAGGACTATCTCAAAATGCAGTTGTTCAACAAAAAAATGCTTCCGTAGGATTAGAAAAAATCGCTAATAGCAAACAAAGGAACATCATATTTATTTTAACAGATGATCATCGATACGATGCACTTGGTTTTTTGCATTCCCAAACATTTATAAAAACGCCCAATCTAGATAAATTAGCAAATGGGGGAGCCTATTTACCCAATGCTTTTGTAACTACTGCTTTATGTTCGCCATCTAGGGCTTCAATATTAACAGGATTATATGCCCATAAACATCTTGTAATAGATAACAATAAAGCAGTTTCACAACAGTTGGTTTTTTTTGCTCAATATCTTCAGAAAGTTGGATATAAAACTGGATTTGTAGGAAAATGGCATATGGGAGGAGAAACTGCAAATCCTCAACGTGGATTTAATCAGTGGGTCTCATTCCCAGGTCAGGGTAGTTATTTGCCTGATGAAAAAGGGTTGAATGTAAATGGAGTAAAAACAAAGCAAAAAGGGTACATAACCGATGAGCTAACAGACTATTCTATTGATTGGTTAAAATCAATTGATAAGAAACAGCCTTTTATGCTGTATCTCTCACACAAAGGAGTTCATGCCGATTTCATACCGCCAGACCGGTTTAAAAATGATCATCTTACTGATAGTTTTAAAAAGCCATTTACGATGGAACTTGGCGCTCAGTCCAATCAACCTATGTGGGTTCAGAATCAACGTAATTCATGGCATGGGATAGATTTTCCTTATCATAGTACTTTGGATATAGAAGAATACTATAAACGCTATGCAAGAACTTTAAAAGGAGTAGATGAATCTGTAGGAACTATAATGAACTATTTAAAAGAAAATGGTTTGCTAGAGTCTACTTTAATCATTTATATGGGCGATAATGGATTCTTATTTGGAGAACATGGATTAATCGATAAGCGCAATGCCTATGAAGAGTCTATGAGGGTTCCATTACTTGCTTATTGCCCAGATATGATCAAACCAGGTACAGTAATTAAAGACATTGTTGCGAATATTGATATTGCGCCAACGCTGTTGAATGCTGCTGGCTTAAAAGGGCCTTCTTATATGGATGGAAAAAGTTTCCTGCCTCAACTCACTGGAAAGTCCATTCCATGGAGAAATGAATTGTTGTATGAATATTATTGGGAAAGAAATTACCCGCAAACACCTACTATGCATGCGTTGCGGACCAATCAATATAAGTATATTCATTACCAAGGAATTTGGGATACAGATGAATTGTATGACATTATTTCGGATCCTTATGAATCAAAAAATCTTATTAACGAACCTAGCTTTTCGCCAATTGTAAAAAAAATGAATAATGATTTATTTGAATTGCTAAAACAAACAAACGGTATGTATTTGCCTTTAAATAAAGATGAAGGCAAGCAATCTAATAAACGAAATCCATTAGGTTCTAAAGAAGCAAAATTTCCTGATTATTTGTTTAAATAATTTATATGTTAAAAAACTATGTTATAAATGGGGTATTTCTTTTTGTTGTCATTTTTTGTTCATCCAATTTATTCTCTCAAAAAAACAATATCCCTTATTGGAATTATAATACCCAATTATTACCATGGAGAATGGTTCCTATAATCTCTCAAATAACTTATTTAGATCTAGATAAAGATGGTGATCCAGATATTTTAAAAGCCATATTGAATGATTCAATTCCCATACTATGGATTGATGATGATGATGATATGAAGCAGGGAGATAAAGAAGGAGACACCGATAATGATTGCTTATTGATCGACAAGAACAAAGATGGAATATTTGCTGGACCTTTTGACTTTAGTATCGATTGGATTGATGAAGATCATGATGGTAAAGCAGATATTCAATTAATTGTAAATAATGCAGGAACAAAAGTTAGAAATTATTTTGATTGGGGCGCTGATTTTATGTATGTGTTGGATGTAGACAAAGATCAGATAATGCATTATGTAGATTGGAATAAAATCATGATGAGGGCTTGGGAACATTATGGTCATGCTAACTTTTACAAAGACTATAGCGGCAATTCTACTTTTCTAAAAATGCATGCTTCCAGTTTTAGAATCAGTGATCTAAGGTATAATTGGGAGAACCCATTTATTTTTTATGATACAGACAAAGATGGATTAACTGAATGGGCAATAAGACTGGTGGACACCCCAGAATTCAGAGATAAGAGCGATAATACCAAAAACGGTTTTGGAAACATTGATTCAAATTTTGATGTGAAATTCACCAAGAAAATTGATTATGCCGCTATCACTTGGGACTTGGATAATGATAATAGCGCAGGCAATGAATTTGATTTTGATATGAGTTTGCTGTTTAAAGGAAAAGGATTTTCTTATGAAGACCAGGGCCATCAATTCAAAGGATTGAGAGGTCTTGCAGCTGCAAATAGTTTTATGTACGATAGTAGATGGCGCAATATTGATACACTTTT
>CANGTR010000127.1 GCA_947456855.1 Sphingobacteriia bacterium | reverse complement strand
CAACACCATCGGCAATTGCTTGTAATGCTTTTGCTTCGCTCATAATAGCGGCCATCTTATTGCCTTTGCCATCATGACCACCAGCCATGTAACCGCCTTTTGCAGTTTTCGTAATTACTGCATCTTGCATTGGTACATTTTTTTCTTTTGTCTTAAGGCAATATGCTTTAATCATTTTTGAAGTGTCCATAGTTGTAGAATTTAATTGTTTTTAAAAAGAGAACTTTGGTTAGTGTACACAAGTTAAGGTTTTTTTGGTAAAATAGACTTACACATCAATTCTGGCATATTTAGCATGACTTTCAATGAATTCTCTCCTGGGCGCAACATCATCGCCCATCAACATGCTAAAAATACGGTCTGCTTCAGCAGCACTCTCAATGGTAACCCTTTTTAAGGTTCTTCTTGCAGGATCCATGGTGGTTTCCCACAATTGTTCTGCATTCATTTCTCCCAATCCTTTGTATCGCTGAATAGTTACGCTGTCTTCTTTACCTGCTCCTAATTTCTCCACCAATCCTTTGCGTTGTTCTTCGCTGTATGCATATTCTTGTTCTTTTCCTCTTTTTACTAAGTAAAGTGGTGGTTGAGCAATATAAACGCCGCCTTGCTCTACCAATTCTTTCATGTAACGGAAAATAAAAGTTAATATCAATGTGGCAATATGTGAACCATCTACGTCGGCATCGGTCATGATAATGAGCTTATGATAACGCAACTTGGTTGTATTTAAAGCTTTAGGATCATCCGGAGTTCCAATGGTTACACCAAGTGCGGTGTACATATTGCGAATTTCTTCGTTCTCGTAAATCTTGTGCTCCATTGCTTTTTCTACATTCAGAATTTTACCTCTTAATGGTAAAATGGCTTGGTAACTTCTGTCTCTGCCTTGCTTGGCTGTTCCACCTGCCGAGTCTCCTTCTACTAAGTACAATTCACATTTCGCAGGATCTCTTTCACTACAATCAGCCAATTTACCTGGTAAGCCGCCCCCGCTCAAAACGGTTTTGCGTTGAACCATATCGCGGGCTTTTTTGGCAGCAACCCTGGCTTGTGCAGCTAAAATAATTTTAGAGATAACATTCTTTGCTTCGCGAGGGTTTTCTTCTAAGAAGGCTTCTAATGCGCGAGCAACAGTAGTTTGAACAATACCACTTACTTCACTATTTCCTAATTTGGTTTTTGTTTGACCTTCAAATTGAGGTTCTGGAACTTTAACGGAAATAATCGCACTTAAGCCCTCTCTAAAATCATCACCTTCAATGGCAACTTTGGCTCTTTCAAACAAACCTTGTTTATCGCCATAGGTTTTAAATACCCTGGTAAGTGCTTGTCGGAAACCAGTTACATGGGTTCCTCCTTCAATGGTATTGATATTGTTTACATAAGAAAAAATATGCTCCTTGTAATCGTCATTATAAGTTAATGCAACTTCTACTGCTACATTGGAAACTTCGTCGTGCCCATCTACGTAAAGAGGTTCTGGTATCAATGGAGTTCTGTTGCCATTTTTATCCAACATTTGCACAAACTCTACTATACCACCTTCGCTGTAGAAATTTTTAGTGTAATTATTACCAGCCTCATCTTGCTCACGCAAATCGGTTAATTCGATGTTGATTTTTCTATTCAGATAAGCAAGTTCTCTCAATCGGCCTTCTAAAATTTCTCTTTTGTAAACCGACTCCTGAAAAATACTTAGATCTGGCCAAAAATGGACTTTGGTTCCAGTAATATCGCTTTCGCCTATTTCTCTAACAGGATATTTGGGAATGCCAGTATGGTACTCTTGTTCAAATATTTTTCCTTCGCGCTTAACTGTTACATGTAATTTGGTACTGAGTGCGTTTACGCAACTCACACCCACACCATGTAATCCTCCAGAAACCTTGTAAGTATTTTTGTCAAATTTACCTCCAGCATGTAATACAGTCATTACTACTTCCAAAGCACTCCTTTTTTCCTTGCTATGCATAGCTGTAGGAATACCTCTTCCGTCGTCTTGTACACTGATGGAATTGTCTGTGTGAATGGTAACGTAAATGTTTTTACACCATCCAGCAAGCGCCTCATCGATAGAGTTATCTACTACTTCGTATACGAGATGATGGAGGCCTTTAACACCTACATCTCCAATGTACATAGCCGGCCTTTTGCGAACTGCTTCCAGCCCTTCTAAAACCTGTATACTATCTGCTCCGTAATTTTTGTTTTCTGCTTCGTGTAGTTTGTCTAATTCTTCGCTCATAAAAGTCTTGTGGGTCTTGCGTTTTAGTTAAAATTTGCAAGTAGGCAAATGTACTTATAATTAAGCTAAAATTAGTGTCAAAAATTGGGTAGTTTTCCCCATTTTAACGATTCAAATGGGGTGTTTTTTTGCAAAAAACATGTTTATACATTAATTTTGCCCAGGATGATGCAAGTAATGGACATATTAAAGCTATCACAAAAAACGGCCATTGATCCTAATTTGGATTTATTGTATAAGAAAGATCAGCATATTCCCGGTTCTATTCAATACAGCATACGGCGTTATTTTGCGCATCCAGCATGGGTATCTGAAGATACAGGCATGTTGGTATATCATTTTAATCAAAACAAGCCCAAAGAAAATTTTTTGGAATTGAGGTATTGTACAACTGGCAATAAATATTGCCCTGAAAAAAGTTGTTCTCAATGCGTTCAATTACCCACTATGAATTGTGGCGGGAAGCAACAAACCATTGATGTTTTCACTTTTCATTTTACTTCAACTTTTTTGCATCAGTTTGTGCATAATATAAAATTGAGTAATCATAAAGATGAGGTACTTGCTTTTAAACATCCCAATGCTTTTACCAAAATTTTTCCTGTATCAATTAAAAAAAGAAATATTCTAGATGCTGTGCTTAACCATAGCTACTCTGGATCGTTGGAAAATATTTTTATCAACTCCAAAGTGCACGAATTATTATTGCACAGTTTGGAATGTTTGATTGAAGAAAAAGAAGAAGGTTTTGTTTGTAAATTTTTAGCAGACGACAGCGGCAAAGAAAGAATCTACCAAGCGCGTGAAATTTTATTACAACATATAGGCGATCCTATCACCATAAAAGAACTCAGCAGAAAAGTAGCCATGAACGAATGCTACTTAAAGAAAGGATTTAAAGAAGTATTTGGAACTACTATTTTCGATTTTTATCAACAGCAAAGAATGGAACATGCCAAGTATTTGTTGTACGAGAAAAACCTAAGTGTTACAGATGTTTCAGCCTTATTGGGTTATTCTTCTATCTCTCATTTTTCTGCAGCTTTTAAAAAGCATACGGGGTTGAAGCCTTGTGAGTTATTGAAATAATTACAGGGAAAGATAAGAGATAAGAGATAAGAGATAAAAGATAAGAGATAAAAGATAAGAGATAAAAGATACAATTGGGTATCTCATAATTCATATCTCATAATTCATATCTCTTCTCTCATATCTCATAATTCATATCTCTTCTCTCATATCTCATAATTCATATCTCTTCTCTCATATCTCATAATTCATATCTCTTCT
>CANGTR010000126.1 GCA_947456855.1 Sphingobacteriia bacterium | reverse complement strand
AGCAGTAACTTCCCTCGTTTCGATCGTAATTTAAATACTGGTGGAAAAAACTATGACGAATCAAAAGGAGTTGTGGTTGAAAATAAAATTCATCACTCAGAAAAATATCCTTCTGTAATTAAATTACCGATTATAAAATAATTAGTACCAGCCAATCATTTTAATGTTTTTTTCATATCTTAGTATTTCAACATATTTAAATACTAACTTATGGGAAAAATGATTAAATGGTTATGCTGTACGTGTCTGTTTTTGTATGCATCGGTACTAACAGCTCAAACACGTTCCGTTACCGGAAAAATTACCGATGAAGCGGGAGCTCCAGTTTCATTTGCAAGCATTATTGTTAAAGGCACAAAAAAAGGAGTAACTGCAACCGAAAACGGAGAGTTTTCTATTTCAATCCCGCAGGGTAAAAGCACTTTAATCATTTCTTCCGCAGGTTTCGAAGATCAACAAATTGATGCAAGTAAGGGTAGTAATTTTACTATACAGTTAAAGAATGGCACTGCTTTGAGTGAAGTTATTGTTACTGCATTTGGTGTAAAACAACAGAAAAAAGCTTTAGGGTATGCTGCCACTGAAATTAGTAATAAACAATTATTAGAGAGCAAGCAACCGAATGTGATCAACGCATTACAAGGAAGAGTTGCGGGTGTTCAAGTAAATTCAACCGGTGGTGGTCCTGGTCAGGGAGCAAGAATTGTTATTCGTGGACCTAAAAGTGCATTAGGAGGAAACCAACCTCTTTTTGTAATTGATGGTGTAATAGTTGATAATAGTACAGTAATTGATGGAGGTTCTGCTGCTCGTGGAATGAGTAATCGTATGGCTGATATCAACCCCGATGACGTAGAATCTATGTCTATTCTTAGAGGAGGTGCCGCAACTGCATTATATGGTTTTCGTGGAAGTAATGGCGTAATTGTTATCACTACGAAAAGTGCAAAATCAGGAAAATTAAGCGTAAACTATGCTGCGAGTTATGGAATTGAAGAAGTTAATAAGTTCCCTGATGTACAAACTACCTATACCCAAGGGTATAATAATATATACAACAGAAATGATTTCTTTCCATCATTCGGACCCAAAGTTGCTGATGCTAAATTATTGGATCCTACACATCCAAACGAATTGTTCAATCATTATTCAAGAGCATATGAACAAGGATCGCAATTTAGAAATACACTTAATATAAGCGGTGGATCTGAAAAGGCGCTGTTTAACTCCTCGTTTAGTTATTTCACACATAAAGGAGTGTTGCCAAATACAGATTATACCAATCTAAATGCAAGAATGAATGTAACTTTTAAATTAAGCGAAAAATTGAAGATCAATCCTTCGGTGAATTATATTAAAAGTGGAGGTACTCGTTACAACGCAGATAGATTCAACGAAAGCCTTACCTATTGGAGTCCGAGATGGGATGTTCGTGATTATAAAACGCCTGAGGGCAATCATAAAACCTATGGAAACAACAATCCTATCTTTGGGGCATATTACAACTTATTTAAAGACAATGTAGATCGTATTATCTCTAATATTGCCGTAAACTATACTCCATTGAGTTGGTTAGATGTGTCTTACCGTTTGGGGTATGATTTTACATCTGATAATAGAAGAGCTACTGCACCGGCTCAAGTACCTACAACGGGTGTTATTGCATTTGCCGACAACACATTGGGTTTTGTTGGAGAATACAGAATACTCAATAAAATCCTTAACAGCAACTTGTTAATTACAAGTAAATTCAAGTTATCTGATAAATTTGGTTTAACCGCCAGACTTGGTCATGATGTAGTTGATCAACAATATAATTTTCAACAAACTGAAGGTAGAGAGTTAGATGTTCCTACTTTGCTTTCTTTAAACAACGCTAGACTGTTAACGCAAAATAGCAGGGTTACCGGGCTTAGAACTATGGGTGTTTTTGCTGATGCTACTTTTAGCTATAATAATTATTTATATCTAACAGTAACAGGAAGAAATGACTGGGCAAGCTCTGTTTCAAATGGCAACCAAAGTTTCTTTTACCCAAGTGCAAGTTTAGGATATGTATTTAGCCAACATTTAAAGTTACCTGATTTTATTTCTTATGGTAAAATTCGTGCATCATATGCTAAAATTGGTATCGCACCAGTTACCCCTTATTTAACCAGCACCTATTATAATAATGCTTTCGGACAACCGGTTAACAATGTTATTGGATGGACAAGAGATGACGTAAAAGGCGCTGCCGACTTGAAACCTGAATTTACAGACAACAGAGAGGTTGGTTTAGAAATGCAATTCTTAAAAAATAGAATCGGATTTGATTTTAGTTATTACAAGATCAACAGTAAGGATGTGGTAAATCCAGTGTTAGTTCCTAATACAACTGGCTTTAATTCGTTTATATTGAATTCTGGAGAAATTGAAAACAAAGGGATAGAACTAGCTGTAAATGCAACACCTATAAAAACAAATAACCTTAGCTGGGAGCTAAGTGCAAACTTTACTAGTAACAGAAACAGGGTAGTTAGTTTAGCTCCTGGATTAAATGATATTGTAATCGGAAGTCAATCAGGATATTTGAGTAGTGGTGCTACTCAGCGTTGGGTTGTTGGTCAACCCGTTGGAGGATTATACGGAATTGCCTACCAGCGTTTTTATGGATCGCAGGTTGATGATAGAATAACACTTCGTAGAGATTTACCTTTACTCATTGCCTCAACAGGTTCTGGCGCAGGATTTCCTATTAGAGATGTTACCAATCAACGCTTAATTGGCAACTCTCAGCCTAGAGCTATTTGGGGTATTAATAACAGCGTTTCATATAAAAGCTTCAATCTATCTTTTCTATTTGATATGAGAAGTGGATTTCAACGGTTTAACCAGTTGGGTAATTTCATGAGTGCATTTGGAATTGCTAAATACACAGAAGATAGAAATGATACTCGTGTGTTTAATGGTGTGGTAGCAGGTGGTGCAGCTAATACACAAAATGTATGGTTAGGTCAGCAAGTTGGGCCTGATGGAAGAAATTATGGTGATGGTTTTTATAGACTTATTCATAGAGGTGTTACAGAAAACTTTATTGAAGATGCTGGATGGGTTCGCTTGAGAACACTTAGCTTAAGCTATAACTTATCAAACAGTGTATTGAAAAAATCAAAATTCATTAAAGCGGCTACTGTTTCACTAACAGGAAACAACTTATTCCTTTGGACTAAATTTTCTGGATTCGATCCTGAAAGTAGTTCTACAAGTGCAGACAGCAATGCAGATGGTTTCTCAGGATTTACCTATCCGGGCGTGAGAAGCTATTTTCTATCATTAAACATTAATTTCTAATATCTAATTTGCTTATATGAAAAAAATATTCATTCCTTATAAACTATTATTCGGCACAACGTTTTTATTTATAGTTGTATTTACTACTTCATGTAAAAAATACCTTGACATAAACCAAGATCCTAATAGACCTACAGAAGCTCCAATTAATGGTTTACTAGCCGCTACCACACAGAATACCGGGCTTAATGTTTTTAGGGTAGCCAATGCGGGCCCCAACTATTTTGTGCAATATTTTGCATCACCAAATGCTTCTAGTCCTACAGATATTTATGATCGT
>CANGTR010000125.1 GCA_947456855.1 Sphingobacteriia bacterium | reverse complement strand
GCTAATGTAAAATACAATCCTTTTTTAAATATGGTAGTGTTTGGTAAAAACATCCAAAATGAAGAGACCACAAAAAACAGCAACGAAACCCCAAAGAAGATATTTAAATAATAGAGCGGGTCTTTGGTTTCTGCCTTGTGTAAGTCTGTTAATTTCTTAAGTACGGTTGGTAATTCTTTTGTTGTATAATTTGCCTCACCACTTACTTTATTATAGGTACCTTGTTTAAAATTGATCAACTGTTCTGTTTCTGTTTCGGCTTTTAATTCTTTTATTTTTATCTCTTTGCCTAATTGATCTGTAGTTAAGTTGGGTGCTATTATTTTTTGATGCTGTTTGGTTATTTTAAATCTATCGGTATCTCTAAAAATCAAAACAATTCCGCTTAATGAATAGATGGCCATAATTCCCGCTAAAAAAAACCCTAGATAGCGATGGTAAATTCTCATTTTTTGGTTTATCGTACTCATGCTTTTTATTTGCAAAATAAGTTATTTAATCCATTGGCTTTCTGATATTAATAATCACAATGTTTAATTTCAATTTTTTTCGGAAAACGAAATCCAATTTTATTCTGGCAATAAATAACTTTTATTGTCTAATTAAAGCAAGTTTTTACTAAAAAATAGAATTGCATTGTTTTTTTGTTGATCTGTTAAATCAACCTGCTTGTATTTTCTCTCCAGCTCATTATTCATGATAACTGTTTTTCTAATTCTATTGAAATCATTTTCAGGTATTGCGCTAATGATTAGTGATTCTTTTTGCTTCCAGGCTTCTGCTTCTATGAGCATATCCGCCTGCCGGCCATTCACTACCAATTGATCCATTATTGGTTTTCTGAATTTTTTCTTGTAGGCAAGCACAAATTGTTCCTTGGTTAATGTATCATAAGCATGATTAACAAACAAGGTAGTTAATGCACATCCCTTAGAATACTCGCCCAATTTAAGTTGATTGGCTAGTTCTTTTAAAAGACTTGATGATAGGGATAATGAACTAAGCTTTTTCAATGCGGCTGCATCAACTTCACTTGCAGTTGCAAATGTATCATTGGTATTGGCTTCTATTTTCATTTTCTGAATAGATGCCCAATATTGAATATTTCCAATTTTATCGGCTGTTTCTGCTGAAACATTGAATTGTTGCATAAGCCCCGGCTTTTGGCAATATCCATATAATTCTCTTTGTTCTTCCGCAGACCAAATGGATGTTGCAACTTGTGCATCCAAAAAAAATGGAATTAAAACAATAGATAAAAAAGATGCTATCCTATATAATTTGTTTTGCATAACTGTTATTATTGTATAAAGGTATTTTCTTTTTCAATTCCTTAACGACCATTTTTTAACTACTAACGATCAATTAACTTTTTCTTCTACATTTTTTACTAATCTAATAATTATGCAGCAAATTGCACTTAAATGATCTATCCCAATAAGTTAGTAGAAGTAAACAATAACCTATCCATTTATATTCCTGTTGACAATCAAGTGCAGTTGATTTATGCCAACATGTTGAGTGAGCGAAAAACCACACCATTTCCGTTTTGGGTAAAAATTTGGCCCGCTGCAAAAGCCATGGTTGCTTTTTTACAAAAAGAACCCCAATGGATTACCAACAAAAAAGTACTTGAAATAGGTGCTGGAATTGGTTTTCCTTCTTTTGCAATTGCTAATCATACCATATCCATTATCATAAGTGATTATTCAACTGATGCAGTTGAATTAATACAAGAAAACATCAACTATCTGAAAATCAACAATGCAACAGCGATGTGTTTGGATTGGAATAATTTTCCGCCGAATATAATTGCTGATACTATTATATTAAGCGATGTCAATTATGATCCTTCTCAGTTTGAGGCGTTGAATCAATTGATTCAATATTTATTAAACAAAGGATCAACACTTATTATTGCAACACCTCAAAGAATCATTGCATCGCCTTTCGTAAAAATGTTGCAACCGAGCATTAAGAAAATGTATACAGAGGAAGTTCAACACGAAAATCAATTGCTATCAATTAGTATATGTATACTATATCAATAATACCATTGATTTAAAATAGAACGAACGCCAACAAGGGCTTTTATCTTTTACGATATTACAATTTTACACCCACCGTTACAAAGAAGTTCCTTGGTTCTGCAACCATTAACCCAGGACCAGGATAACCGCTTGCGCGTCTGGTGAAATATTTTTCACCCAAAAGATTATTGATTCCTGATTTTAAGAAGAACTTTTCATTGAATTTATATGTACCACTTAGGTCTACTAAATTATAGGATGGAATTAATCCATTTATACCATTAGCAGTAGGTGTTACTGTATTATTTGCATCACTAAAGGTATTTGAAACATAACTGTATTGAGCAGTAATGGTCAGTGCTTTTTTTGTATAGGTTATACCGGCTCTGATGATATTTTCAGGCGCATTTTCTACACGCTTATTTTTCAGATTTGTCTCCACTAGATTGTTTCCTTGTCTGCTGATAACTTTAAAATCTTCATAACGTGCTTGGATAAAAGCAATTGAAGTGAAGAAGGTAAAATGACCCAATTGATTATTTTTCATCCATGCCTTAGTTGGGCTAAATTCAATCAGGGCCTCTACTCCCATACTTTTGCTATCTCCAACATTGGTTCTTAAATTATAGAAACTTCCATCTGCTCTTTGCTGCACAATTAATCCAATACGATTATTGTACTGGAGTAGATATCCGCTCACATCAAAGAATAAATAATCTTTAATGCGTCCACGATACCCTAAATCTATATTATATCCTTTTGCATCTTCAAGATTTTGATCAATCATATCCGTAGTTGGGTTAGCAGTAAGATCACTGAATAAAGCAGGGCGATAGGATTGTGAATAGTTGGCATAGATCTCTGTTGTGCCAATATGGTATTCAGCTCCAACACCCGGAAGAATAAATTGACGTCTCCTGTTTTCATTACCAACTTTCACTTCGGCATTACCGCTAAGATTTACTCGTCCATTAGCTGTGTTTCGAATATGCTCTATGCGAAACCCAGGTATTAAAATAAAATTTGTACCGATCTTGACTATGTTTTCAGCAAAAAAAGCAGTGTTTTCGGTTAAGAAATCTAGATCAGTTGGGTAGGGCGCCAAAGTAGTGAGATTATAGTTAAACCCAGTATCCCCTTTTCCATTTTGAAAACGATGTGTTTTACCACGGAAATAACGGATACCAGCAGACAATGTTTGTTTGGTATTACCAATTTGATAATCTGTAATATATCTTGCTTCTGCACCTATATTACGATATTGATCAATGTCTACTCTTCTGTTATTGTATTGGACTGTTGCGGCATTGATGGTATCTGCCACATTGGGCGCTTGCATAAATCCAATACTATTTCTATCACCAGTCATTCCAAATACTTTTATATTCAGTCTGCTGTTATCGTTGATAGCATAATCAAGATTTAACGCAGCCATATTCCACTTCACTTCAAACCAGTTTCTGCTGCGTAAGCTCTTATAAGCATCTTGATTAAACTGTGCATCCGTTAATCCACCTGGCTGTTGACTTAAGTAATCAAAATGTGTAAACTCGAATCCAAGTTTTAGTTTTTTAGTTAGCTTCCAAGAATAATTAGCAAAAGCCGTGTTCACTTTGAAGCCACTGTTTTCACG
>CANGTR010000124.1 GCA_947456855.1 Sphingobacteriia bacterium | reverse complement strand
GAAGCAATGAACAATATGGTAAATATGATGCGTGAGCATGTTCCGCAAGAAACCAGGATTCATTATGTAATTACCAAAGGAGGCAAAGCACCCAATGTAGTACCCGATTTTGCTGAAGTATTTTATTATGTGCGCCATCCTAAAAAAGATTTGGTTACAAGTATATTTCAACGTTTGGTAAAAGCAGCGAATGGAGCTGCGATGGGAACTGAAACCAAGGTTGATTATGAGATTATCGGAGGCACACATGATTTGTTGATCAATAAAACATTGGCTGAAGCCATGCAAAAAAATTTAGATCAAGTGGGTGGAGTAAAATACAATGCAACTGAATTGGAATTTGGAAAAAAAATTCAAAACTCTTTCACTTTTAAAGCACCACCAATAGCAGCAGCAGCAAGTATTGTTCCTTTACAGGGATTTATTGATGCAAGCGGAGGATCTACAGATGTGGGCGATGTTAGTTATGCAATACCTACTGTTGGTTTAGATGCAGCCACCTGGGTGCCCGGAACACCCGCACACAGTTGGCAAGCAGTTGCCTGCGGTGGAACCGAAATAGGAACTAAGGGAATGATGGTTGCAGCAAAAACAATGGCATTAACGGCGATTGATTTATTTACCAATCCTGCATTGATTGCAAAATCAAAAGAAGAGTTTATTAAATCGGTGGGCGATTATAAATACAAAGCATTGTTGGGAGACAGAAAACCAGCCCTCAATTATAGAGATTAAAATAAAAACGCCCCGTATTTCGGGGCGTTTTTATTGGTGTTTGTGGATGCGCCGCTAAGCTTCATTATCCCAACGCTCTGGTCTCATCTGAGGAAATAACAATACATCTTGGATGGATACTTGATTGGTCATCATCATACACAAACGATCAATCCCAATTCCAATACCAGATGTAGGCGGCATTCCATATTCTAATGCTCTTAAAAAGTCATAATCAATAAACATCGCTTCATCATCACCACGCTCCATTAATTTCACTTGTTCTTCAAAACGCTCTCTTTGATCAATTGGATCATTTAACTCAGTATAGGCGTTCGCTAATTCTTTTCCGTTCACCATCAACTCAAAACGCTCTACCAATCCAGGTTTACTGCGATGCTTTTTAGTAAGCGGACTCATTTCAACTGGGTAATCGATTATAAAAGTTGGTTGTACATAGGTGTGTTCACTAGTTGCTCCAAAAATTTCATCAATTAATTTTCCTTTTCCAATAGTTGGAGGCACATCTATCTTAAGTTGCTTGCAAACATCCCTCAATCCTGCTTCGTCCATTGAACTTACATCAATACCCGTATTTTCTTTTATTGCATCATGAATACTGATTCGTTTAAATGGCGCCTTAAAGCTGATGGTTTTATCTCCTAAAACAACATCGGTGGTACCGTGCAATGTAATCGCAATTTTCTCAAATAATTGCTCGGTAACCTCCATCATCCAGATATAATCTTTATAAGCAGTATACCATTCCAAAACGGTAAACTCCGGATTATGGGTCCGGTCCATTCCCTCATTGCGGAAATTCCGGCTAAACTCATATACCCAATCAAATCCGCCCACAATCAATCGCTTTAAATAGAGCTCATTGGCAATCCTAAGGTAGAAGGGAACATCTAAAGCATTGTGGTGGGTGCTAAATGGTCGGGCAGCAGCACCTCCAGGAATAGACTGTAAAACAGGGGTATCTACTTCCAATGCCCCCTGGCTATTAAGGTATTCCCTAATCGTATTGATGATCATCGACCTTTTTACAAAAACATCTTTAACCTCCGGGTTTACGATTAAATCGGCATATCGCTGACGATACCTGAATTCTGGATCGGTAACTGCATCAAAAGTATTGCCCTCTTCATCTCTTTTTACAACCGGGAGCGGTTTAATTGATTTTGTTAAAAGGGTAATGGTTTGGGCATGTATGGAAGTTTCACCAGTTTTGGTTACAAAAGCATAACCAGTACATCCAATAATATCTCCTAAATCCAAACCATGTTTTACTACTTCATCAAAAAATGATTTGTCTTCAGTGGGGCAAATATCATCTCTCTTAACATACAATTGTATGATTCCCTTGCTATCCTGAATTTTAATAAAGAAAACCTTTCCTTTATCATTTATGCTCATTACTCTTCCGGCAACACATAAATTGGTTAACTGATCTTTTGTTTCTTCGGTGTAGCTGTTTTTAATATCTACAGAATAAATATTCACCGGATAAAGTGGTGCAGGAAATGGATCAATTCCTGCAGCTTGTAATTTGGCAAGTTTCTCTCTTCGGATTAATTCTTGCTCTGAAAAATGTACTTGACTCATAATAATTTTAGAGTTTGAAATCTACAAAAACAAAAGTCTCGCTTCTGCGAGACTTTGTATATGGATGGGTTAGTAAGTACTGGGAAACAAGTTTCCCTACACAATATTAAAAAGACTTTTAACCAATGCAAAAATTTTTTTAAACAATTTTATTAACATTTTAGCTGCAGTTGTGAATTTTCAATAAAACAAACAAGCAAAAATTTTCTAAATAGCAAGCTTTTTATGTTCAATAAAAACCAGCATTAAATTTTTTAAATCCTCTGTAACACTTATTAACAAAGCATTACAGAAGATAAAAGTTTTTATCAATCAAATCGTATTTAAGTTGGCAACACTTTTTTTGAGCAATAAAATCGACCATTTTTTTTGCCTTTTTGCTCGTTTTTTCAAGAAAAAAAATTTTCAAGAAACTTTGTATTACTACCTTTAAATCAGCTAAAAACCACATAAATGAAGTTTCCCTCACCCGTTTCGGTAAAATGGATTGCCAACTTGATACAGGCAGAACTTGTAGGCAAAGAAGATTCTTTGATACTTGGTATCAATGAAATTCATAAAGTAGAGTCGGGAGATTTGGTTTTTGTTGATCATCCAAAATATTATGACACTTGTTTAAAAAGTGCTGCAGATTTTATTATTATCAATACAAAAGAAGTAATTATTCCAGAAGGAAAAACAATCCTCATTGTTCAAGATCCATTTGATGCATATTTAAAAATCGTACAACATTTTAGACCCTTTGCTCCAGCAGAAAAATCAATTGCCGATGATTTAATTGTTGGAGAAGGAACGGTAATAATGCCCAATGTTTTTATTGGAAAAAAAGTTGTTATCGGTAAAAATTGCCTCATTCATCCAAATGTTACCATATTAGATAATACCATTATTGGAGATCATGTAATCATACAATCAGGCACTGTTTTAGGTGGAGATGCATTTTATTATAACACCAAAAAAAATAGAGAATCCTGGTATAAAAAAATGTTGAGTTGTGGTAATGTTGTAATTGAAGACTGGGTTGAAATAGGAACTGGTTGTATGATCGATAGGGGAGTAACAGCAGAAACCAGAATAGGAAAAGGAACAAAAATGGACAATTTGGTACATATTGGGCACGATGTTACAGTTGGTAAAAACTGTTTATTTGCAGCGCAGGTAGGCATTGCTGGAGGTACTATTATAGAGGATGGAGTTACCTTATGGGGCCAAGTTGGGGTAGGTAAAACACTCACTATTGGAGCCAATGCAATTGTATTAGGCAAAAGTGGAGTCCCCTCCTCTCTAGAAGGCGGAAAAACCTATTTTGGTTATCCTGCTTTAGAGGCTTCTGAAAAAATGAGG
>CANGTR010000123.1 GCA_947456855.1 Sphingobacteriia bacterium | reverse complement strand
TTAGATGAAAGTTTGAGAAAGACCAAAGACGATATGTTGCGTTATATGGAAGTATTTAATAAATCTGGGGAGCTTTGTAAAAAATCGGGAATGCGTTTTGGCTATCACAACCATAATTTTGAATTTACACAAATGATGGGTAACGAAACTGTGTATGAAATTATCTTAAAAAATACCGATCCTAATTTAGTAACCCAGCAGTTGGATTTTGGTAATCTCTACGAAACAAAAGCCGATGCAATGGCCATCATTAAAAACAATCCAGGTCGTTTTGTTTCCTTGCATGTGAAAGATGAAATCATAAATTCAAAAGGATCTGCTTGGGAAAGTACTATTCTTGGAAAAGGCGAACAACTAGTAAAAGAATTGGTAGCAGAAGGATTAAAAACAGGCGGAACAAAACACTTGATTATTGAACAAGAAGCATATCAAGGCATTGCTCCTTTGGAATGTGTTAAACAGGATTTAGCAGTGATGAAGGGCTGGGGGTATTAGTTTTTAGCGCTGTCAATAGTTCTCAATAATTATCTCATTATTATAATGGTTTTATGAAAGCATTTTTATTTTTCGTACTAATTCCATTTAGCGTAATCGCTCAAACTTTTAGCCCAACTGAAATTGCACGTTGGGAAGCACAGCGAAAACAAATAAATATTATCAGAGATATTTACGGGGTTCCGCATATCTATGGAAAAACGGATGCCGATGCTGTTTTTGGATTAATGTATACACAGTGCGAAGAAAACTTTGAAAGAGTAGAACGCAATTATTTAGAAATGTTGGGTAGAAGGGCAGAAATGGAGGGAGAGAAAGTTTTGTACAACGATTTATTAATGCGTTTGATTGCTGATAGCAATGATGCTAAAAAAGATTTTCTCAAAAGCCCAACCTGGTTAAAAAAACTATTGATTGCGCATGCAGATGGAATTAATTTTTTCTTATTCAAGCATCCAGAAGTACAACCCGTTGTGTTGAAAAGATTTGAGCCCTGGTTTCATTTAATGTATACCGATGGATCTGTTTCAGCTACAAGTACGGGCGGTGCTAGTGTGGAGGAGATCAAACAATTTTATCAAAATCCTATTGCAAATACCACTTCAACTTTAGCAATTCAAAAATCTACTGCATCCATCTTCATTGATAAAGATATTGAAGACCGTGGCTCTAATGGATTTGCGATTGCGCCATCGAGAAGCGCATCTAAAAACGCCATGCTCTATATCAACCCGCACGTACCTTTTTATTTTAGAAATGAAGCTCAAATGGTAAGTGAAGAAGGATTGAATGTGTATGGGGCATCTACATGGGGGCAATTTTTTGTTTATCAAGGCTTTAATGAACATTGTGGGTGGATGCATACATCGGGTTATACCGATGTTGCAGATTTGTACGAAGAAAAAATAACCCCTACAAAAAACGGATGGGCATATGAATACGACAATAAAAAAAGAGCTGTAAAAACAAAAAGCATTACCATTCAATACAAAAAAGATGGACAAATGCTCTCTAAAACCTTTACTGGTTTATACACCCAGCATGGACCAGTGCTTGCAAAAAGAAATGGCAAGTGGTTGAGTTTAAAAGAATACAATCGTTCACTAAGTGCTTTGGTGCAATCTTGGGTTACCACAAAAGCAAATAATCTTGCAGAATATACCAAAGCCATGGAGGGGCTTTCTAATACTACCAACAATACGGTGTATGCCGATGACAAAGGCAATATTGCATATTGGCATGGTAATTTTATTCCGAAAAGAGATACATCTTATAATTGGCAATTACCTGTTGATGGAAGTATATCTGCAACAGAATGGAAGGGAATACATCCATTGTCTGAAACCGTTCATTTAATTAATCCTGCATCTGGTTGGATTCAGAATTGTAATGCAACACCATTCACCAGCGCAGGCGAAAGTAGCCCTGATAAAGCTGCCTATCCCAAGTATATGGCCCCTGATGGTCAAAATGCTCGCGGGCTAAATGCCATTCGTTTATTAAAAGACAAACAAAATATTAGTTTGGATGGTCTCATTGAAATTGGCTACAACCGTTATCTAACTGCTTTTGATATTTTATTACCAGGATTATTCAAAGCTTACGATCAGTTAGATGAAACAGATTCTAGTAAAATCAAATTAAAAAAACCGATTGAACTTTTAAAAGCATGGAACAAAATTTCGGATACCACTTCTGTTGCCACCACCTTGGGAGTAGATTGGGCTGCAAAAATGAATACCCTTTTACCTCCTGCTGCAACAAGAGAAGAAGGCACAGAAATTATAGGAAGATTAACTAAAGCAGCAGCCACTGATGGCAAACAACAATTGCAATTATTAACTGCTGTAATAGACAACTTAAATAAAGTTTATGGATTTTGGGAAGTACCATGGGGTACTATCAATCGCTATCAACGATTAACCGGACATTTTGATGAACAATACAACGATACCAAAAGAAGTTTAGCGGTTGCATTAACTACTTCTAAATTAGGATCACTGCCTGCATTCGAAAGCCGTAGTTTTAACGGAACCAAGGGCAGGTATGGTTTTTCGGGAAATAGTTTTATTGCAGCTGTTGAATTTGGCCCTCGCTTAAAAGCCAAGAGTATTGTTACTGGTGGGCAAAGCAATAATCCCGCATCCAATCATTTTACTGATCAGGCTGCAGGATTTATTAATGGAAAATTCAAAGAAATATTTTTCTACCCAGAAGAAGTATTAAAAAACAAAGAGAAAATATATCGACCGGGTGAATAGTTAAGTAATACTATAACTCATGCCGCCGTCTTTTTCATCTTTTAGTTGAACGCCTAAAGCGGCTAGTTCGTTTCTGATTTTATCGGATGTAACAAAGTCCTTTCTGCTTTTGGCTTCTTTGCGAATATTGATCAGCAGTTGAATAACACCTTCTAGTTTATTGTTATTATCAGCTTTGCTATTTTGCAAACCAAAAATATCTACAATAAAAGCATTCATTTGTTTTTTCAATAATGCAATTGTGGCGGCACTTAATGCATTTGAAGCAATATGTTTATCCTTTATTGAATTAATTACAGGCACCAATTCAAACATGCTGGCAATTACTTTAGCAGTGTTTAAATCGTCGTTCATAAATTCATCAAACTCTTGAATGAGTTTGTTTACTTTTTCGTCAAGTGAAATATCAATAGCTGCACCTGCAGCGCCCAGATCATTTTGTTGCATCAACCATTCAAAAGCATCCATTAATCGGCGCAATGCTTTTTCACTTGCTTGTAATGCATCATTGCCAAAGTCAAGCGTGCTTCTATATTGCGATTGTAGTATAAAGAATCGAACAGTTGATGGCGCATATGCTTGTTCTAAAATAGGATGGGTACCTGCAAATAGTTCGCTGAGCTTGATCACATTGTTATAACTCTTACCCATTTTCTTGCCGTTGATGGTGATCATGTTATTGTGTAACCAATAACGGGCAGGCATTTTATGATTGCAAACAGTGCTTTGTGCAATTTCGCATTCATGATGCGGAAATTGTAAATCCATTCCGCCACCATGTATATCAAACTCATCTCCTAAATATTTTGTACTCATTGCGGAGCACTCAATATGCCATCCCGGAAAACCTTCTCCCCAAGGGCTTTGCCAGCGCATAATATGTTCGGCTGGTGCTTTTTTCCAAAGGGCAAAATCGTTTTTGTTTTGCTTTTCGTCTTGATTATCTAGCTCACGTGTGCTTTCTATCTGATCTTCTACAATTCTGCCACTCAATATTCCATAAGGCTGTCCTTTTGCAGAAAAATCAGTAT
>CANGTR010000122.1 GCA_947456855.1 Sphingobacteriia bacterium | reverse complement strand
TTCTCCATCAATGGTTTCAATTTTTCCTAAATAGGGGTACTCGGTAGCGTCGGACAAAATCAATTGTAATGGATTGATTTGATGGGTTATTTTATTTACCGATTTTTTGTATTGCAAATATTCATTCTCAGAAACATGGAAGTAGGCGTATACCTGATTGATGTCTGATATAGTAGTTAATAATGCACCAGGATCAATTAAACTTCCGATTTTTAATGGAATCCTATCTATAATTCCATCAAAGGGGGCTTTGATTGTTGTGTATGAAAGTTTTGTTTCAGCATTGTTTTGAATAGAATATGCTTCGTCTAATTTTGCTTTTGTTGCTTTTAATTTAGCTGCAGCCAGTTCATATTCTGTTTTAGAAATGATGTTCTTATTCACCAGCACTTCTGTTCTGTTAACTTCTAGCTCAGCAGCTTTTGTTTCTGCCATAGCATTAGAAACATTGGCTTTAGATCTTGCAAGCTCCGTTTTGAGTTCTTGATCGTTAATTTGAAAAAGTACCTGACCTTTTCTTACTTCTTGCCCCTCATCAACCAATATTTTTTCGAGAAATCCCTGAACCCTCGCCCGAATTTCAACATTTTTAATTGCCTGTATGTCTGAAACATAATCTGTTTCTAGGGTTGTATCTTTTTGTATAACAGTTACAACGGGAATATTTGGGTAAATATCCTTTTCTTCTTCCTTTTTAATGTTGAAACATCCAAAAGAAGATAAAACCAACATCAACAACGCTTTATTGATCCAAAAACCGCTCTTCATTTTAATCTTTTTTTAAGGTGCGAAGATATGTTTTTAATCTTTTTTTAAGATTTTGACTATAAAATGCAACACATTATGGCTAATTTTTAACAAATATTGTAGAAGGGATATTCTGATGAAAACCCAAGAGTCAACATGTTTTGGTTCTAATTAGTACTATTTTAGGGCTCTAAAACTAAATTTTTGCAAAAACGTCAAGATTATATTTCCTGGGACGAGTATTTTATGGGTATTGCTTTATTAAGTGGCCGACGTTCAAAAGATCCCAATACACAAGTAGGGGCTTGTATCGTAAATGATCAAATGAAAATCGTAGGAACCGGGTATAATGGTTTGCCCATCGGTTGCAGTGATGATGAATTTCCTTGGAGTAAAACGGGCGATTTTTTAGCAACCAAGTATCCATATGTATGTCATGCAGAGCTAAATGCTATTTTAAATAATATCGGCATCAATTTAAAAGGCTGCACTATTTACACTGCTTTGTTTCCATGTAATGAATGCACCAAAGCCATTATTCAAGCTGGTATTTCAGAAGTAGTTTTTTTATCTGATAAATACGAAGGAACAGATGCTTCAAAAGCATCCAAATTAATGCTTGATAAATCAGGCGTTAAATACAGAAAAGTCATAGCTTCTATAAACCAACTAGTAATATCTTACAATGAAATAGATGTTTAGCGTAATTGTACAATCTTAACAGATTATTTAGTCGATACTTTTAACAAAGTTTTTTTTCCTGAATATTAAGGGTAATCTTTGACTTAAAATTAATACAGCGGTAAATGATTATTATAATTTTCTTACTATCACATTGGTATCTTTCTTTGTTTGGACAAACCTTTTATTTGCATCGATATTCAGCACATAAAATGTTTACCATGAATAAGTTCTGGGAAAAATTCTGGTATATGTATACTTGGATAACTCAAGGAACTTCTTATTTAAATGCCAGAGCATATGCCATTCTTCATCGAATGCATCATGCTTACAGCGATACAGAGAAAGATCCCCATACTCCACATTTCTTTAAAGAAGTGTTTACCATGATGATGCATACCAGAAAAGTTTATAATGGAGTATTAAAAGGAACTGTTGAAATTGAAAAGAAATTTGATAAAAACTTTCCAGTATATCCTAAAATTGATAAGATAGCAGATAGCATGATCACCCGATTGGCTTTTGCAGCAGGCTATATTGTTTTCTATGTGTTTTTTGCAACACAGTGGTGGATGTATTTATTATTGCCCATCCATTTTTTAATCGGACCAGTTCAAGGCGCAGTAGTAAACTGGGCCGGTCATAAATATGGTTACAGAAATTTTCCGGAGGAAAAAGACCAATCTAAAAACACATTGATTTTCGATTTCTTAATGTTGGGTGAATTGTTCCAAAACAATCATCATCATGCAGGAGCTCGTCCTAATTTTGCAGCTAAATGGTATGAGATTGATCCTGTTTATCCGTTTATTAAACTGTTTAATAAAATTGGCATGATCAAGTTGGTTCCTATTGCTTCAAATAATAAATAAAATAATTATTTAGATAATTGTTTGAGCAATCTTTTTTTGAATCGATGAAAGTCAACGGTAATAGTATGTCTAGGTGTATTGATTTGTTTAAAATCAGGATTGGTTAATTCTTCTTTGATCAACTGTTTGATATTAGATGGCCGCTTCCATTTACCAGCTAATTCTCTCGCCATAATTTTACTTTGTAACTCAGAACCAGGCCAGATACAACCCAATGGTTGAAACAATCCTATAAAATAAAGATTGTTTATTTCGGGGTGCATCATTTTTAACCAAAGTGGCACTTCTCCTTCGGAATAATCAATGAATGATTTTTCAAAAAACGGATGGCTAATTATATAACCAGTACAAGCTACAATGATATCATATTCACCCTTTGTTCCATCTGTAAAAATTACTTCATTTCCATTGAGTTCAGCAATATCTGTTCTTGGATTTATTTTACCATGTCTGATGGTGAAAAACAAGTCTTCATTGATTGTTGGATGATGAGAACCCAAAGGGCCTTCGGGTTCTGGAAGCCCGTATGCTGTATTTTTACCGTTTCTTAAATACAAACTAAAAGCAGAAATGGTTTGCCAAATACGGCGAGGTAACCAATGCAATTTAGTGCTGAATACATCTGCAGGTTTGCCCATCATGAATTTGGGAACAATCCAATAGCCTCTTCTCCAACTCATATCAACCGATTGAGCCACTCTACTGCTTTCAACAGCAACATCACAGGCAGAGTTGCCACCGCCTATTACCAAAACACGTTTATTGGTAAATCTTGAAAATCTTTTTACATCATGAGAATGAATAAATTCGCCATTAAAGCTGCCTTTGTATTTGGGCATTCTTGGTAACCAATGATGGCCATTGCTTACAACCAAAGCATCAAAAAAATGCTGCTCTTCTTTACCATTTTTTTCGATGGTTACTTTCCATTGATGATCATTGATCAATTCACAATTCTTTACAAGGGTATTGAATTGAATATGCTTGTACAAATTGAACTGGGCAGCATAGTCTTGAAAATATTTTGCCAAATGTTTGTGCGAAGGATAATCTGGATAAGTTGAGGGCATCGGAAAATCGGCATACTCACTTAAGGTTTTTGAAGATATGATATGCGTGGTTTCAAATACAGAACTATGTCCTGCCTTTTCATTGAACACCCAATTGCCTCCTACTTCACTGCCCAAGTCATAAACAACAACACCTAGCCCTTCGTCCAACAAATTCTTTGCAGCGGTAATACCAGATGGTCCTGCACCAATAACACAAATTTTTTGAGGCATTCAATTATTTTAAAGAATTGATAATTTAAAAATCAGGCTATACCATGGATTATACAAAAAGCATAATCAACACCAATACAACACCCGCTAATGTAAAATACAATCCTTTTTTAAATATGGTAGTGTTTGGTAAAAACATCCAAAATGAAGAGACCACAAAAAACAGCAACGAAACCCCAAAGAAGATATTTAAATAATAGAGCGGGTCTTTGGTTTCTGCCTTGTGTAAGTCTGT
>CANGTR010000121.1 GCA_947456855.1 Sphingobacteriia bacterium | reverse complement strand
TTATTCTAAGACCGATAACGCCATTACCAACGCCAGTTTTGTTGATAATTTAGGCAGAAGAATTTCTCAAGCAATTAATGTGGAAGGCAATTATAATTTTTCCTCTAGTGTAGGATTTGGTTTCGACTTAATTCCATCTTTAAATGTTGGATTTGATGTTGGTCCAAGAAAAAACAGGTTCGTTAATCAAGTGAATGGAAAATTGAACACCACAGATAACACCAGTTTAAATCTGGGAATTAATGCAGGATATTGGTCGGACAAGTGGATCAATTTTTGGATGAATTTCAGTGCAGACTACAATCATTCAAGCTCCTCTATTAATCCTGATATTGTTACCAAATATTGGTCTTACAATACTTACTCCAATGTTCAATTGAAATTTAAAAAGGCAAAAACATTCATCGATATTAATCTAGAAGCAAATATTTATCAAAAGACAGCCATTTTTAAAGACCAACTGGATGTGTATATTTTAAGTTCTTCTATCAGAAAAGTAATTTCGAAAAATGATCAATGGGAAGCTAAATTATACGTGAATGATATTTTAAATCAAAACTTAGGAATCAACAGATCAATCAATAGCAATTTTATTGCTGAAACAACCACTCAAACCATTCAACGATATTTTCTTTTATCCTTGATCTGGAATTTTAATAAAAACGGGAAACCAACTTCAATGGGATTTTAATATGAAAACAGTATATATATTTTTATTATCAATTTTAGTTCTTGCTGCAAAAGCACAAACAAACTTTATTCAATTTGGCAGGGTTGAATATGAAAAGAAAGTAAACCAACATAAACCATTGGAAGATGATGCTGACGATGTTTGGAATAAAGAAAGGATGAAAGTAATTCCAAAATTTGTTTCCGATACATATGAGTTAAGATTTAACAACACAAAGTCTGTTTATAAATTAGCCAAAGAAAACCCCGACAATAAATACATGATGTGGGGTGGCAAGCCTTCTGAAACAGATGGGGTTGTTACCGACTTACAAACACAAACCATTAGTAGCCAAAAAGATATTTTCGAAAATACTTATTTAATAAAAGACAGTGTTAGAAATTTAGAATGGAAAATATCGGATGAAACCCGCGAAATTGCAGGTTTTGAATGCAGAAAAGCAGTTACCAAAATATGTGACTCCGTTTATGTGGTAGCTTTTTATACCGATCAAATACCTGTTAGTGTAGGCCCGGAAAGCTTTGGAGGATTGCCTGGATTAATTCTTGGCTTGGCTGTTCCAAGATTGTATACAACTTGGTTTGCTACTAAATTAGAAATGGTAGAACCCAGTATGACACAATTGAGCCCTAATCAAAAAGGCAAAAAAGTAAATCGCCAGCAAATGATGGTAGAATTGCAAAAGGGTTTAAAAGATTGGGGCAATGAAGGCGCACAAAGAATGTGGATTTCGCAATTATAATTGAGTAGCTATTTGTTGAGCTTATATTAAGAACATTCATCGAGTTTGTTTTTAAGGATCTAACATTATTATGGTGTATGACATTCAACTACTGTAGCACCAGTTAAGTTTTGTGATAAGTATGGACTAATAAAAGGAATATCTAAATTCAACCCTCTTAATATCAAAAGCGCTCCAATGATCATTGATACAATTGGAACAAATTTTTGAAAAGAAACTCTAATGTGTAGGGGCATGTTTTGTGCAATGGCTACCAATGCAACCATCGCAGGTATTGTTCCTATACCAAAGAAAATCATAAATAGCATGGCATTGCCTACAGATCCAGCCACTAGCGCTGCTGCAACTGCCATATAAACCAGGCCGCATGGCAAAAAACCATTCATTATTCCAACCAAAAACATCCAGCCAACCGTTTGTTTTTTCATTAAGTATTGCAATGCATTAATTTGATATCGATTGATCCAAGCAGGCATATGAATGCTTTTCTTTTTGAGCAGTCTGGGTAGTACAACAGATACCAAAATAATAGCTCCCAATACAATAGAAATAATCTGTGTTAAACCAAACCAGTTAATGCCTCTTCCTAACAACCCAACTATTAAGCCAATGGTTGAATAAGCTCCTACTCTACCTAAATTATATAAAATAATTGCCAGCCATTTCTGGTATTTACTAAATCTGCTGAAGGGCAAAGACAAAGCCAAAGGTCCACACATACCAACGCAGTGGATACTTCCGGCGAGTCCGGCTAAAAATGCAGTTAAGATAAATACTTGCATGCCTATTGAATAAACAATGTTTCTTCTGTAAAATACGGATTCCCCTGCAATTCAAAAGATACCCTTACAATATACTTGCCTTTAATAAAACTGCTTTTATCGAATAGAAAAATTCCATTTGAAGCATTCAATGCCATTTTTTTATCGGCTTTTTCAGAAGCAGGATTGTAAAAATGAATTGCCCCATTTTTCATTGAACTAGCAGTAGCGGAATCAATTACCACTGTAATTTGATTATTGGTATCTTTTATTTTAATTGGTTGAGCCAAATTTTTTGCATTGTCCACCCCTTGTATATGGGAATTATAGGTTAATTCTTTTCCATAATAATCTTCTTCAGCCATTTCTGTTGTTAACATCATGCTCTTTACAACAAAAAAACTGATAAATAAAACGCCTGCTAAATAGGCAATAAAAATTCTTGTTCCCCAATTCATAGATTCAATATTAATATTCACTAATAAACACTGCTTTTTTGGATTCCATTAGTTTTGTACCGCTCATTAATTTAATTTCAAAATCCACTTTGCGCTTTTTTACATTTGCTGGTAATACTTTTAAGAAAAAAGTTTCTTCGGTGAGTTGTCTTCCCTTTAAACTATCCAATGGTTGGCCAATCCTTTCGATTTTTACGGTTGGATCAGCAGCTACTAAATGATAAGCCAATGTTAAATTGCTTTTATTGGTTACTTTAATGCGGTATAAATTACTAATTGTTCCATCACTATTTTCTTGTAAAGTTTGTCCTGGAACACGCATAATGGTAGCATCAAAAGTAGTTCTAGTAACCACTAAAACAGCCAATAATACCATCAGTATTCCTAAAAAAGCAGTATAGGATTTGATTCGATAAGTGAACTCAAATTTCTTTCCAGATGCGATAGCATTTTCCGAAGCAAATGTGATCAACTCCGGTGGCCTGCCCACATTCTTCATCATCATATTACAAGCATCAATACATGCAGTACAGTTGATACATTCCAACTGAGTGCCATTCCTGATATCAATATTGGTAGGGCATACATTTACGCACATTCCACAATCAATACAATCACCAGCTCCATCACTATTTTTCTTTTTATTTCGAGGCTCACCACGCAAATAATTGTAAGCTACCAGAATAGAATTCTTGTCTAATAAAACGCCCTGTAACCTACCGTAGGGGCAAATTACAGTACAAACAATCTCTCTAACAAAAGCATAAACAACATAAAATGCCAGTGTAAAAAATACCATAGCAACAAAACCAACCACATGATTAGAAATCGGTTCGCGCATTATAGTAAATACCCCATCGATTCCAATAATGTAGGATAGAAAAATATTAGAAATTCCAAATGAAATAGCTAGAAATACAATGTGCTTAATGGTTTTACGAACATACATTTCTGTTGTCCATTCCTTCTTATTGTTGTTCTTTTGTTTATTACCATCTCCTTCAATGAAATACTCGATTTTTCTAAAAACCATTTCCATAAAAATGGTCTGTGGGCATATCCATCCGCAAAAAATTCTTCCATAAATCAACGTGAAGATGATGATGAATAAAATAAAAATCAACATCCCAATTCCAAACATGATAAAATCTTGAGGAGTAAACAATACTCCAAAAAAAGTAAACTCACCTTCAGGTAAATTAAACTGGAACATTGGATTGCCATCTATCTTTATAAATGGCAAGGAAACAAACAGTATCAAATAGAAATAACTTAACCAGGTTCTATATTGATACAATTTCCCTTTTGGTTGTAAAGCATAAATCCAATTCCGTTTCCCTTCCTTGTTAATTGTTGAATGCCTGTTTCTGAACTCCTCATTAATCGCTTCACTCATTTTATTTACTTTTTTTTATCACATTTTCACTGCCTTCGAAGAAGAATCTACTGTTGCAGCAGG
>CANGTR010000120.1 GCA_947456855.1 Sphingobacteriia bacterium | reverse complement strand
GGTATCACTGCAGATATCCCTTTCCAATTTTTCTGCCGTAACATCATGACTGCCTACTTTTATTCCATTTATATAGAGCATTATTTTTTTTTGTTCCAAATCCCAGGTCGCAGTAAGTTGATACCATCTTAATTTTTCAAAATCAGAATGATTTGCTGCGGCTGCAGCATGGTTGTACATATCATGCCCTGTTCCCTGCTTAAACTTAATGGTCAATCCCGGATGCCAGATTTTATTTATATGAAATGAAAAATTCGCAGCAGAAAAATTACCCATTTCATCTCTATCAACAAGTAAAGGGAAATTATTAAAATATTTATTATCGGTTCCAAAGTATCCTGCACTCCATGCGGGTGAAATATCTTCCAAAGACATTACCCATATTGACAATGACCCCTTCTTATTATTAATATTATGTTTAAGTATTTTTAATTTAGTGTTTGAACTGGTGGCGTTCAAGCCAGTACGTCCATTTCTCTCCAAAATTCTTGCATCGCCTTGAATGATAAAATTATCCTTCGATGCAAGCGAATTAAAATTATAGAGTATATCAGGCTTGGGTATTTCATTGCCTATGGCGATATTTTTAAATGAAGTAATTAGAAGCATTAAAGTTGATATGATAATGTACTTCTGCCAATAAATAGGATAAACTAATTTAATTTTCATTTAAATATTTATTAGAAAATAAAAAAAATACCATTTAATAGTTGCGATTTTTTTCTTTAATCTTTCTATAAAAAATTCATTTACTCAATTGTTTTTATCATCCAGTCATTAAACGCATACATTCAATAATTCTATTTTTTGCTTCTCAAACTCTCCAACACTGCGTAATAAGCTGCTTTACGCTGATAGTCATCATCAAAAAGTAAAGGCCATTCTATCATTTTATAGGTAGGCCTTAACCAGGTATCCTTATCACCAACATTCCAAAAAGTAATACCATATTTTTGAGCATCAGGCACTTCCTTTTGGTAGGCATTAAACACAAAAACGAATTTTTCCTGTTGTACTTTCTTGAGTGAATCAGTATAAACATTTTTCCTGTTTTCCCCTACATTCACCATCATATCAAATTCAGAAATATGAATCTTTAAACCTGTTTTACTTAACTCCCTCAATACTCTTACGATCGTATCATTTGAATTAAATATTTTCAAATGAAACTGAACCCCTAACCCATCAATAGGAATTTTACGTTTTTTGAAATCCATGGCAATCCGGATGATACCCTGTAATTTTTTTTCTGACCATTCCATACCATATTCATTATAAATAAGCAACGCATCCGGATCGGCCTCATGTGCCCACTGGAAACACTTGGCCAAATAATCATCACCCATCTTCTCTTGTAAAATACAGGTACGCACCGAATCGCTTTCATGCGCTAAATATTCATTCACCACATCCCAGGAAGCAATTTTCCCTTTATAGTGAGATACGACTGTTTGAATATGGTGCTTCACCTGCTCTTCAAATTTCAAGTTAGATCCCTTAAATTGCTTTAACCAATCCGGCATACCTGAAAACCATACCAATGTATGACCATGTACCCGCATATTATTTCGTTTTGCAAAAGCCACGATAGAATCGCCCATAGTAAAATCATATCGGTTTTCTTCTGGATGAATCCGATACATTTTCATATCATTTTCAGCAGTAATACTGTTAAACTCGGCTGCCACAAGGTTGCGATAAACAGCATTGTTTAATAATAATTTACCATCTACTGAAGCTCCAAGCGGGTAGGATATATTATTTCTAATATATCCTTTTTGAGCATTAGCAGGATACACAAAAAGAATCAATATAAATACCTGCAAGCCAAAAACTATTCTCATTTCAGCGTTGTTTAAAATCGATTTTTTCAATTACTCTTTCAACTTTTTTATCAGCCAATTATTGAACTGCATTTTTTGTTCAGGATAAAACCAATGACCAGTTTCCAAATAAACCGCGGTTGATTTTTGAGCATTAATACTATTATATGCTGCATACATAGATGTGGGCGGACAGGTTTCATCATTAAAACCCCAGGTATAATAACCTTCTGTTTTTAGTGTTTTGGCAAAGTTCACAACATCGAAATAGGACAAAGTATTGATCACATCCTTATTGTTATAAAGGGGCAAGTTATTGTTGTCGAAAAAATGCGGCCACCCGCCTGCACGATTATTAAAATAACCTGTCAAGTCACAGAGAGCAGGATGAATAGCTGCTAAATATTTAACTCGCTTGTCTAACGAGGCTGTCACAATACTTAATGCTCCTCCCTGACTATTCCCACTGACAGCAAGACGCTCACCATCAAATTCTGGAAGGCTCATAATAAAATCATTGGCTCTTATACAGCCCATATAAACACGCTTGTAATAAAACTTATCTTTATTATTTGCATTAAAGAAAAAATATCCTTTCAAAGCCCCTGCATTTAAATCATTATATACTGATGGCTCTAGATTCACCGGAATTCCATGAATACCAATAGTGAAAACAATGATTCCTTTGTCAGCAATTTCTAAATCAGGGTTATAGGGTCGAATGCCTGCACCCGGAACCTGCAATATGGCCGGATACTTACCTGGCTTTTTAGGCACACACAAAATGCCATACAATCTTGAAGCACCATAGCTTTGCAAGTTTACCTGATAAACATTGGTTAGCGAAGAGCTTTTATCTTGTAATAAAGTCAATTTGGTATCTAAAGGAATATTCGAAAGCTCTTCTTTTGCCTTTTGCCAGAAAGCGTCAAAGTCTGCAGGCTTTGTAACCGTAGGTTGTATCTTCTCCATATCATATCCTATGGTCACCAGGTTTTTGTACTGCTTATTTTGCCAAGTGGTGGTTACTAAACAGCGAAGAAAACCGGGTTCTTTCATCGAATAGTTAGCAGTGGTAAAACTTCCTTCAGACATTTGTAATGAGTCAATAACAAAAGGTTTCATTCTTTCAGGTCCAATCTGGTAAACAACCTTTATGTTTTTAACAGCTACACCATTTCTTAATACTGAAATTTTAAAATTTGAAGCATCGCCAACATTACATTCCCATTTTTCATGATTGGGAGTAATCACTACTTTAATAAGTTGCTCAGTTGGTTGTGCCCATCCAATAGCAACTAACGAAATAAATAGTATCAGCAGACAATTAATCTTCTTCATTTTTTCAATTTAATAAGTGAAATTTGGGAGTGCTGTTATATCCTTCCGTTCTAATCTTAACAGCCTTTTCATTTCCAGTATAATTAAACTCAATTTCCCTTTTCTCCATCGGCATTAGCGTGAAATACCCATCACTGAAATAAGCTGGTAGCAGAATATTATTATTTACATCTGAGAGGTTTAATTTTATGCCTACTACAGGTGAAGTTGACTTGTTTTCTACCTCTATCAACCACTTGCTATTCATTGATTTGCTTTTGTTAATATTTAATGTAACATCTTGCAGCTTATTGAAGGCCAGAAAATTACCGGTTTCCTTATTTGATTTCCAATATTCATTCGTCGACAATACTTTACCATCTAAAGCGTTTAATTGCAATCTTACCATATACACTTCAGGCAAATTAATACCAACCAAATCCGGTGTGAATATTTCAGACTTACTATTTTGAAGCAAGTCTGTTTTTTTAGAAGTTGTGAAAAGTATTTTTCCATTAATATCAATAGTTGAAAAAATAAGATTAGCTGATTTATAATTTTGTAGGGTTGTATTTACTGCAATCACTTTATTATTATGCAAATTCATTTGTACATGCACCGGCTCGCAGGCCTTCATGGCACCAAAATAGGAACCATGCGTTTCAAAATCCCATGAGTACGTTTGCCAGATCATGCTGGGCCATGCAGGATGTGTCATCCACAATAAAACACCACTAGCTCTATCCCACATTTTACTGTTCCATGCTTCAAACATGGCACGATGACTTTCATAATTGACCATTTGTACTTTTCTCGAAAATGCATCAATTCCATCTGCTTTTCCAAACAAGCTATCCACTGCTCTCAAATACCCTTCGAGGTTTTGATTGTTAGAATGTAGGTCGTGGTAGTGCCATACATCATTAATAGGCCATTGATCTTCGGGTTTAATAAACTTCTTTAATGTTGTGGCAACTGGAACAGAAAAAGTGCCTATTTCTGTGCTAAATCCTTCTGCATATTTAGTAAAGTAAAGGGCAGGGTCTTGAATATAGTGCCAGTCTCCGCTTTGACGCAGATTGATTTCCCGAGAGTTGCCATTATAATGCCGTGTACCATCTTCCTCCATCAATTGCTGGTACAACTCATCTTCAATACCAACCGGAGCATACCCTTCATTGCGAGGACACCAAATGGCAATTGAAGGATGGTT
>CANGTR010000119.1 GCA_947456855.1 Sphingobacteriia bacterium | reverse complement strand
TGCAGCATCAAAAAAGGATGCGAATTTCCCATAACCGTATTTGCTGACCAGGAAAAAATCAAACAGGTTATCAATAATTTGCTCGAAAATGCCATTAAATATGGCAAGGATGAGGGTAATGTAGTAGCCAGTATTTATAAAACCGATGGCAAACATGTATTAATTGAACTGAGCGATGATGGCATAGGTATTGCGGAAGAACATTTAGGAAGAATTTTTGAACGATTCTATAGAACTGATAGAGGCCGTAGCAGAGATGTTGGTGGAACAGGCTTGGGATTATCTATTTGTAAGCATATTATAGAAGCACACGGACAAACCATTCATGTAAGAAGTAAGCTCGATATTGGAACCACATTGGGTTTTACTTTGGACAGTAGAAAAGATTAAAAAAGCCCCAATGGAAATCGGGGCTCGCATGAGAAAACTACTAATATGCTCTATTGCTATAAACTGTGCTGCAAAAATGGAACTCAAAAATGAACAAATTGTAAACTAAATGCCACCAAATCATTACCTTTTGCCTACTTAATTAAAGGGTTTTACTTATTTTCAATATTAACTAATTATTAAATTATGTTGAAATAGGCTTCTATATGTACGGAAGCCTATTTTTGCCAAAATACAAGCTGCTATGAGTGCAAATACATTCGGAAAGTTTTTTATGCCTAAAAACAAAGTTTTTTATGAGTTATTTGAAGATGTAGCTGATAAAGCACATGAAATGGGTATAAAATTGAAAGAAATGGTGAGTGAGCCAGATGTCAATAAAAGAGCGGCCATTAGGGCTCAAATTGAGGACTTAGAGCACAAAAACGACGACAACACCCATCGTATTTTCACAGAATTAGGTAGAAATTTCATCACCCCATTTGATAGAGAAGATATTCACTACCTAGCAACTGCTTTAGACGATATTGCGGATTATATTTTTGCTACAGCTAAAAAAATCAATTTCTATAGTGTTAATCCCAATGATACTGGCATCCAAAAAATGGCAGACCTTATTTTACAAGGTACTGTAGAAATTAAAAAAGCTGTTTTTGGTTTAAGGGACATGAAAAATCTAAGAGAAATGACGGAGGCAATGGTAAAAGTGAACAGCATAGAAAACCAAGCTGATGATGTATTTGATATGAGTATCGAAATGCTTTTTCAAAATGAAAACGACTTTAAAGAAGTAATTAAGAAAAGAGAAATTTATCAGGTAATGGAAATTGCAACAGATAAATGTGAAGATGCGGCCAATGTAATTGAGTCAATTATTATTAAATACGCTTAACCTTCTCATAATTAAGAATTATGAATTAAGAATTATGAATTAAGAATTATGAATTAAGAATTAGCGATTTATGTTTACTATTTTAATTTTGATTATTGTTCTGGCTTTTATTTTTGATTACATCAATGGATTTCATGATGCAGCCAACTCAATTGCTACCATTGTTTCAACCAAGGTACTAACTCCTTTTCAAGCAGTACTTTGGGCTGCTGTGTTCAACTTTGCAGCATTTTTTATATCAAAATACATTTTTAAAGAATTTGGAATTGGCAATACCGTTGCGAAATGGGTAAATGCTGAATTCATTACACTTGAGGTTTTGTTGGCTGGAATCATTGCTGCCATTATTTGGAATTTATTTACGTGGTGGTTTGGCATTCCCTCTAGTTCTTCTCATACTTTAATGGGTGGATTTGTAGGAGCCGCAATAGCCAATGCAAAAGCATTGAGTGTAGCAGATGTTGATGTGATTAATTATGCTAAAGTTATTCCTACATTTTTATTTATCTTTTTTGCACCGTTAATTGGAATGTTCATTGCATTTTTTATCACCATTTTAATTGTTCATCTCTGTAAACGATCCAATCCATACAAAGCCGAAAACTGGTTTAAGAAATTACAGTTGGTTTCTTCCGCTGCATTCAGCTTAGGGCATGGGGGTAATGATGCACAAAAAGTGATGGGAATCATTGGGGCAGCCATCATATTTTATGAAAAAAATACAAAGGGTATTAATATGAATTTTAATGAATTTGTAGTAGCATATCCTTGGGTGCCATTTACTTCTTTTTTATGTATTGGATTAGGCACCTTGAGTGGTGGATGGAAAATTGTAAAAACAATGGGAACCAAAATAACCAAAGTAACTCCTTTAGAAGGAGTAGCTGCAGAAACAGCAGGCGCTATTACTTTATTTCTTACAGAACATTTTCATATTCCTGTTTCTACTACGCATACGATTACGGGGTCAATTATTGGCGTTGGCGCAACAAAAAGATTAAGTGCAGTTCGGTGGGGAGTAACTGTAAACCTTTTATGGGCTTGGATTTTAACAATACCCATTTCTGCAATTATAGCTGCAATTGTATTCTACATTATTAAGCTATTTGTTTAATATCTTTTTGCTACAGTTTGCTTTAATCGAATTAAATTGCAGTATAATTTTATTGCATGGCTAAGATATTGGTTACAGGTGGATGTGGATTTATTGGCTCTCACACAATAGTAGATTTGTTAGAAAATGGATTTGACGTTATCTCAATAGACGATTTTTCTCGTTCTACCCAAATAGCCATTACCGGCATCGAAAAAATAACCGGAAAAAAAATCAAAAACTATTCCGTTGACCTGAAGAATTTTGATGAAACACAAGCCGTGTTCATGGAACATACGGATATAGATGGCATCATTCATTTTGCAGCTTATAAAGCTGTTGGAGAATCCGTTGAAGAACCGATTTTATATTACGAAAACAACTTATTTGGATTGGTAAATCTGTTGAAATGTGTACAGGAATTTGGTATACCCAATATTGTTTTCTCCTCTTCTTGTACAGTATATGGAAGTCCGGATGTTATTCCTGTTACCGAAACAAGTCCTATCAAACCTGCAGAATCCCCATATGGCGCCACCAAACAAATGGGAGAAGTAATTATCAGAGATTTCACCAAAGCCAATGCTACCAATGCTATTTTATTGAGGTATTTTAATCCAGTCGGAGCACACCCATCTATACAAATTGGGGAGCTGCCAATTGGCAAACCACAAAATTTAGTTCCGGCTATTACTCAATCTGCAATTGGTAAATTACCTGATTTAACAGTATATGGTAATGATTACAGTACCAGAGATGGTTCCTGTATAAGAGACTATATCCATGTGGCTGATATTGCACATGCACATACATTGGCCATTCAATATTTAACAGCAGAGAAAAATGAAACTTCTTGTGATGTGTTTAATTTAGGAACAGGAAATGGAGTTTCCGTACTAGAAGCTATTCAAACATTCGAAAAAGTCAGTGGCTTAAAATTGAATTATAAAATTGGGCCAAGACGAGCAGGTGATGTAGTAGCTATTTATGCCAATAATGATGCAGCCGTAAAAAAATTAGACTGGAAAATTAAATATGGCATTACAGAAATGATGGATACTGCTTGGAAATGGGAATTGCATTTACATAGCCTTGAAAAACAAATAAAAGAGCATTAATTATTTGTTACCATCTTAGCTGCATTCTCTGCCATTTGTAAAGCCTCAATAAATTCCTCAATATCTCCACCAATAACAGCATCAAGATTGTAAGAGGTTAAACCAATTCGATGATCGGTAACCCTTCCTTGTGGCCAGTTATAAGTTCTGATTTTTGCACTTCTATCTCCGGTACTAACCAAAGTTTTACGTTGACGAGAAATTTCGTCTTCATGCTTGCGAACCTGCTCTTCGTATAATTTAGAACGAAGCATGGTCATCGCTTTTTCTCTATTGCCTAACTGAGAGCGCTCTGTTTGACAAACCACGACCACCCCAGTTGGAATATGGGTTAAGAATACCTTGGTCTCTACCTTATTTACATTCTGTCCACCTGCTCCACCACTTCGGGCAGTTTCCATCTTCACATCACTTTCTTTCAATTCGAAATCAATTTCTTCTGCTTCAGGCATTACAGCCACTGTAGCTGCAGATGTATGTACCCTTCCTTGGGTTTCTGTATTAGGCACTCTTTGTACACGATGTACACCACTCTCAAATTTCAATGTACCATATACATCTTCACCAGTAACTTCAACGATAACCTCTTTATAACCACCCACTGTACCTTCGCTCTCTGTAACAATCGCTGTTTTCCAACCTTTTTTAGAACAATACCTTAAATACATACCCAATAAATCACCTGCAAACAAACTGGCTTCATCTCCACCAGTGCCAGCACGAATTTCCAAAATAGCACTCTTATCATCCTGAGGATCTTTGGGAATAAGTAATTTGGTTAACTCTTTTTCTAATACATCTTTCTTTTCTTCTAGTTCGGGTAATTCCATTTTAGCCAATTCACGCATTTCTTCATCGGCACTATTGAG
>CANGTR010000118.1 GCA_947456855.1 Sphingobacteriia bacterium | reverse complement strand
TTTGCAAAAGCGTTGGTTCACCAATAATACCAAAACTAATCGGAGGCAAATGAGGCAAGAGCGCTTCTACTCCATTAAATCCGGAAATTTCTTCCTCTGCACTTGCAGCAAAAACAATATTGAAAGGCAGATTTTTTTGAGGATAGAAATGTATAAATGCCGCAATTAAAGACACCAAACAACCACCAGCATCATTGCTACCCAATCCATATAATTTTCCATCATTAAGCGAAGGTAAAAATGGATCTACTGTATACGCTTTGTTCGGCTTAACCGTATCATGATGAGAATTGAATAAAATACTAGGCTTTGCAATATCAAAGTGCAGATTGGTAGCCCAGATATTGTTTAATAATTTTTGAACTTCTATTCCTTGATTGATAAAAAACTGTTCGAGTATTGCAGCTGTTTTTTCTTCCTCCTTACTAAATGAAGGAGTAGCAATCAGTTGCTTTAATAAGTCAACTGCTATATCGTATAATTCAGCCTTTTCCATGTATAATTGTTGTACCTGAATTGCCATTAATCAGTGCTTGTAAATCTTCTGCTTTACCAATAATCACTTTTTCAACTCCTTTATCAATAGCTTCAAAAGCATTGTCTAATTTAGGAATCATTCCTGCAAATATTAATTGCTTTTCTTTCAAATCTTTATAAAAGCCTGAGTCGATTGTATGAATTACCGAAGCTTCATCATTTACATTTAATAAAACGCCCGATTTTTCAAATGAATAGATTAAAACAGTTTTGTATAATTGACTTAGTGATGTAGCGAGCGACTGAGCAATAGTATCTGCATTGGTATTGAGTAATTGCCCGGCGCCATCATGCGTAATTGGCGCAATTACAGGAATTATGTCTTTTTGCAGTAAGTCTTTAAGCAAATTGGTATTTACAATATCTACATCACCTACAAAACCATAATCGATTGATTCGCCTAAATGATTGCTTTTTTTTCTCTTATGTGCTTTGATAAGATTGCCATCAGCACCACTGATACCTAAAGCATTTACCGCCTTGCCTTGAAGTTGTGCTACAATTTTCTTATTAAGCAACCCAGCATAAACCATGGTTACAATCTCTAGCGTTGCTTCATCGGTAATTCTTCTGCCATCAATCAATTGTTGCTTTACACCCATGGTTTCAGCCAAACGAGTGGCCATTTTCCCGCCACCATGAACCAATATTTTATTCCCTTCTAATTGAGTAAAAGCATCAAGAAACTGCAACAATAGTTGTTCATCGTCAACAATATTTCCTCCAATTTTTATGATATACAATTGCTCCATTATTAAACTTAAGTTAGCAGTTTATTTTTGAAACTACTTTTTTAAAATATTACTGAGCACAGTTTGTGCCGCCCAAACCCTGTTTCCTGCCTGCTTTGTAACCAAGCTGTTTGGTCCATCCAAAATTTCATCGCTTAATTCTATATTTCTTCTAACTGGCAAACAATGCATGATTTTTGCATTATTGGTATACTGTAGTTTTTCATTGGTCATCATCCAAGCTGGATCATTTTCATACACTTTACCATAATCGGTATAAGTGCTCCAGTTTTTTACATAAACAAAGTCTGCGTTCTTTAGCGCCTCATCTTGGTTATTGGTAATTATTGCACCTTTGGTAAAATCAGTTGATAATTCATAATCAACCGGGTGTGTAATTACAAATTCGGCTTCTCCCCATGCATTCATCCATTGGGCAAAACTATTGGCTACACATTGTGGCAAAGGTTTAATATGCGGCGCCCAAGTCAAAACGATTGTTGGTTTTCTATTGGCAAATTCATCCGCTCGGCTATTCATTTCTTCTTGAATAGTGATAATATCTGTAAAAGATTGCAATGGATGCAGTGTAGCGCTTTCTAAACTAATTACAGGTACTCCAGCATATTTAATAAACTGATTTATATACATTTCGCTATAGTCATCCTCTCTGTTTTTTAAAGATGGAAAAGTACGCAGTGCAAGTACATCAAAATATTGCCCTAAAATGGGGGCTGCGTCTTTAACATGTTCAACAGAATTGCCACTCATGATGGCACCCTCCTCAAACTCCAATGCCCAACCTTCTTTATCTACATTAAAAACAATTGATTCCATTCCCAAATTCGCTGCAGCAACTTGTGTGCTTAATCTTGTACGAAGGCTTGGATTTAAAAACAACAACCCAATTCTTTTTCCTTTTCCCAAAGTTTGATCTATTAAAGCATGCTGCTTATAATTGATTGCCTGTTTTACCAGATCATTGATATTGCTTACATCGTTAACGGAAATAAACTGTTTCATATTGATTTGTTTTCCTGCAATTCAGCAATGGATTTTTTTAAAGCAGTTAAAAATGCATCGGCTTGCTGCTGATTCAAAGCAAGTGATGGAAGCAAACGAATTACATTGGGCTTTGCTTCTCCTGTAAATACACGATAATCGTCTAACAATTTTTTCTTCAACCCTTTTAAATGTTCAGGCACATCAAACCCAATCATTAATCCTTTACCACGAATGTTTTCAATGGCTTCTATTTTTGATAATTCACTCATTAAATAATCGCCTATTCGTTTTGTATTTTGCATCAACTCCTCCTTTTCCATTACTTCTAAAACTGCCAAAGCTGCTGCACAAGCCAAATGATTTCCACCAAAAGTGGTACCCAGCATAAAATGTTTGGGCTGAATATGTGGTGCTATTAAAATTCCTCCTATAGGAAACCCATTCCCCATACCCTTTGCCATAGAATAAATATCGGCCTGAACCCCATCAACATCATGCGCAAAGAATTGACCGCTTCTTCCATAACCACATTGCACACTATCAGCTATAAATACAACCCCATACTGATTACAAAGATTTCGAATCAATCGTAGAAAACTGTCTGATGCAATATTAATCCCACCTACCCCTTGAATACCTTCAATAATTACAGCAGCGAGATCATTTCCTTTTGATTGAAAATAAGCATTCAATGCTGTTTCATCATTGAAGGGAAGAAAATCTACATGATCAGTTTGATTAACTGGTGCAACAATACTTGGATTATCTGTTGCAGCTACTGCCAATGAGGTTCTTCCATGAAAGCCTTTATTAAAAGCCAGTATTTTTTTTCTGCCAGTATGAAATGATGCCAGCTTCAATGCATTTTCATTGGCTTCAGCTCCGCTATTACAGAGAAAAAGTTGAAAATCATTTTTCCCGCTAACAGTTGCCAATTTATCCGCTAATTGTTGTTGTAGTGGAATAATGATTGAATTAGAATAGAAGGCTATTTTTTCTAATTGTTCTTCAATTCGTTTTACCCAATGTGGATGGGTATGTCCAATACTAATTACTGCATGTCCGCCATACATATCTAGATATTGAACTCCCTTGTCGTCCCAAACATAAGCACCCAAAGCCTTAGTAATGGCAATATTATTTAAAGGATATACATCAAATAATTTCATAACACTGTTTTAAAAATAATTGGCTTTTAATTGTAACCCTTCTTTTTCTGATAAGCCAAATAAAAGATTCATGTTTTGAACAGCTTGACCGCTAGCCCCTTTTAATAAATTATCGATGGCAGTATGTACCACTAATTGATCCCCTTGCTTTTCTATATGAATCAAACACTTGTTGGTATTCACCACTTGCTTTAAATCTATCATTGAATCACTCAAATAAGTAAAAGCAGCATTTTGATAAAATGCCTTATATACATTTTTTATTTCTTCTAATGGCAAACCACAATCTATGATAGAACTTACATAAATACCTCTTGTAAAATCTCCACGCCAAGGCACAAACCTCACGCCCCTTCCTTCGCCTGATGCAGACAATGGATCATCTTTTTGTAATTGATTGATTGATTGGGTTATTTCATAAATATGCTGATGCGCCAATGATTTATACGCTTGAATATTATTGGCCCTCCAGCTAAAATGCGAAGTACTGCTTAGCGACTGGCCTGCACCTGTAGATCCAGTAATTCCTGTAGTATATACATCGCCTAGCACTCCAATTGATGCAAGTGGTAATAAACCCAACTGAATAGCAGTTGCAAAACAACCAGGATTGGCAATATGATTGGCAGTTTTGATTGCATCCATATTCATTTCTGGTAAGCCATAAACAAAAGTTCTTTTGCCTATTTGTGCATTACTGGATAACCTGAAATCTTGTGAAAGGTCAATTATTTTGATGCTGTCGGCAATTTCATTTTCATTCAAATATTTTTTTGCATCCCCATGACCAACGCAAAGAAACAATACATCAATATCCTGATCGATCACATTGGTGAATTGTAAATTGGTTTCACCCATTAAATCTGCATGAACTTTGTATAAAAAATTTCCTGCATTGCTACTACTATGTACAAAGCATAAGTCTACCGAAGGATGATTGATCAATAAACGAATCAATTCTCCACCTGTATACCC
>CANGTR010000117.1 GCA_947456855.1 Sphingobacteriia bacterium | reverse complement strand
TTATAATCAGGATAATGGCCTTCAATATTCCACTCATTAATTGTTCCTAAATAATCGAACAAACCATTTGGCAGGTCTAAATCCGATTGATTGTATAAAATGGTTAAATCATGGGTTCTTGGCGGATACTCTGCTTTATTATCTTTAATCCAGATTGCTTTTAATAATTTTTCTATGGAAAGACGAAATGCGAATAATGAAAAAACGAATTGTTTACCATCTTTATTAAAAATAGCCGTTTCCCAGCTTCTTAAAGCATCGTCTTTCCACCAATGGATATGTTCGTTTAAGGTCATAGGGTAAATTTAGCATTTCTAGCGTATTTTGCAACCATGTTCAATCAGCAGATCGGTATTATTGGGTTAGGCTATGTGGGATTACCACTGGCCCTAGCTTTTGCCAAAAAGTACCGAGTAATTGGCTACGATATCAACGAGCAGCGAATAGTAGAGTTAAATAAAGGGATTGATACTACGAATGAAGTGGATGCGGAGACTATCAATGCAGCAATAGGAGCGCCGAATACAAATCAAGCGCCGCAAGAAACTCAATCGCAACAAGAAAATAATTCACCGCAAGCTATTCAATCGCTGCAAGTGAGCCACAGGTTGAATCTTGCATTTACCAGCGATCTCTCCCAACTCAAACACTGCACCATTTTCATAGTAACAGTTCCAACACCAGTAGATAAAAATTACCAGCCCGATCTTAGTTATTTGCTAGCAGCTTCTCAACAAATCGGTAGCATTTTAAAAAAAGGCGATACAGTAATTTATGAATCTACTGTATATCCTGGATGTACCGAGGAAGAATGTGTACCCGAGCTAGAGAAAAGCAGTGGGCTTGTTTTTAATCAAGATTTTTTTGTGGGCTATTCGCCAGAACGGATTAATCCGGGAGATAAAACACGCCCCATCACCAGTATACTCAAAATCACTTCAGGCTCTACACTTCAAGTGGCGGAGCAGATCAATGCAATCTATGCATCCGTTATAACAGCGGGCACTTATTTAGCACCATCCATCAAAGTGGCAGAAGCAGCCAAAGCCATCGAGAATGCGCAGCGCGATCTAAACATTTCTTTCATGAATGAGCTGGCAGTAATTTTTGATCGATTGAATATTGATACGCAAGAAGTATTAAAAGCGGCGGCCACTAAGTGGAATTTTCTTCCCTTTAAACCCGGATTAGTAGGCGGACATTGCATCGGGGTAGACCCTCATTATTTAGCTTACAAATCAATTCAAGTAGGCTATACACCCCAAGTAATTTTAAGCGGCAGAAAAATTAATGAGCAGATGGGTGTATTTGTGGGAGAGAAAATAATTGCATTACTCGCCAAAAAATACACAGGCAATATCCAACTTAAAAAAGTGTTGATTCTTGGTTTTGCTTTTAAAGAAAACTGCGCCGATACCCGCAATACCAAAGTGATCGACATTTATCAAACGCTGCGCGAAGCAGGATTAGCAGTAACCATTTACGATCCTTTGGTAGATAAAGCAAAAGTGCAGGCAGAATACTATATTCAATTAATTGACCAGCCTGCTGATCAATACGACGCCATTATTCTTGCTGTGGCGCACGAAGCATTTCAAGCAATCAATTTTGCGCAATATAAAGCTGCGGGCACCCTTATTTACGATGCAAAAGGAGTGTTAGAGGATGGGTTGTACGATGGGAGGTTGTGAGTATTATTTTAAATAGTACTTTTGACATAAGAAAAAATGGTTTCCACAATGCTTTTAGCAGATTCAATCATACAAAAGTTGCAACAAAATCAAGCCTACTTAAAAGAAAGGTTTGGATTGGAGAGTTTGGTATTATTTGGAAGTTATGCTCGAAATACACAACAAGCTGAAAGTGATATCGATTTATTATATAGCGTTACTTCAGGAAGAACAATGCCATTAATGCGTCTGCAAAATTTGGAACAATATATTAGTGAATTGGTACAAAGCAAAAAGGTTGAGTTGGTGTCTAAAAATCATGTAGAACCTATCATTGAACAATCCATTCAAAAAGAAGGAATCCTTGTATTCTAATAAAAATATACTGCATCTATTAACAATACTTGAGAGTATAGAGAAAATTCTACTATATACTAGTGATTTTGAAACTAAAGAGTCATTTTATATAGCAGATGATCAAATGAATTACAACGCAGTTTGTCATTTATTGTTAGCAATAGGTGAGGAGACGATCAAATTAGATGATTCTCTGAAGGAAGAGATTTCCTTTATTGCTTGGGATCAAATAGGAGGTTTGAGAAACCGGATTGCGCATGACTATAGGGGGATTGATCCAGAAGTGGTTTTTCAGATTGCAAAATTTGAACTTATCCCTTTAAAATCGGCATGTATAGCAATGATTTCAATTATGAAAGTTGATAAAGAAACGCTTCGAAAGCTAACTAATAATGCTTGGTATAAGCATTTAGGATACTTGCATAGTTAGGCTAAACAATAGCATTCACCACATTCCAGATCACTTTGGGTTTACCCAAAGTATAGTAATGCAATACAGGTACACCAAAGGCTTTCAGCTCTTTGCTTTGTTGAATCAACCATTCTGTACCAACCTGCTCACATTCTAAATCGGTTTTGCATTTAGAGATGGCATTGGATAGATCTGTAGGAATATCAACATGAAAAATGCGGGGCAATACAGATAATTGTTTTTTGTTGGTGATGGGTTTGAGCCCTGGAATAATTGGCACAGTAATACCCATATCCCTACAAGCTTTTACGTATTCAAAAAACTTTTGGTTATTTATCGCTCAATTATTAGATGTTTTGCTTGTATTCTAAGCAGCGTATCCCTATATTTGCAGCTCTTTCAAGTACACCAAATCTAATTTACCCCCCCCCGCCTAATTAGTGCATGTATTTGATAATTAATTATTTATATTGATGTATGGAGTAATAAAATAACATTTTTTTCGTTTAATTTTACGCTCTATATCCCTATAATATTTACAACATGCTCGCTCACTTGTGACTGAGAACGGCGGAGCCCTTTTTTTGAATGATTATTTGAACCATTATTTGCCTTAATTTGCTTTTATGATACGCAATAAAACGAACTCTATTAAACAGGTTTTGCTTCTTTTCTTTTTTACCCTATCTGTATTGATGGCAGCAGCTCAATTGCCTGGCGGTGTTAACATAGATCAGCTATCCGATGCACAATTAATGCAATATGCACAGCAGGCGGGTTTAACCGGATTAAGCGAGGCTGAACTAACCATGAAGGCCAAAGAAAAAGGCCTTAGTGACGATCAGATTCAAAAGCTAAAAGCCAGAATGGGTACTTTAAATGCAGGAGGAGCGGCCACACAGGGGCAAGAAGGAAAGGTGGCAGCAGATGCAAAAAGAAACACAACAACTACTATTTCCCCCAAATCGGCCCCCGATTTAATCAATGGGCTTGCCATTTTTGGATCAGAAACATTTACCAGAGACAATCTCACATTTGAGCCCAATGTAAATATTGCTACACCACGTAATTATGTGTTTGGTGCAGGCGATGAACTCAAAATAGATATTTACGGTTTTTCCGATAAGAGCCAGACCATGAAAGTGTCGCCAGATGGAAATATCCGTTATCCCAATATCGGCCCTATCAAAATTGCCGGATTAAGCATTGATGAAGCTAAAGCCAAATTGACGGATGCTTTGAGTAAAATATATCCCGGATTAAAATCAGGCAATACCAGTTTACAAATTACCCTAGGCCAGATCAGGAGCATTCGCGTGAACTTAATTGGAGAAATAACCAAGCCAGGCACTTATACAGTTTCCTCATTATCTACCATTGCCAATGCATTGTATGCAGCAGGCGGGCCAACCAAGATAGGATCTTATAGAAATATACAATTAATTCGTTCTGGTAAAACAGTGAGTAGTTTCGATTTGTACGATTATTTGCTCAAGGGCGATTTAACCCAGAATAAATTATTGCAAGACGATGATGTAATTAAAGTAGCCACATATGCGGCAAGGGTAGAAGTAAGAGGCGCAGTTAAAAGAAATGCTATCTACGAAGTAGAAACTACAGATAAGCTTGAAGCACTGATCAATTATGCTGGTGGCCTAACCGACAATGCGAATAAAAGCTTTTATAGGGTGGCAAGATTTGGAAAACAAGAGAAAGAAGTATTTACGGTAAAGGCAGAAGAAGCCAAAAGCTTTGTTTTGCAAACTGGAGATCAAATACTGATTGATGAAATTGGCAATAATTATAAAAACAGGGTAGCCATTACTGGTGCAGTATATTACCAAGGCGATTATTCTATCGAAAAAACATCCACACTAAAAGACCTGTTATTACTCTCAAAACCAAGGGAATACGCCTATACCAATCGTGCGATGATCAGGCGCTTTCAGGCTGATTATACCCCCGAAACCATTGGCTTTGATGTACAAGAAGTGTTGGATGGCAAGTTCAACCTCAACCTCAATAGAGAGGATTCTAT
>CANGTR010000116.1 GCA_947456855.1 Sphingobacteriia bacterium | reverse complement strand
TATTGGGAATTGATCTTATGGGATATGCAATTTGCTAAATCGCCAGAAGATAGAATTGGTATGCTGTTCTGGCATATGCATCGTTGTGCAAGGATAATTTTTTCGCTCAATTATCATACAGGCAAATGGACCCCACAGCAGTGCATCGATTTTTTAGTTGATCGTGTTGGGCATGAACGTGCAAATGCAGAAGGAGAAGTAAGGCGTTCGTTCACGGGGCAATATCCTCCTTTATACCAGTTGGCTTATTTAACAGGGGGCCGTCAATTTTATGCATTGAAAAAAGAATTGGTAGACAGCAAGAAAATGAGCTATAAACAATTTCATGATGCAATATTGAGTTTAAACGCCATGCCTGTTGAGATGGTAAGGGCCATACTTACACAGCAACCACTTACAGAAGATTTTAAAACCAATTGGCGTTTTTATGAAAAGCAATAAAGCAATAGTTAAACAATTTATCATTTACCCACTAAATGCAATTCAGTTTGTCTTCCGTTGATATAGCGAAAACCATCTTCATCAAAATAACCATCTTGCTCTAGCATGATGCGAATGGTTTTTTTCCATTGGTTGATTTCTACTGCTGCATTTAATTCAATGGAATAAGCCGTTTTTAAATGCATGGGAAAATCACCAGTACCAGGTACGCCGCTTTGCATATCCCACATTCCAATGGCAGGTCCGGCTGCATGACCATGAAAGCCAATTGGATGCGTATAAATAGTAGCATTGATATTTTCTTTTTTTGCTTGGGCCAGTGCGGAAGCTAAGATTTGATTACCGGTTCTACCTTCTTTAAATTGATCAGTAAGAATATCTTGTAATCGATTTCCTATTGCCATTGCTTTTTGTAAATAAATAGGTGCAGCTGTTTCACCTGGTTTCAATACATAAGCATGCTCTTGTATATCGGTGTTTAATCTTAAATAAGTAATACCAAAATCTACATGCAATAAATCTCCTTGCATAATAATATCTTTTCCATTATATCCTTTGCTCGTAAATGCTTTTAAGTGATCAAATTCAACATTGTCGTTGCGTTGAATTTCTACTGATGGATGAAACCAGGTAGTAAATCCTCTTTTAATAATTTCCTGTCGATACCACCATACTAAGTCTTCTGTAGTGGTAATACCTGGTGTAATTACCTTGCTGCTAAATCCTTCTGCAATTATATCTTTACTCATTTTAATGAGTTGAGGATAAAATTGCATTTCTCTTTCGGTTCTTGTTTCGAGCCAAGCAACTGCGAGTGGTTCAGCGGAAATCATGCGAGTATTAAATGGTGCAGGTAGTTTTTGTTTGAATGTTTCATATTCGGAATGGTCCAATCCATCTGCATGACCAAAATCTACAGAAGTATTCACTGCAATTTTTTTCGGTTGATGTTTTTTGATTAATGCATTGAGCGCATCCCATTGATCGGGGTATTGTTGCATATCCCATGCAGCTTTAATTTCTGAACCCACACTATAACGCGCTACAGCCGATTTGGTGTATTCTTTGGTTGCTGGATTATAGTAGAAAACCAAAATAGTTCTTCTTCTTGCACTGAGCCAAGTTGCAGGGATCATGGTTCTAATGATTGGATCTTCATTGTATTCTCTGGTAATCAACACCCACATATCTATCCCGGTTTTTTCCATTAAGCTGGGTAGTAAATTATTTAATCTATCGGATAATACTTCATCAATTACTGTTGCTTGTTGGCGCAACGGTAATACTTGAGCATTGCTTTGTAATAGTAATAATAGAAACCCAGCAACAATTATTTTTTTCATAAAACCAGTTTTTAAAACAGATAAAAGATTTGCTTTAGTAAATAGTATCTTTATAATTCATAACAATATACAACATTGCGTAATTCAGTATACATCATTTTATTCATTTCATTATTACTACAGTCAAATACAATTGTAGGGCAAGACAGCCTGGTTCCTCAAAAAGATATTGTTGATGTATTATTTGCAAAAAAGAAATTAAAAAAACCAGTACTTGCCGATAGTTTGGTGATTAAAAAACTCTATCCAAGTTATTTGCCTATTATTGGTTATAACCCAGCCTTGGGTATGGTTTTTGGCGTAGGGGTTAGTGCTGGTATGCTAACTGGAAATAAAAAAACAACTCATGTGTCATCGGCATTGGCCAATGTATCAGTGACTACCAAAAAGCAAATCAATTTTAATGCAAGGGCTACTGTTTATATGCCCAATGATAATTGGATTTTACAAAGTGATTTCCGATTTCTTATTTTTTCGCAACCCACTTACGGACTTGGAATCAATTTTATGAACGGGCAAGATGGGTCAGAAGGGGCACAACCAATGAGTTTTAATTATTTGAGACTCTATCAAAATGTATACAAAAGAATTGCTGGCAGATGGTATGCTGGTATTGGAATTAATTATGATGGGCATACTGCAATCGATGATAAAAACTTAGACACGGTTTTACCAGGCATCAACAAAACAGCTCATTATACTTATTCGGTTGATAATAATTTACCCATAAACAGGTATCATACAATGGGTATAACATTTAATGGATTATATGATAGCAGAGACAATGCAGTGAATCCAATGAATGGAAGTTTTGCGCAATTGAGTTTTAGATTGAATCCTGATTTACTAAGTACCAGGGCCAGTAGCTCATTGTATTATGAATACCGTACTTATTTTGCATTGCGAAAAACCGTTCAACAACAACATACTATTGCTTTGTGGACATGGGGTCAGTTTCAAACTAGTGGAACATTGCCTTATCTAGCTTTACCTTCTATTACCTGGGATATGTATAATCGTTCGGGAAGAGGATATATCCAAGGCCGATTGCGTGGAGAAAATTTTTGGTATGGAGAAGCTGCTTATCGAATGCCTTTAACTGCTAATGGTTTGTTTGGGGCTGTTGCTTTTTTTAACCTAACTACGGCAAGCAATCAATTGTACAAACAAAAACTGGGAGATAATTTTGCGCCCGGCTATGGATTAGGGTTTAGAATTAAAATGGATAAGAAGACCAACACCAATATTGCCATCGATTATGGAATAGGCCGAAATGGAAATAGCGCCATCTACTTTAATTTACAAGAAGCTTTTTAATGGGTCCAATTTATTTATTTAAACTGTGTAATATTTTAAAAAAAACACTACCAATAGAAAAAATAAATTATGAAAACTCCTTATAACAAGTTTTTATATGGCGGATTTTTATTACTATCTGCCTATTATATTATTGTTGGGCATAGATATATTGATGCGGCAACCAATATGGGCATAGCACTCATATTCGATCCATTTAATGTAGATCAAAAATGGGAAGATAGACCCCGCTGGCAAAAATTTTGGTTGGTTGCGCATTTAGCAATAATGGCTGGATTATTTGGGCTAGGGGTAGGTATTGCAGATAAGTTGGGTATTTAGTAATAAGGAACTACCTCCCTTATTGCTTTACTAATTGCTTATTGTTAATTGAAAAATATTCAGTTCCCTTTTTAAAACAATCATCAAGTGATTCAATCGGAGTTCCTTCTTTGCTAGCATTAACAGCAAAAACAACAGCAACCGGATCGGTCATCGCTGCTTTCTTTTTAGAATTGATTTTTAAAAAATATATAGTAGAACTTCCAAATACTTTTCCTGATCCATCAGCCTCCAAAGCCAATGCCGTTTTTTCATCTACCCCAATTCCCTTTGCTTTTACGCCGTATTGATTTTGAATATTTGCCAAGAATGCAATATGTCTTGCCATTCTTGTTCTTTGAGAATAATGCGAATCGGTAATGGTATTTTTTAATAAATCAATTTCAACAAAATTTTTGCTAATCGAAATTTTTGGAGATGCTAAATTATTCAACGCTTCGGCCGAACTAATTCCATCCATTTTTGCATCAAAAACAAATTGACCCAATACGGCCAACCCCGCACTGGTACCACCTATTGGAACATTTCTATTTTTGATCGCTTCATTCAAAGCAGACTGAACGGGTGTATTGGTCCAATAATTAATATAATTCCATTGATCGCCACCTGCAATAAAAATTGCTTCTGCATGGGCTAACGTATTGGCAGTTTCAGGAAGCATGGCTTCTTCTCTGCTATTGATCAATAGTGTTTCAACTGAGTTGACTGGAAAAAGTTTATATAAATATTCGTTGTAACCCGAGCCGCCGGAAGCTCTTATAATTACAATGTCTCCACCACCACTTTTTTGTAAAAACCAACGCATGGCTTCATCTACATCAGTACTTCCTCCCGCTAGTAAATATCCTGCACTTGTTGAAGTAATGGTGTCTTTAGGATTACCTAATCTGCCCAAAGATTTTGCATGCAATTGAATCGCCGAGATCATCACAAATAGTAAGAACAATAATTTTTTCATCAACTATTTAGTAAGTCTATAAATTAATAAGGTAGCGCGTTTCATCAAAACAGGAAATTCTTTGGTATTCAGTACTTCACCTGGAGCATGCGCACCTTTCCCCGATGCACCTAGGCCATCTAAACAATCTAAATAAGCAGCAACATAAGAAATATCACCAGCGCCTCTGCTGCCTGGGTTTCCTGCAACAACCTTACCCAATCCCATGTCTTCGCTTGCTTTACTCAACATATCTGCCAATGCTTGGTTGCCCTTTGTTGGCTCCATCGAAGGAATTCCATCTCTGAAACGAATACTCGCTTTGGTACCCGGTAAATTTTGTGCAACAATTTGCCGCATGGTATTGCGTGCATTGTTTTTTTGTGTTTCGGTTAAAAAACGCAGATCACCAATCACCACCGTTTTCGGAGAAATGATATTGGTTTTTCCAGAAGC
>CANGTR010000115.1 GCA_947456855.1 Sphingobacteriia bacterium | reverse complement strand
TCAGCAAGATGTAATGTATTGGAAAGATTGGCCAGTGGCGCATCCTTTCTTACTCTTTGGTTATATTCATCATGATAATAAAGATTGGTTTAACACTTGGAAGCAATTAGATCATGATCCTCAAACTGAAGAAGTAATTAGAAATCTCCCAGTTAGGAACCCAATCATATGGATTGAATAATTAATCAATTTTTATTGAGATGAAAAAAATAATTTTAGCTTTTTCGATATTGATTTTAACATCAGTATCTGTAACTGCACAACAATCAACAAAGCCAAATGTGCTATTTATTGCAATTGACGATTTAAAGCCAATACTAGGTTGTTATGGCAATACAATCATCAAAACACCCAACATTGATCGATTGGCAAAAATGGGTACCATTTTTATGGGTAACTATGTTCAACAAGCAGTTTGTGGTCCTACAAGAGCTAGCTTAATGACTGGGAGGCGTCCTGATTATACAAAAGTGTGGGATCTTAAAACAAAAATGAGAGATGTAAATCCTGATATTTTAAGTTTGCCTCAATATTTTAGTTCGCAAGGATATTCAACACAAGGAATTGGAAAGGTTTACGATGTAAGATGTGTAGATAAAGATATTGACAAACCGTCTTGGTCTGTTCCTTATTATAAGACAGATAAAAAATATTATCCAGCTGCTTTTGGAGAACCTGCTTTAGAAAGATACCAGTTAAAAGAAACAAAAGAATTAGTAGCTAAATATTACAAAGAAGCAATTATTGATGGAAAAACAAAAGCAGAAGCGAATGATTTTGTTGGCACAAAAATAAAGCCTTCTATCGAAAATGCAGACGTTCCAGATAATGCATATACCGATGGAGCAAATGTTTTGCAAGCAAGAGATATACTAGCTCAGTTAAGCAAAACCAACCAGCCTTTCTTTTTTGCTGTGGGTATTGCAAAACCACACTTACCTTTTGTTGCTCCAAAAAAATATTGGGATTTGTATAAAAGAGAAGATATGCCTTTGGCTGAATTTCAAGAACAATCCATAAATCCTGTAAAAGTAGCATATCATAATTCTGGAGAACTAAGAGGATATACCGACATTCCTCCATTAACCTCATTTACCGATCAAAAACCATATGGAATCACATTGCCAGAAGATAAGCAAAAAGAATTGATTCATGGTTATTATGCGGCTATTTCATATACGGATGCATTGGTAGGTAAATTATTAAATACGCTTGATTCTTTGGGCTTAACTAAAAACACAATCGTTGTTTTATGGGGAGATCATGGTTGGCATTTAGGAGATCATAACTTGTGGTGTAAGCATTCCAATTTTGAAGAAGCTACTAGGGCTCCTTTGATTATTGCTGCACCTGGAATAGCTTCTTCAATAACCAATTCTCAAACTGAGCATATTGATATTTTTCCAACACTTTGTGAACTAACAGGATTGTCTATACCTGCTATTTTAGATGGAAAAAGTTTAGTTCCATTAATGAAAAACCCTTCTTCAAAAGTCAAAGAATTTTCTGTCAGTCAATACCCAAGAAGTTCTGATGGAGTAGAAACAGATCGTCAGGGTTATGCAGAAGCCAAAGTGATGGGATATTCTATTCGAAATAAAAATTATCGATATACAGTATGGATGACCAATGGTTACAGAAGTACACAACCTTACGATGAAAAATTGTTGTTAGGAACAGAGCTGTATGATTATAAAAAAGATCCTTTCGAAAAAGTTAATGTGGTGGATCAAAGAGCCTATAAAATGGTTTCAGCAGAAATGAAATCACAGATGCTTCAATTTTTTAAATCTCAACTGAGGTAGACTTTTAGAATATTTTTTAAATCATAGTAACAATAACATAAATCATGAAGATAAAAGGATTGCGTTGGTGGATTATTGGGTTAATTGGTGTTTCTACTATTATTAATTACATCGATCGAAGTGCCATCAATATCATGTGGCCTTATGTTTATAAAGATTTTGGTATAGCAGATGCCGATAGCAAGCAAGTACTGGCTTATATCACTAGTTTCTTCATGATTGCTTATGCCTTAGGTCAAACACTTACTGGAAAAATGATGGATCAGATTGGTACACGTTTGGGCATGTCGGTTTCAATTATCGGTTGGAGTATTTCTATAGCATTTCATGCATTGGCAAAAGGAGTGATGTCATTTAGTATTTTTCGATTCTTTCTAGGATTAAGTGAGGCAGGCAACTGGCCTGGCGCAACAAAAAGTAACGCAGAATGGTTTCCTGCAAGACAGCGCGGAATTGCACAAGGAATTTTTGGCGCCAGTGCATCGCTTGGTTCGGTTATTGCAGCACCTTTTATTGCAGCATTGTATTTGGCATTTGGATGGAGAGCAACTTTTATTGTTATTGGGGGCTTAGGTATAATATGGTTAATACCCTGGCTGGTAATTAATAAGGCAACACCAGATAAACATCCATGGATTACACCTGAAGAGCAATCATTAATTAATGATAAGAAGGATGGCGAAGAAAATCAAAGCGAAATAATTTATTCCTGGAAACAATTGCTTCAATTTAAAAATACTTGGGGTATTCTAACAGCCAGATTATTCATTGATCCCGTATGGTGGTTATTTGTAACATGGTTACCCACTTTCCTAAAAGAACAATTTGGTTTTGATATTAAACAAGTAGGTGCATTTGCTTGGGTTCCTTATTTGTTTGCGGCTATTGGTGGTTTATTAGGTGGATACTACGCTTCTTATAAAATTAATAGAGGGATGGATTCAGCAAAAGCTAGAAAACAAGCCATTACTATTGGAAGTGTAATTATGTTGGTGTCATTGGGTTTATTTGCTTTGTATTTGGAAGAATTAAAAATGCATATCAGCTTCGCTATTGGTTTAATCAGTGCAACGCTGTTTGGATTTCAATTTCTTATTGGGAATATACAAACATTGCCTTCAGATTATTTTTCTGGTAAAAATATTGGTACTGTTTCTGGAATGAGCGGAACTGCTGCAGTTGCAGGAACCCTGATAACCACATTATTAGTGCCTTTTATTACGCAGGTGAGTTATTTGTCTTTTTTTGTTTTAGCAAGTATATTAGTTCCAATTTCTTGGTTATGTATTATATTTATTTCATCAAAAAAACCTCCGATAATGGCAAATAAGATCATTTCTGGTGTTATTCTTTTCATGTTTTTATTTAAAACGAATGATAGCTTTAGTCAGGTAATTCCTGCAACAAAAATTATTCAATATGCCAATCAGCAAGCAAGATTAACTGTTGCTGAAAATGCGCCCAAAGCAAGCATGCCTGTATTAATTGATAAGGGAAAAACTCAATGGACCAATAATGATGTATACAACTGGCGAAGTGGTTTTTGGCCAGGCATTGAATGGTATTTATTTGAAGCAACTAAAGACAATTATTGGAGGGAGCAAGCAGCGCAATCAACTAATGCATTAACTGCTATACTCGATAGGCCAGTACACGATCATGATTTGGGTTTTCAGTTTTTTTGCAGTGCTGGCAATGGGTATCGATTAACAGGTGATGAAGCGTATAAGAAAATGTTACTTAGGGCGGCAGACTCATTGGCAAGATTATTCAATCCAAAAGTGGGCACTATTTTATCATGGCCCAATAGGGTGAAAGATTTTAATTGGCCGCATAATACCATCATAGACAATATGATGAATTTAGAATTACTATTCTGGGCTTCAAAAAATGGAGGCAATAAAAAATTATATGATTTAGCAGTGCAACATGCTACTGTTACCATGAACAATCATTTCCGCCCCGATTTTAGCACTTACCATGTTGCTGTATATGATGATCAAACAGGTAAATTACTTAAAGGCGTAACACATCAAGGTTTTGCAGATAATAGCATGTGGGCTAGGGGACAGGCTTGGGCCATTTATGGTTATACCATGACTTATCGTGAAACCCAAAATCCGGCGTTTTTGCAAACGGCAATTAATGCAGCCAATATTTTTTTAAAAAGGTTGCCTAAGGATAAAATTCCTTTTTGGGATTTTGATGATCCTGCTATTCCCAATGCGCCACGGGATGCATCTGCTGCAACTATAGTAGCATCTGCCTTGTTAGAGCTCTCCACATTTTGTAAAGATGTTCAATTGAAAACCGAGTATAAAAACACGGCTATCAAAATGTTGGAAGAATTATCCAGTGATCGTTATTTAAGTGGGAAAAAAAATCATGCTATTTTATTGCATTCAACAGGTAATAAGCCAAAAAACAAAGAAGTTGATATGCCGATTATTTATGCGGATTACTATTATTTAGAAGCGTTGTTGAGGTGGAAGAAAATGAATTAGTGTTGATATAAAAAAACCCACATTGCTGTGGGCTGTATTAATAATGTGGAGAGTATCGGGGTCGAACCGACGACCTCCCCGATGCATCGGGGCGCTCAATTATTTGAGTTTATTTGAGCTTCGATATATTTTCTGCTTTTCATTCTTTTAATTTCAGCTTCTCTTTTTCTCGCCTCTATAAGCGTCTTATATACTTCAGTGTATTTTATGATCCAAGGTTTACCAGCTTTTGTAGATTTATTTCTTCCATCATTATGTTGTTGGATTCGGGTATCAATATCCTGACAAGAGCCAGTATAGAATTTATCTAAAGTTGCAGAGTATAATATGTAAACTATATAGGGCATAAAAAAACCCACATTGCTGTGGGCTGTATTAATAATGTGGAGAGTATCGGGGTCGAACCGACGACCTCCCCGATGCATCGGGGCGCTCAATTATTTGAGTTTATTTGAGATTCGATATATTTTCTGCTTTTCATTCTTTTAATTGCAGCTTCTCTTTTTCTTGCCTCTATAAGAGTATTATATACTTCAGTATGTTTTACGATCCAAGGTTTACCAGCTTTTGTA
>CANGTR010000114.1 GCA_947456855.1 Sphingobacteriia bacterium | reverse complement strand
TGAAAAATTAGAATTGGATGAAAAAGCCCAAGATAGTTTGAATGATTATTTATCCAGCAATGCAATTCAACCAACTGTTGCCATTCATAGGGGGCATAGTTATTATCTGAAAAACACCATTAATAAATTACCCGCAGGCGCTAAACTGGTGTTGGTAGGGAGCTGCGGCGGCTATCAAAAATTGAATGAGGTATTAGACATTTGTCCTGGAGCGCATATTATTTCATCAAAACAAATCGGAACAGGTATGATTAATCAGGGGTTAATAGATGTGATTTGCGAAAACCTTCGATTGGGTAAAAACCTTAACTGGCCTGCAATTTGGAGTAGTTTGGCCATTCGATTTAAAGGATCTACTAAAGAAAAATTTGATGATTATGTTCCTCCGCATAAAAATTTAGGAGCTATTTTTATCACCGCTTACAATAAGGCTTATCCTTCTGACTAGGAGTTGAATTATTGTAAAAATGGGTTGTTTAATTTTTCGTAACCAATGGTTGTTTTAATTCCATGACCAGGAAAAACCACCACATCGTCTGGCAATACAAATAATTTTTCACGAATACTTGTTAATAGGGTTTCATGGCTTCCACCAGGCAAATCTGTTCTTCCAATACTTTCTCTAAATAATACATCTCCTCCAATTAAAAACCCTTGTTCTTTGCAATAAAAACAAATACTAGCTGGAGAATGGCCAGGTGTTAAAATAACTTGAAGGGCATCGTTTTCTAACTGAATGGTATCTCCTTCATTGAGAAAATGCAATGGTCCAGCATAGTTGATAAATGGCAAGCCCCATTTTTCTCCCGACAAAGGAGCTAATTGAAGCATGGTCTCTTCTTTTGGGTGGATATGAAGCGGTGTTTGGTAGGTATCGTAAACCCATTTATTGCCGAAAACATGGTCTAGATGACAATGCGTATTCAATAATTGAACAGGCAGCAATGATTCTTTTTGAAGAAAGGCTTTTAAGGTATCCTGTTCTTGGCTAGAATAACAGCCAGGGTCTATGATTAATGCTTTTCCAGATTCATTGTACAAAACATAGGTATTTTCTTGAATTGGACTAAATGTGAAAACCTTAACCTTTATCATAAACCTATTTTTAGCTGCTTTTAACCGTAAATGACTAATTTTAATCGTCAAAGTTCGGATATGCAATTGAATCAAATTAGTAAAGCCCTATTTTTTATTTTTTCCCTTATGCCTTCTTTGTTGTTTTCACAAGTAAACACAGTGGAATTTGGCAGAAACCGTGTACAGCATAAAAAGTTTGTTTGGAAATTTTATCAGTCTCCTAATTTCAATACATATGCTGCTCAAGGTGGAGTAGAATTAGGAAAATTTGTAGCACAATTGGCCGAAGAAGAATTGCGCTCTATCGAGAATTTTGTGGAGTATTCTTTGCAAAGAAGAGCCAATATTGTAGTGTACAATAATTACAATGATTTCAAAAGCACCAATATTGGATTGGGAATAGATATTCAAACACCCGGGGGTACTACCAAATTAGTGAACAATAAATTGATGGTTTATTTTGATGGAAACCACAACCATTTGCGCACCCAGGTAAGAGAAGGTATTGCCAAGGTATTAACAGATAATTTATTGTTTGGGGATGATATTGGAGAGTTTGCCAGCAATCAAGCTTTATTGGATTTGCCGAAGTGGATGATAGATGGCTATGTAGCTTATGCAGGACAAGCATGGAGTACGCAGAAAGATGATGAATTGAAAAGTGCCATATTGGGGGGAAGATATAATAATTTCTATCAATTGGCTTTTGAAAAGCCGTTATTGGCAGGACATGCTTTTTGGAATTATATTGGCGATAAATACCGTAAAGAAAACATTACCTATTTGCTCTATCTTTCTCGAATTTACAAGAATGTGAATAGTGCTTGTTTGAAAATTTGCAAGAAAAAGTTCAAAGAAGTTTTAGATGATTTCATGGTTTTTCAACAAACAAAATACATCAATGATATAAAACAAAGACGCAATCAAGTAAAAGGTCAGTTAAGTGTTTCAGAAGAAGTAACCAAGAAAGATTTTTTTCGTTTTCAGGCAAATCCTAACCCCAAGAGCAATACCTATGCTGCTATGGAATTTAAAAAAGGTATTTACAGCATTAAGCTTACCGAAAACTTTTATGATACAAAAGTATTATTGAAAAGCGGCGTAAAAACCAATCTAAATGATGTTAATCCCAGCTATCCAATTTTGGCATGGGATGGAAAAGGGTCGAGGCTGTTGGTTATTTATTGGGAGTTGGGTAAAACCAAAATGTTTGTTTATGATATCATTGCAAAATACAAACGTTATAAACAAACCATTGAGGGCTTTGATCAAATATTGGATGCATCTTTTATGCTAGATGCCAATACGTTGGTAATGAGTGCGGTAAAAAATGGACGCACCGATATTTATACTTATAAAATTGAAGAGCAAAAAGCAACCCAGATAACCAATGATATTTATGATGATCTTCATCCAACTTTAGTAAGTTTTCCAAATAGGGTTGGTATTATGTATTCCTCTAACCGTCCTGGAGTAAATGCTCCAAATCAAGATACTGTATTGCCTAGCAGGTATCGATACAATATTTTCATGGTAGATATTCTCAATGATGGAAAAGACAAACAGATTGCGCAATTAACCAACCTAAAGTTTGGTAATGCAACTTATCCTATGCAATACAATACCAATCATTTTACCTATGTTTCAGATGAAAATGGAATTGGCAATAGATGGGCTGGCTTTTTTGCTACCAAGCGAAATGGATTGGATACACTGTACTACATAGGAGATGAAGTGCTAAGAAATCCTGTTCCAAAAGAATTTGATTCTACTTTAATGGCTTGGCAAAAACAAGAGCCCGATAGTGTTAGTTATTTTCAAGTGTTTAAAGATTCTACTTATACCTTTCCAATAACCAATTATCAAAGTAGTTTATTAGAAACACGAATAGCAGGAAACAATGGCCAAGTGAGCGAGGTGAGAAGAGAAGGTGATTTTAAATTTCTTTATAAGCTTAAGGTAGACTCTATTGCATTAAGTAAGCGCAATATAAATGCAAGGCCAACAGAATATGCCCGAAAATCGATTGAAGAAAAGAAAAAGAATGATGGCAGGGCAATTGTTTATAACAATAAGCCCGCAAATGATACACTGAAAAAAACAAAAGATTTTTTTCAAAATGAGTTTGCAGATGAAAAACCAGATTCTAGCGTAAACAATTTATTCAAGATCCCGTTAACAAGCACCAATTCATCAACTTTAGCAAAATCTAAATTCTTTGATTACAGATTAAAATTTAGTACTGATTATGTTTTGAGTGGATTTTCGAATAATATTTTGATCAATCGTTATCAACCTTATGCTGGTGGATCGGGGCCTATTCAATTGAATAATGGAAATGATTTCAATTTCACATTTAGAGTTGGTGTAGTAGATCTTTTTGAAGATTTAAAATTTGTTGCCGGCATTCGTTTTGGAACCAATCTAACCGATAAAGACTTAATGTTCTCTTTTCAGAATTACAAAAAAAGAATTGATTGGGGACTAACCTATTATAGAAGTAATGTTACGAATTTTTATAATTCAAAGTTCAATAACATGCTGCTTACTAACCTATATCAATTCAATGCCCGATATGCACTGAATGAAGTAAAGAGTTTTAGGTTAACACTAGGAATGAGAACTGATCGTGGAATTTTAAGGCCATATGATAATAATACAGGGTTTTCTGATCCCAATGCTTTGGCATTTAAAGACACTGTTTCAAGATTTATTTTATCAAGAATTGAATATGTACACGACAACACTTTGAATCCTACCCAGAATATTTGGAATGGTTTAAGGTTTAAAATTTACATGGATGTAAATATGCCTTCTATTAAAACACAATTAAATGAAGGTAAGCCAACAATGAATTTTGGATTTGATGGAAGATACTATCATAAAATTTATAGAAATTTCATTTGGGCAGGAAGAGCGGCAGCTGATTTTTCATGGGGGTCTCAAAAGTTGATTTATTATTTAGGTGGTGTTGATGGTTGGCTCGGACCAAAATTCAACGATCAAAACAGGCCAGCTCCTGATCAATCATATGCTTTTCAAACATTGGCTTTGAACATGCGCGGTTATAATCAGAATATAGCCAATGGAAATAATGCATTTGTAATTAACAGTGAATTTAGGCTGCCAGTTTTTTCTACATTTATTGATAAGCCGATCAACAACGCTTTTCTTCGCAATTTTCAATTGGTTCAATTCCTTGATTTGGGAACTGCCTGGAATGGTAAATACAATGGTATTAGAAGACCGGGTGATGTAATTTCCGATCCTAATTCTTCTGTAATTGTAAAAATTGATGCTGGCGGACTAGGACCATTTGCTGGTGGATATGGGTTTGGAGCAAGAAGTACTTTATTGGGTTATTTTTTAAAGTTTGATGCGGCATGGCCTATGAAAGGTTTATTTCTTGGCAAACCATTGTATTATTTTGCATTGGGTTTTGATTTTTAATTGTTCTCCCAGTTTTAGGCTAATGGACGAATGGGTGCTTGCGATTTTGTTTATTTGGAAGCTTTAGATTTGAGCATCTTCATATTTAGGATTTCAACACCAAAAGAAAACGCCATGGCAAAATAAACATAGTTTTTCAAGTGCAATTCGTGCGCACCTTCTGCATCCCATCCTTCAACCAATAAAACAAAACCGATCATTACCAAAAATGATAGGGCCAACATTTCCAGTAACCATCCATGTGAATCTGGCTTTTGGTTGTAGTGCTTTAGGAAGCCTGTTTAAAATAATACTTACAAATATTACATTGTCTATTCCTAATACTTCTAATAAGGTTAAGACTAAAAACTGATAAGGCTTTCTGTTGTAAATAGATATTCCATACTATTATTGATGATTGGCTAAATGCGTACAAATGTTTTTTACAATAGAAGGACCCTCG
>CANGTR010000113.1 GCA_947456855.1 Sphingobacteriia bacterium | reverse complement strand
TTGAAGGGGCAGTGCCCGGAGATATTGTAGACGTTCAATTGTCTAAAAACAAGGCAGACTGGGCCGAAGGGCATACCATTCATATCCATGAGCTATCTGCCGATAGGGTTACCCCTTTTTGTGAACATTTTGGTGTTTGCGGGGGTTGCCAATGGCAAATGCTTCCCTATGAAAAACAATTATTTTACAAGCAAAAGCAAGTAACTGACAATCTTACCCGAATAGCAAAAATAGCCCTCCCACCTATTGCACCCATTATTGGCGCTGATTTTACCGAACAGTACCGCAATAAGATGGAATATACTTTTGCTACCAGAAAATACATTCCAACAGAAGAATTTAGAAGGATGAAAGCTGCAGGCGCTTCTTTCGAAAATCAACCAGGAGCAGCAGGTTTTCATGTGCGTGGATTTTTTGATAAAGTAGTAGAAATTGATACTTGCTTTTTACAATCCGAGCCCACCAATTTTATAAGAAAAAGGATTGCTGCATTTGTGGTAGAGCGAGGCCTTCCATTTTATGATATTAAAAAACATGAAGGCTGGATTAGAAATTTATTGGTACGAAATAGCACTATTGGAGAGTTGATGGTGAATGTAGTAATTGCCTATGAGGATAAAACCAATCGCATTGATCTGCTCGATTTATTGTTGAAGGAGTTTCCTCAGATAACTACCCTATTGTACACCATCAATAGTAAGAAAAACGATAGCTTATATGATCAAAATCCCATTACCTATTTTGGAAAGGGGTTTATCATGGAGCAATTGGAAGATTTACAATTTAAGATCAGCCCGAAATCTTTTTTTCAAACCAATTCGAAGCAGGCCGAGAAATTATATTCGGTAACCCGTGAATTTGCAGAACTAAATGGCAGTCAGCTTGTTTATGATTTGTATTGTGGTACGGGCAGTATTGGCTTGTTTGTTAGTAAGCAAGCTAGGAAATTGATTGGTGTAGAGTTGGTAGCAGATGCCATTGAAGATGCTAAAGAAAATGCAGCTATCAATAAAGTAGCACATGCCGAATTTTTTGCAGGAGATGTAATTGATATTTGTGATGATGCTTTTTTTGAAAAACATGGCAAGCCGGATGTAGTAATAACAGATCCACCAAGAGCTGGCATGCATGAAAAGTTGGTTAAAAAATTATTGGAAATGGCGGCACCTACGGTTGTATATGTAAGTTGCAATCCTGCAACTCAAGCCAGAGACCTGGGTTTGTTGAGTGAAAAATATACAGTTACAAAAATTCAACCTGTTGATATGTTTCCGCATACATTGCATATAGAAAATGTAGTACAACTGAAATTAATTTAATACAATGACCGAATTTAGACCTAGTAGATTTGAGATTCTACCTGCAATTGTAAAAAACCTGTTGATCATTAACGGACTTTTTTTCTTGGCTCAAAACAGTTTATCTGGCCCAAACGGATTTTTTGATTTTGAAGCCATTTTTGCATTACATGGCTGGCAGAGCCCTTTATTCAGACCTTGGCAATTGGTTACCCATATGTTCTTACATGGAGACTTTGGTCATATTTTAGGAAACATGTTTGCCTTGTGGATGTTTGGATCGATTCTGGAAAATTTGTGGGGCCCTAAACGTTTTCTTACCTTTTATTTGATCTGTGGATTGGGTGCCGCACTTATTCACTTGTTGTTTTTGAGTTATGAATTCATTCCATTGACCAATAATTTTGAAGCAATCGTTCGCATGCAAGATGCAGGTGGAGCTGCTTTTAACAATGCAATGATTCGCTTTATAGACAAGTACAATATTCTGTTCGAAAACAATCAAGCAGTTATTGATAATTTAAAAATGAATCCATCTGACACCGCTTCTAGTGCCCAAATGTTTGAATTATTAAAGGGCTATTACGAACGCAACATCAATACCGCTACACTTGGTGCCAGTGGTGCAGTTTTTGGTGTGTTGGCTGCATTTGTGTATTTATTTCCTAACACCTATATCTACATTTATTTTTTGATTCCTGTAAAAGCCAAATGGATTGGGTTAATGTATTTTGCTTATGAATTAATTTTTGCAGTTAGGAATACAGCTGGAGACAATGTAGCCCGTTGGGCCCATGTGGGAGGTGCCATTGTTGGTTTAATCATTGTACTTACTTGGAACAAATCCAATAAAAAAACGTTGTATTAGTATGTCTACAGATTCTTACAAATCAACGAAGAGAATTTTATTAGGTCAAGACAATAATGCCTTGGTACTATTGTTTGCCATCAATACCCTTGTATTTGTATTGATCAATTTTGTTAAAATAGTATATTATCTATCTGATATTCCAATCGAATTCTTTTATAAACAAATACTCGATTGGTTTACCATGCCCGCTATTCCAGCATCTTTATTGGCAAAACCATGGACCATTCTCACCCATATGTTCACGCATTATAGCATTTGGCACTTATTGTCTACTTGTGCGTGGTTATGGGCATTTGGGTATGTTTTACAAGATCTAGCAGGAAATAATAAATTAATCCCCATTTATTTATATGGAGGTTTTGCTGGTGCATTGGTATTTGTATTAATAAATAATTTATTTCCAGCGATGGAAAGAAATATTGCCACCACAGCCCCATTACTTGGAGGGGGGGCCGCAGTAATGGCCATTGCAATAGCCACAACCACTTTAGCACCCGACTATCGAATTTTTCCATTGATCAATGGAGGTATTCCTTTGTGGGTACTTACCTTGATTTTTGTGGCAATTGATTTTGCTTCATTGGCAAGTGGTAATGGAGGAATAGCCGCTGCGCATTTAGCAGGTGGTGCAATTGGATTCTTTTTTGTGAAAGCATTGCAAAAAGGATCAGATTGGGGTACATGGATGATACAATTGGTGCATTGGATCGACGATTTATTCAGCCCAGAAAAAAAACACCAACAAAAAAAACAGGCTGAAAAACATTTCTACCGCAATAATAGAAAACCATACGAGAAAATTGCCAATATCACCCAACAGCGTTTGGATGAAATTCTCGACAAGATTAATTTGCATGGCTACTCTTTTCTAACAGATGAAGAAAAAGCATTTCTTCAAAGAGCCAGTAATGACGAGGACTAAATTCATATCCCCATTTTAAATTTCAAGCTATTTCCAAACTGTTTTTTTGTTATTTTTAACCATGGCTAAGGGCTGGTTAAGAAGAACTACTAAATCAATCATTATTTCAATCAATGTGTTGATTGCTTTTGTATTCTTGATTGCTGCATTATCACCTTATATAAACCCAGCTGATTTTTGGTTGCATGGTTTCTTTTCGTTGATTACGCCATACTTGATATTGGTATTGATTTTATTTATTTTATTCTGGCTAATCAGCAGGCCTAAATGGGCACTGATTTCCTTGATTGCTTTATGTATTGGATGGAAGCAAATTCCAGTTGTTTTCGCTTGGAGTGGAGATTCAGGTTTTAGTAAAAGAAAACCTGAAAATACATTTAGAATAGTAGATTGGAATATTCAAAGCTTCAACGGACTTTCTAAAAATAGCGAGGCCAAAAAAAGAAATCGGATAGAAGTGGCTTCCTCTATTTTACAAAGATCTCCAGATATCATTTGTTTGCAAGAATTTAATACAGCTCGTTCTGAAAACAATATTGATTTATTCAGGCAAACCCATCCCAATTATTATTTTTCGAAAGATTATGTAGGCAATTCAGGCGATTATCAATCCGGATGTATTATTTTTTCCAAATATCCAATAATTGATACAGGAAAAATTAAGTTTCCGCTTGCAGAGAGTTTAATTTATGTGGATATTGTAAAAGGTCCGGATACACTAAGAATTTTCACTACCCATTTGCAATCATTTAAATTTAAGAAAGGCGATTACGATGATATAGAAAAGATCAAAGAAACCAATAATAAAGCCCTCTCTGCAACAAAAAGTTTAATGAGTAAAATGAAAAGGGCCTATCAAAAAAGAGGTATACAGGCAGATATGGTTCAACAAGCAATTGCAGAAAGCCCTTATCCAGTAGTTATTTGTGGCGATTTCAATGATGTTCCCAACTCTTATACCTATTTTAACATTCGAGGAGATATGCAGGATGCTTTTTTAAAAAGGGATTTTGGAGTTGGAAGAACCTTTATTTCATTGGCTCCCACACTAAGAATAGATTATATTTTAGCAGACAAGCAATTTGAAATTAGGCAATTCGACATGGTAGATGAGGCATTAAGTGATCATATTATGCTACTTGCTGATATTCGTTTAAAAAAATAAAATACTTTCGCGTTCATGTCACTTAAAGTATACAATTCTCTAACAAGACAAAAAGAGCTGTTTAAACCCATTAACCCGCCCTATGTGGGCATGTATGTGTGCGGCCCTACAGTGAGTGGAGAAAGTCATTTAGGACATGCAAGACCCTTCATTACATTTGATGTATTGTACAGATACCTTATGCATTTGGGCTATAAAGTGCGTTATGTAAGAAATATCACCGATGCCGGGCATTTTGAAGAAGAAGGTAGAGAAGCAGAAGATAAAATCAGTACAAAAGCAATTTTAGAGAAATTAGAGCCCATGGAATTGGTACAGAAATACACCAATCTCTACCATTGGGCCATGAACCAATTCAACAATTTACCACCAAGTATCGAACCAACAGCAACGGGCCATATAGTAGAGCAAATTGAAATGATCAAAAAAATCATTGCAGATGGCTATGCATATGAAGCCAATGGTTCGGTTTATTTTAATGTAGAAAAATACAATACTGATTTTTCTGCAAAAGGACAGCCTTATGGAATATTGAGTGGCAGAATTGTAGAAGATCAGATAGAAAGCACACGTGAGCTAGATAATCAAGACGAAAAGCAAAATAAAAATGATTTTGCGCTTTGGAAAAAGGCCCCTGCCGAACACATTATGCGCTGGCAAAGCCCTTGGGGAGAAGGTTTTCCAGGATGGCATATAGAGTGTTCTGCAATGAGCACAAAATATTTAGGAGATGAGTTTGATATACATGGTGGCGGAATGGATTTACAATTTCCGCATCATGAATGCGAAATTGCACAAAGCACTGTTTGCAATCATAAAATGCCTGCCCGTTA
>CANGTR010000112.1 GCA_947456855.1 Sphingobacteriia bacterium | reverse complement strand
TTTTTGTGTGTATAGTTCTTCTGAGTTTAATCCAAACGCTACGTCTTTTGTATGGGCTAAACTCATCCATTTCCATTTGGTAACTGCATCAGGAAGCGTAAAGCTAAAGCGGTATTTGCCTGCGCTGTCTGCATACAATTGCGGAAAGAAAAAAGCTGTTTCGTTGAAGTTTTTTCTGATTTGAACTGGTGTATTATTTCCATTGTCGATTATCCTGCCATCAACTATTCTATTGCCTGTAATTGGATCAGTGAGATCAACATGGGTGTATACTTTGTCGTAATCTTCTTCAACAATGGTATTGGTGCCCCTGATTTTTATTGATTGCGCATCTCTAGCAACCACGGTTTCGTTGAGGCTTGTAGAAAATAATTTATTATTTTCATAGGGGAAATACTTATACATTCTTCTTTGGTCGAGTTTCCCCAAAAAATAATTATATGCAGAAGTGGCCAATGTATTTTTAGTGTATTTTATTGCTGCGCTGTATTTTTTTTCTTGTTCAAATTCATTGAATAGACCTATGCCAAATTGAGTACTGCTGAAACTATTTGTCCAATAAATGCTGTTCCATAAATTGGGTGAGTACCATTGATGGGTGTTTAAATCATCCAAACTAGCATCGTACATAGTTGTTAATAATTCTGCTGCTTTTGATGGGCCATCAGATCCGGATATACCAATGCTCCATTCTTCTTTTTTTCCTGGCTCATTTATTTTTCTGTAAGTTTCGTATTCAATGTTGAGTTTTTTATTGCTAAACGGCACTTCCACTCTGTATTGTTGGGTATACAATCTTCCTTTGTACACAAATGCATCATTGATAATAATATTGCCTCTTTCTTTTTCGGTAGGAATAATTTCCCATTGTGCTATTCCACTTTTTTGTAAAAAACGATATCCAGCAGTTGTTTCATTGGCACTCCTTGTTTTTCTCGTTAAATAAATAGATGCGGCGGCACTGGAACCCGTATAAAATCGGGCAGTATCATTGGGTTGAGTCGTTATCACGCTGCTTTGCAAAAAATGAAGCGCATTCAATCCCATATTGGGTTTGGTGCTATCGTATACTTGAACAAATTGTACTGCAGTTGATACTACCCCAAAAGAATCCGTAGATTTTGCTACAATTTTATATATACCCGATTCAATCATCCCATCTTCTATGGAAATGGTTGGTTTGGAAGATGTGTGAATCATGGAATCAGCTAAGCCGATTTTAACCGATGACCAATTGTTTTTATTGGATTCATCATTGTACTCATCATCAGGGAAATAATTGTGGTAAGTATTTTCGGATAAAATAAACTGATCGGGTCTTTGCCAAAGTCTTTGTCTGTGTAGAAAACCAGGATCTTCTATTTTATAAAGCGAAATGCTGATCGAAGCATTTGTAGGTTGATTGATTGCATTGCTGGTAGTTGCGGAAATTGTTCGGAAACCATTTTTATTTACTATTTCTGGTGTCTGGATGCGAATTTGAATAGGTTTATTACTAGCGGTGATTATAGTTTTGTTGCTATGTGTTTCTCCATTTAAATCGGTAACCGTAGCTTCAATGGTATAATATGAAATGGATTGATTGGCAAAATTTCCTTGTAACAAAGCCTTGAATGGAATAATGAATTCACCATCAGCGTTGCTAGTGGTTTCCCCATTTATCAAATTGGCATTTAAAGGATTGTTATAAGGATATGATTTTCTACCTAGTGGCTGTATAGTATGATTAACCTCACTAATGCTGTATTTTATTTTTGAATTATTTATTGCATTTCCGGCAAATGCAATCGCCCTTCCTTTTACAATAACCGAGTCATTGAATCTGTAAACTTTTTTATTTTGATCAAATAAAATACTAAAAGAAGGGCGCTTGTATTCTTCAACAGAAAAATAAGTATTCGAATATTTGAATAAAGGCGCTTCAATCCTAAAATTGCCCAACAGACCCTTTTCGGGTAATATGAATTTTCCACTCACCGATCCGAATTCATTCAGTGTTAATTCAACGGAATCAATTGTTTGCTGATTGGTATTTTTTAGATAGAATTTTATTGGTGTATTTGAAAGAAATATTTTACTGGAAGGAATATTGGGGTTTCCTCTAGTGATAGCAATGGCCTTGAATTGAACGGTTTGTCCTGGTCTATACAAAGAGCGATCGGTGAAAAAAAACAATTGTTTGTTTTGTTGGTTGGCTATTTCATCATCTACTGTTTCAATCGGAGGGTTGATGTCTTCGGCAAATGTGAGGTATTCGTTTTCTGTACTGAATAAATATTCTTTTCCTTTTTTAATTTCAAAACAAAAAGCAGGTTGTTTTTTTACTGGATTTTTCAGTTTGAACAATCCATTTTTGTCGCTGGTTGTTTTACTATATTCAGATAAATGATTAAAATCTTTGATAAACACTTTCACAGAAGCCCCATCAATCGGTTTGCCTGTTTCTATATTGCGTATAAAAAATTGGCTTCCATCTCTATAATAGCTGAGGTTAGATACGCTAAAATAATTGGCAGATAAATGATCCTTGCTGGTGTCAAATTGTTTGCCTGAGCTTAATAAGAGCAGATAGGATCCAGTTGGCAATGCATTCATTTTTATTTCCACTGCATGTTGTTGGTGATCGGTTGAAGCAGGCAATGCATAATTAAAGTTAGCTTCAGTTGAAAGCTGCGTTAACGATTGCCAAAATGGGGTGCTGTTACTATGATTTTTCTCCCATTTTAAGGGATCAATTTTGATGATTCTACCATACACCGAATCAGTATTCCGATAATTGATCAATGCCCTAAATGGCTTTTTGGGCTGATTGATTTTTTCTATTTTGGCAAATAATTGTCTGCCTGCTATTTCATTTGCTAATCGATACAATCCATTATTTTCCCAAGCGCTTCTGCCAAATAGCTGTTCTGCCTTTTCTAGATAGGCTAATGCTTTTGAGTATCCAAAACGATTGGCTGTATCTCCATATGGGCGGTATCCTCTTGCTTTCTCTATTTCCATTTCTGCCAATAAATAATAAACACGAATGGCCGTTGTGGCTTGCTCAAAATCGTTGCTTATTTCTTTGAGTGATTCTTGATACAACCATTCCTGCTGCGGTATTCCCCCCATTCTTTTGGCCCATTCAATTCGTTCCAGATTAATGCGCACAAAAATGGAAGGATCTTTGTCTTTTTGGTGAGCCATTAGCAATTCTTGAAATAATTGAACGGCTCTCCAATTTTTATTGATGCCTTTGCCTTTCGGAAAATCAGTAGTTAAAAAAACTTTTGTGGTGGATAATAGGTTTTCATTCATCCATTCATGATCATTCACAAAATCAGGTGTGCCAAAATCATTTCCCTTATAATATTCCAATGCCTCATTCACCAATAAATCATAGAGGCTCAATAATTTCACTGAATCTGTACCGGTTAATACCAGTGCATTATAATTATTCAATGGTGTATTTGTCAATAATTTCTTTTGAGCGATGGATTGTTCAAAATAGAACTGAATCAATTCATGCAACTGATCGGCAGCAAAGGTGCTCACATCAGTAGAGTCTATTGCGTTGGATTTTTTTTTGCTATATACTTCGATACGGTGTAGATTATAATAATTCCAATATTGTTTTGCCAGTATGGTACTTAAAATTGCTTTTTGAATTGGGTCTTCTGTTTTTTGTAAAGCCTCTTTAATGCCTTCTAAAGAGGCATTCGGATTATTCTCAGTTATCTTTTCTTCTAAACCCAATTGGTACAATAAACATTTAATCGACTGGTCTCCTAGATTGGCTTTGTCAACAATTAATTTCAATGCTTTCACTTTTTGCAATGCCGATTTCGGTAAATCTTTATTGATAATCAAACTGTCTATTTCTGCCCATTCTTTAGCATATGTTATTGGATTGGATTGAGCAACTAAGCCAACTGCAATACTGATAAAAAAAACAACCCATACAATTCTATTCAACATGCCAACTATTTTTATTAAGATAATGATTTTTTATAGGATACAAAGGAAAGCTTAGTTCATAAAAAAATCCCGAAGGGATGAGCTTCGGGATCAGTATTAACATTTGGTTAAACTTATTTTTTTAATGCAGCAGCCATGGTTTTGCCAATATCAGCTGGGCTTGCAACTACTTCAATACCACATTCAGCCATGATTTTCATTTTTGCTGCTGCCGTATCATCTGCTCCACCTACTATTGCACCTGCATGACCCATTCTGCGTCCGGGAGGCGCTGTTTGACCAGCAATAAATCCTACCACTGGTTTTGTTTTATTGTCTTTAATCCATCTTGCAGCTTCGGCTTCCATACTTCCACCAATTTCTCCAATCATGATGATGCCTTCTGTTTCTGGATCGTTCATTAATAATTCTACAGCTTCTTTAGTAGGGGTTCCAATGATTGGATCTCCGCCAATACCAATAGCAGTGCTTATGCCTAATCCAGCTTTTACTACTTGATCAGCGGCTTCATAAGTAAGTGTTCCAGATTTTGAAACGATACCAATTTTACCTGGTTTGAAAATAAAGCCAGGCATGATGCCCACTTTAGCTTCTCCTGCGGTGATAACACCAGGGCAATTTGGCCCGATTAATCGAGTTTTAGAACCCAATAAATAATTTTTCACAGTTACCATATCCTGAACAGGAATACCTTCCGTAATACATACTACCAAAGCAATGCCTGCATCTGTTGCTTCCATGATAGCATCTGCTGCAAATGCTGGCGGAACAAATATGATACTTACATCTGCGCCAGTTTTAGCAACTGCATCGGCAACAGTATTGAATACAGGTTTGTCTAAATGAGAACTGCCGCCTTTATTAGGCGTAACTCCACCCACTACATTGGTTCCATATTCAATCATTTGGGTTGCATGGAATGTACCCTCGGTTCCGGTAAAGCCCTGAACAATTATTTTGGAATGCTTATTAACTAATACTGACATAGCCGATCGTTTGAACGTTTTTTTAATTTCGGGGCAAAAATAGGTGAAAAATAGATATTGTAACATTTTCTCTTATACACCGTTTAATACTCAAATTCAACGGAATGAAGCTTTTTTTGAGTGCAATACTCACTTGTTTGTTATCTATTAACTCATCTGCACAAACCATTATTTCAGGAAAATTAATAGATGAGAAAGGAAGAATAGTAAAAGGAGCTACTATTTTATTATTAAAGAAGGCAGACTCTACATTAATAAGATCCACTTTAAGCAATGATCAAGGTTTATATTCCATTGAAGCAAAGGACAATCAATCTTATTTGATATCCATCATTGCATTGGGT
>CANGTR010000111.1 GCA_947456855.1 Sphingobacteriia bacterium | reverse complement strand
TTGTTTACCACCAATATTTAAGCTAAAGTTTCCCCTGTTTTCATCAATAGCACTGGTATATCTCAATGTAGCAGAACCTGTATAATTTGTTTTTCCGGTATTTGACAAAACCGGATTCTTTGTATACATATTTACTACACCACCCAATGCATCACTTCCGTATAAAGTAGATGAAGGCCCGTATAAAATTTCAACTCTATCCAATACCATATTATCAATGGTGATGATATTCTGTAAATGACCAGCACGATAAATGGCATTATTTAACCTTACCCCGTCTACCATGAGTAAGATTCTGCTTGCTTCGAAGCCTCTGATAACAGGGCTTCCGCCGCCTTGTTGACTTTTTTGTACGAACAACTTTCCTGAATTAATTAATACATCAGCAGTATTGGCTTGAAAATTCAACTGCTCTTTGGTTTTAAGGACATCAACTGATTGAGTAATTCTTTTGTATTTTTCTGGAAATTTATTGGCATTCACTATTACTTCATTCAAAGAAGTAGGATTTGATAAAGTATCTGATTGTGTTTGATTTTGAGCATTACTATAGTTAAAACATAGCATGCCAATTAATACAGGTATTAACTGTTTAGTCATACAATTATTTTTAGTTTTAATGGAATATAAAAACTCCATTGATTAGGGTAAAAAATCAATAATTAACTAAACAAATAATTTGGGAGGAGGAATATATTTCTTTATTGATCTTGTATGAATTGCCTGCTTAAAATTGAGAAAAGAGGTATTGGCTAATTCATCTAACTGAAAACTGATTGCCAAAGTTTGAATTATTGAAGGAGACTGCAAGGAAATGATTTTTGCTAAAAGCATCAATGTTGAATGCTTACTATTGAGCATTGCATCCACTTGCTGATTCAGCTCGGTTTCCTTTTCATCAAAAAGTCCTTTAAAACTCACATACCCATTATTTGATGTAAGTTTTAATTTAACATCAAAAAGTTTTCCATTTACCCACAACTCTCTTCCAAGTTCCTCCCAAATCAAATCCGATTCCTTTAGAGTAATCTGCTGAAGTTGAGTTTGTTCTAATAAAGTTGCCGTTTCGTATCGAATGAATGTTCTTTTAGCTTGAACAACTAATAAAAGCACTGATGGTATCATTAGGATACCAAAAAGAAAAAAAATGATGTATTTTTTTGTGCGCTCCAATATTTACTTCTTTTTCTTTATTACCAAGCTATCTGCTGGATATTTTGCTTTAATTGAATCTCTTACTGCATTAGCCCAATCGTATAACAGTTCCTTTTCTCTAGTTGAAAGAATTGCGTTTTTATGGATTATTGTATAAGACTCCAAAGGCATTTCACCCTCTTTAACTTCCTCCATGCATTCTTCTAATTTCTTGTACTGTTTGGCAATGCTATAGGATGCAAATTCATTTAAATTAAAGTGCTTTTTACCATCTGTTACATGATCATTCAACCACCAAGCTACGGGTTGAATATTGGCATACCAAGGATAATTGGTGTTGTTTGAATGGCAATCATTACAGGTTTTATTAAAAATCTGTTGCACACTGTCTGAGACAGGATAAAGCGTTGCAATGTCTTGTACTTTATTATTTGAATTATTTTTTGTGGGTCTAAAAGCTTGCAAAAGCAAGAATGCAACAAGCAATACCAAGCCTAGTTTTTTTAGTAATTTCATATTGTTTAATTAATCAGTGACTAAAATATTACCTTTCATTTCTGGGGGAATTGCTATACCCATCATGTGTAAAATAGTTGGCGCAATATCTCCTAATTTACCATTTTTTATTTTTCCATTCCATTGATTATCTATAATAAAAAAAGGAACCAAATTCAATGTGTGAGCAGTATTGGGAGACCCATCTTGATTGATCATAAAGTCTGCATTACCATGATCGGCAGTTAAGAAAATGGTATAGTTATGACGGAGGGCTTCAGTTGCCAATTGTCTTACACAATCGTCTACTGTTTCTGCTGCTTTGATTGCTGCTGAAAATACCCCAGTATGCCCTACCATATCTGCATTGGCAAAATTTAAACAGATAAATTCGGCTGTTTCCGAAATAATTTCTGGCAATAATTTGGCAGTGATTTCTCTTGCACTCATCTCTGGTTGTAAATCGTAAGTAGCTACTTTTGGAGAAGGAACCATGATTCTACTCTCCCCTTCAAATGGTTCTTCTCTTCCTCCACTAAAAAAGAAAGAAACATGAGGGTATTTTTCGGTTTCCGCAATACGAATTTGTTTTTTACCACTCTTGGCCAAAACTTCACCTAAAGTGTTATTTAAATTATCATTTTCAAAAATCACTGAAACGTTTTTGAATTTCTGGTCGTACAAAGTCATGGTGGTATAATTCAAGCTCAGTCGTTTCATTTGAAATTCTGGGAAATCAGTTTGAGTAAGTACTTCTGATATTTCTCTACAACGATCTGTTCTGAAATTAAAACAAATGGCCACATCCCCATTTTCGATACTGGCTATTGGAGAACCATCCTCTTTTACAATTACTGTAGGTAGAATAAATTCATCTGTTTTTCCTTCATCATAGGATGCTTGTATTGCTGTTAATGCCGTTGAAGATTTTTTCCCATTCCCATTTACCATACAATCATAAGCCAATTGAACCCTTTCCCATCTTTTATCTCTATCCATCGCATAATACCTGCCACTCACTGTTGCAATTTTGCCAACAGTTTTTTTCATATGCTGCTCTACTGCATCAACAAAACCCAAACCACTTTTAGGATCGGTATCCCTACCATCTGTAAAAGCATGTAAATACACTTCCGATAATCCTTCTTTTTGGCAAACAGAGAAAATGGCATTTAGATGGCTGGTATGAGAATGCACACCCCCATCGCTAACCAACCCCAATAAATGCAATTTTTTATGATTTGTTTTGGCAAAATGTATGGCTTTTAACAATTGTTCGTTTTGCGCAAACTCCCCAGTTTTAATGGCTACATTGATTCTTTGCAACTCTTGGTAAACAATTCTTCCTGCACCAAGATTCAAATGACCCACTTCGCTATTGCCCATTTGGCCTTCGGGCAAACCAACATCTTCTCCACAGGTAACCAATGTAGAATTGGGGTATTTATTGTATAAAGAACTTACAAATGGAACATTGGCATTTTGTATAGCATCTGCAGCCTTTACTTTACCAAGGCCCCAGCCATCCATTATAATTAATATTACTTTTTTACGCATGCCAATTGTATGAATGTTAAAAAATTAAGGTTTTAGTGTACTTTTATCATTAACTAGTAATTATTCAAATTTGGCATGTTTTTCGCAACATATCAAACAAAAAATTTACTGCCAAAATGAATTATACCAAAAGATGTTACCAAGTGAAAAGATAATTGGTTGGGTCGATCTGGTTAAAATAAATAAAAACAAAACCATGAAAAAAATTGTATCAATAGCAATTTTTACAATACTTAGCACCGTCCTATTGGCTCAAGCAGATACTGATCCTATTGTGCAAGCATTCAAAACCGCCAATATAGACAACATAGCTGTTCATTTTGATGAATTTATCGATTTAAAACTCCTCGATAAAGAGGAGGTAAAAAACATGAGCAAAAATCAGGCTTCTATTGCTTTAAAAGCTTTTTATACCGAAAATGGCATAAAAGGATTTGAGAAAGTATCAGATGGGGGTAAAGGAACATTGATTTATTTGATCGGCAAACTCACAACCGGAAATAAAAGCTTTAATGCTACTATTCAAATGAAGCAGAAAAACGGCAAACCGGCAATCATCACTATACGGATTAATTAATGGAATTCAATCAAGCATTACATATTCTTGTTGAAGCTGCAATCAAAGAAGACGTAGGAGAAGGCGACCATTCTACAATCAGCTGTATTCCGGTTGTACAAAGAGGTAAAGCTGTTTTAAAAATCAAAGAAGAAGGAACTATTGCTGGAATAGACGTGGCTGGTAAAATTTTCAACCAATTAGACCCCAATTGCCGTTTTTCGGCAATTAAAACAGATGGAGAATTGATGCATGTTGGAGAAATTGCCTTTGAAATTGAGTCATCGGTGCATACTATTTTGAAAGCTGAAAGGTTGGTATTGAATTGTATGCAAAGAATGAGCGGAATTGCAACACTTACTAAAAAATACACCCAAAAGCTAAATGGCTATCACACAAAATTATTAGATACCAGAAAAACAACCCCCAACTTCCGTTTATTGGAAAAAGAAGCTGTAAGAATTGGAGGTGGCATCAATCATCGTTTTGGTCTATATGACATGATTATGCTTAAAGACAATCACATTGATTATTGCGGTGGAATTATCAAAGCCATTCAAAAAGCGCATGAGTACTCGCAGAAATTGCCAAAACCTTTGAAGATTGAAGTTGAAACCAGGTCAATTAAAGATGTAGCATTGGTTTGCGAACAGGCAAAAGGTATGGTTTTCAGGATTATGTTGGATAATTTTAGTCCAACATCAATAACCGAAGCTATGAAAATAATTAATGGAGAATTTGAAACCGAGGCCAGTGGAGGAATTCATTTAGAAAATATAGCATCCTATGCCGCAACAGGAGTAGACTATATTAGTGTTGGTGGGTTAATACATCAAGCAAAAAGCCTGGATTTGAGCTTAAAAGCCGAACTAGTTTAAGTATAATTGATAAATTTACTTCGATGAGTAAAAAAAACAAAGCCGATACGCAGGGATTCGTTTACAGTACCGATCCAAATTTTCGATTCAATAACGAAAATGACGATTCATTGGAAACGGCTGTTCCTGCTGAACAAAAGCTATTGATTCAATTAGATAAAAAACAAAGAGGAGGAAAAACGGTTACATTGGTTACCGGATTTTTAGGAACTGTTTCCGACCTAGAATTATTGGCAAAAAATTTGAGAAATTTTTGTGGAACTGGAGGAAGTGCAAAAGATGGCGAAGCTATTGTTCAGGGCGATCAAAGAGATAAAGTTTTACAATGGCTCCTAAAAAATGGATATACCAAAGCGAAAAAAAAATAAAACATGGCTGCTGCGAAATATTTTTTTTTAAATAAAATGCAGTTATTAAAAATAATATTCTAACTTACTTTTTTTCTCAACTTTAACACACAAACTAATACCATCATGGCAAAATCTAAAAAGAAAGCAGCAAAAAAAGCAGTTGCTAAAAAACCTGCTGCTAAAAAAACAGCACCAAAAAAAGTAGCAAAAAAAGCAGCTCCTAAAAAGAAAGTAGCCGCTAAAAAACCTGCAGCTAAAAAAGCAGCCCCTAAGAAAGCCGCAAAAAAAGCAGCTCCTAAAAAGAAGGTAGCCGCTAAAAAACCTGCAGCTAAAAAAGCAGCCCCTAAGAAAGCCGCAAAAAAAGCAGCTCCTAAAAAGAAGGTAGCCGCTAAAAAACC
>CANGTR010000110.1 GCA_947456855.1 Sphingobacteriia bacterium | reverse complement strand
CGCTAAAAAACCTGCAGCTAAAAAAGCAGCCCCTAAGAAAGCCGCAAAAAAAGCAGCTCCTAAAAAGAAGGTAGCCGCTTAAAAACCAACAGCAAAGCCCGCTGCAAAACCAGTTGTTGCTAAAAAACCAGCTGCGAAGAAGAAGCCTGCTGCTAAAAAACCCGCGCCAGCTCCTGCTCCAGTAGTAGTTGCAACTCCAGCACCAGCAGCTGAGGCGCCAACTCTTTTTTCAACAGAAACATCTACCAATGAAAATGGTGGTTCAACAAACTAGAACAATCATCATACTTACATAAGAATTACTCGATACTGGGCCATCCCAGTTAATCAATGTACCGAAATAAAAAACCCTCTTCTATCGCAATGATCAGAAGAGGGTTTTTTAATTATAGCATTTTTAAAATACCTTTAATAATGTTCAATTGTTAACTGATTAATTAAATCATTATGCGAATTATTCTATTGGCCATCTTGTGCAGCCTTGTATTGAGTATTAGCGCTCAAATCAATTCAAAAATTACCGAAAAAACCAAAAACATGAAAAGCTATGATGGTTTTTTTCCTTATTGGTGGGATGCATCAAGTGGAAAAGTTTGGCTATTGGTAAATAAATTGGACCAGGAATTTTTATATGTTAATTCTTTACCTGCTGGCCTAGGGTCTAATGATGTTGGCCTAGACAGAGGCCAAATAGGCGATTCGCGAATTGTTTATTTTCATAAAGTGGGCAAGAAATTACTATTGATCCAACCCAACTACGATTACAGAGCAGTAACAACAGATAAAAATGAGCAGCGTGCAGTTAGAGAATCATTTGCTCAATCTACCATTGCTGGTTTCACCATTGATGAAGAAGAAAACAATCAGGTATTGATAGATCTTACCCCATTTCTTTTAAGAGATGCACATGGAGTTGCAGATAAAATAAGAGCAATGCGTCAGGGCAATTATACCTACAACGAAGCCAGGTCTGCCATATACATCAACAACACTAAAAATTTTCCAAAAAACAGTGAATTTGAAGCATCTGTAAGTTTTACCGGAGGTTCCGATGCTGGCAGGTTTGTAAGCAGCGTAACGCCATCCACAGAAGCCATCACACTTAGAATGCACCATTCTTTTGTAGAATTGCCAGACAATCAATATAAGCCCCGCCAATACGATATTAGGAGTAGTTATATCGGCATGAGCTTTTTCGACTATAGCAGCGATTTTACAGAGCCAATTGAAAAAATATTTATTAAAAGACATCGGCTTAATAAAAAAGATCCTTCAGCATCCATCAGCGAACCGATAAAACCAATTACCTATTATTTAGACAATGGTACCCCAGAACCCATTCGCTCTGCTTTATTGGATGGAGCAAGATGGTGGAACCAAGCTTATGAAGCAGCAGGATATAAAAATGCTTTTATTGTAAAAGTTTTACCCGATTCTGCCGACCCCATGGATATCAGGTACAATATGATCAACTGGGTTCATCGATCTACCAGGGGTTGGAGCTACGGAGCTTCAATAGATGATCCAAGAACAGGAGAAATTATTAAAGGACAGGTAACATTGGGTTCTTTAAGAGTCAGGCAAGATTATTTAATTTTTACAGGTCTGTTGTCTCCTTATGAAAATGGTAAACCAGTACCTGAAACCATGAAACAAGCGGCATTGCAAAGATTGAGACAACTGGCTGCTCATGAAGTAGGGCATACTTTAGGATTACAGCACAATTATGCATCAAGTGTAAATAACCGTGCTTCAGTAATGGATTACCCGCACCCAACTATTTTTATCAATAATCAAGGTCAAATAGATTTCTCCACTGTATATACCAATGAAATTGGCGATTGGGATAAAAGGGCCATCATTTATGGCTATTCCGATTTTGCACCTGGTACCAATGAAAATCAGGCACTGAATGATATTTTAGCAGAAAATACAAAAAGAGGATTGTTGTTTATTGCAGATGCCGATGCAAGAGCTGTGGGCGGATTTCATCCCAATGCACATTTATGGGATAATGGAAAAGATGCTGTTGCTGAATTAAAAAATGTATTGACTGTTCGTCAAAAAGCCATTGAACAATTTAGTGCAGATGCAATTAGAATGAACACACCGATGAGTAAATTAGAAGATGTATTGGTGCCTGTTTACAATTATCATCGTTATCAGGTAGAAGCTGCTACTAAATTGATTGGCGGTATCAATTATAGTTATAATGTAAGAGGCGACTTACAAGTAAATCCTACCATCTTGCCAAAATCCACACAGGAAAATGCTTTGAAAGAAGTAATTGCTTGTTTGTCTCCCAATGTACTTACGCTACCTGAAAAAATTATTGGCATTATACCCCCTCGCCCACCAGCTTATTATGGTATTGGAGAATTATTTCCTAAAAGAACGGGCATGAGCTTTGATGCGCTTGCCGCAGCAGAAGCATTAACCAATTTTGAATTGAGTTTTTTATTCAATCCAGAACGCGCTAACAGATTGGTTCAATTAAAAGCCAGAGCCAATAGTTTGGGATGGGATGATGTGTTGGATGCCATCATCAATGCTACCTGGAAATCTACTGAAGAAAAAGGATTGAAAAAATCGGTGCAAGAACAAACACAACAAATGGTACTTACTTGGCTTTTGGGGCTCAGTCAAAGTGAACAAAGCAATTACCAAGTAAAATCTATTTGCTTTGATCGATTAGCATCGCTCAAAAAATATGCAAGTCAAATGAGTAAAACAGCTCTGAATAAATCACATTATTTGTATGCGGTTGAGCGTATTGAAAAACCAAAAGACATTGCATTGCCTCAACACAAAGAAATTCCTCCTGGAGCGCCCATCGGCTGCGACTTTGATGAACCTTTTTGAGTGCAGTTAGAATGTTGGTTTAATGTCTGTATAAATTAACAAAGCTTGATACAAACGTCAACTGCTTTAAAATTGCTGAATTCTCCTCGCTCTGCGATGTCGAATTCAAAGCGCGCAATTTTAAAAAGGTTTCCTTTTTGTATCAAGCTTTGTTTTTCTGTAATATCAATTAAACCAACATTCTAACTGGCTCTTCCAATAAAGATTTCAACGTTTGTAAGAAGGCAGCTCCAGTAGCTCCATCTACAGAGCGATGATCGCAACTCAAGGTAACTTTCATGATATTACCAGGAACTATTTGTCCATTCTTTACTACTGGTTCTTGTGAAATTCCGCCAACTGCCAATATGCAAGAATCTGGCGGATTAATGATTGCAGTAAATTGATCTATTCCAAACATGCCTAAATTGGAAATGGTAAATGTGCTACCCTCCCAATCAGCTGGTTGTAATTTTTTATCTTTTGCTTTTTGTGCATACTCTTTTACTTCTGCACCAATTTGACTCAATGATTTTCCATCAGCAAAACGAACTACCGGCACCAATAATCCATCCTCCACAGCAACTGCAACCCCAATATTGATATGATCATTGTACCTGATAAAATCGCCCATCCAACTACTATTAACTTTTGGATGTTGTTTTAAAGACATGGCCGTTGCTTTCAATACCATATCGTTAAAACTGATTTTCACAGGAGCTACTTCATTCATTTTGGCTCTGGCCGCAATAGCTGCATCCATATCTATACTCATCGTAAGGAAGAAATGAGGCGCAGTAAACAAACTTTCACTCAAACGTTTTGCAATTACTTTGCGCATTTGAGAAACTGGAACATCCGTATAACTCACTTGACCAACTGGCGCAGTTGAAACAGTAGGACTGCTGGATTTTGGAACACTCGAAGTTGAAGATGATGAAACAGCTGCAACACTTGAAGTAGTATTAACTGCAGCAGGTACAAAATTGTCTATATCCAGCTTTGTAATTCTTCCGTTATCGCCAGTTCCTTTCACATATTTTAAATCGATGCCTTTTTCAGCAGCTAATTTTTTAGCCAATGGAGAAACAAAAATTCTGCCTTCATTAATTACTTGTGCATTTACTTCCGCCACCGCTGGAGATGCTACAACTGCAGCTGCATTAGCCTGAACAGATTCAGCGGCAGAAGGAGTAGCATTGGCTTGACCGCCTCCAGCTTTAACAGCAGCAACAATCGAAGCAATATCCATTCCTTCTTTACCAATGATGCACAATAAATCGTTTACCAATATTTTTTCTCCAGCTTTTGCCCCTTGGTACAATAAAACACCATCTTTATAACTCTCCAATTCCATGGTAGCTTTATCTGTTTCAATATCAGCCAACACATCTCCCTTTTTAACAGTATCTCCCACATTCTTTTGCCAACCAGCAATAACGCCTTCTGTCATGGTATCACTTAAACGAGGCATGAGCACCACTTCATCCATTGCAGATACATCTAGCGTTGAAGTAGTTGGAGCTGTTGATGTAGTAGCCGCTACTGTTGCGCTTACTTCTGCAGCAGTATGAACTATAGGCAAAGTTTGTGAAGCTGCTCCGCCACTATGAATTTTAACCAATTCACTAATATCTTCACCAGACTTGCCAATTATTGCCAACAAATCATTTACTTGTAATTTTCCACCATTGGGAGTGCCAACATGCAATAAAGTACCATCTTGGTAACTCTCCAATTCCATGGTTGCTTTATCAGTTTCTATTTCTGCTAATAAATCGCCTTTTTTAACTGTATCTCCTACCAGCTTATGCCAGGCAGCAATAACTCCTTCGGTCATTGTATCACTCAAACGGGGCATTAAAATCACTTCAGCCATCTTTCTTGTATGCTTTAAATAAGCCGTGAAATTACATTAAAAATCAACTCAATTACTGTCCTTGTGCAAGACTATAAGCTTTTTTATCCCCCCACATATTCAGCAGTTCGGTAGAACAGATTTTAAAATCTCCCATTAATTGCTTGTACAATTCAAGAATATCCGTTTGGGTTACCGGAACATTGCCAATACTTTCGAACCTAACTCGGTATTGATTCACCAAATTGGTGAAAACAGAGCCAGTTGGCCATACTTGGGTTCCTCGGTTACTGATTGTAACGAGTTTAAACAAATCCATGGTGTGTTTTAAGCATTTTTCAGCCACCAAATTAGGTTGCTCATTGCTTTCAATAAACATATCAACTCCTACAATAAATTCTTCATTATTGTCAATTGTTTCAAGCATTGGATTGTATTCTAGCTTAAAATTGGTAGGGGTTACATAGTGATTGTCTAAAATAGGCTTGGGATTATGATGCGGTGTTTTTCCGAAATTGGCAACAATAGCTGCTGCAAATGCGGTTGTATTCAATGAGGGAGTATTTTTATCACCAAAATCACCAGTATGTACACCGCTCTCTAGCGTAAACAATAGGGCATTCTCAATAACAGCAGCAGTTTCCATTAAACCCAAATGCCTTAGCATACCAATTCCACTTAGTAAAAGGGCTGTAGGATTAGCAATGTTTTTTCCAGTTATATCTGGTGCTGTTCCATGAACCGCTTCAAAAATAGAAATATGATCACCAATATTGGCTGATGGAGCAAAACCCAATCCCCCAACCAATCCTGCACATAAATCACTCACAATATCTCCTTGCAAATTGGTGAGTACAACCACATCAAATAAATTAGG
>CANGTR010000109.1 GCA_947456855.1 Sphingobacteriia bacterium | reverse complement strand
TACGATCGTTTTCCTATCTTAACTACTGCAACTATCGGAAATCAAACAGGTTTATCTACTCCAATTGCTAACGCTAACCCTAATTTACAGGTAGAAGTTGCGAAAGAATTAGAAATCGGAACAGATTTTGGATTTAAACTTGGCAAGGGTAATTGGTTTAACAATGCTGGACTTTCATTTACCTATTGGAATAGAACTTCTGAAAATGTAATTGATCGTGTAGATGTTGCGCCAAGTATTGGAATTGGTCGTCAGTTAACCAACTCTATGACTTTAAAGTCTAATGGTATTCAAGCTTCTTTAAACTTAAATGTTTACCGTGATAAAGATTGGAACTGGGATTTCACTGCCAACTTTAGTAAGCAAAAATCTTATGTAGATAAAGTGCTTAATGGTGCAGAAATCATCAAACAATCTGCAGCTGGTAGCTCACAATATATCATTAGAGCCGGAGAGCAAATTGGTCAGATTTATGGTTATATTTTCCCTAGATCAATTGGAGAGTTAGACCCTAATGGCAATCCAATTATTCCGCTTGCAGAGCAAAAAGATTATGTAGTAGCAAGCAATGGTTATGTAGTAAATAAAACTACACGTCAACCTTATGCTTCTGCTGGTCGATTTGGTTTAGGTGATCCAAATCCAAACTTTAATATGTCTTTCATCAACAGTGCTTCTTATAAAGGTATTGTAACGCTTGGTATGCAATGGGATTGGGTAAGTGGTAGTAATTTATACAACCAAACTAAGCAATGGATGTATCGTGATGGTATTCATGCTGATTATGGTGTTCCTATTAATATTGATGGTCAAACAGAAGCATGGTCTGCATTTTATCGCGGCGCTTATGCTGTTCGTGCGGCAAATGGAACAAAGAGTTATTTTATGGAAGATGCTTCTTTTTGGAGATTGCGTAATATTTCTATTGGAGTAGATTTTGCAAAATTTGTTCATATCAAAGGAATCAACAAATTGCAATTGGTATTATCAGGAAGAAATATTGCAACTATCACAAAGTATTCTGGATATGATCCTGAAGTTAGCTCTGGAACAAATAATTCAGCATGGGATCGTGCAGTAGACCACAATACTATTCCAAATATCAAAAGCTATATGATTGGCCTTAATATTGGATTTTAACCTTTAAATTTTATAAAATGAGATTGAAAAAATATATACATGGTTTTGCACTAGCTGGAATACTGTTAGGAGCAAGCTGTAAAAAAGAATTAACGGTTAGTAACCCCAATAACCCAACTCCTGATGCGTTAAATTCTGAAACAGGTATTACCACTTTTGCAACTGGAGGGGTTTATATTACTGGATTTAGGACATTAAAATACGCCGATGGTGTATTTGGACCATTCTTCAGTGGTGCAATGGGTTTTCATGAAATGATGGGTGATGTATTAGGAGCTGATGCTGCCAATGCATACTTAAATCAATTGGGTTGCCCAAATTCAGTTACACATGATAATGGAACTACAGTTAATAATCCAAATTCTCCGAGCACGCAATATGCTTTAGTTCGTCAATCAAATACCAATTCACAAGCAGGAAATAATTTCTTGTATTATGAGTGGTCTCATATGTACAATTTAATTGGTGCTTGTAATTTGTTGATTGAAAAAGCAGATGCTGTAACTTTTACTGGAGATGCTACTTCTAAAAAAGCAGCTATTAAAGCATGGGCTTATTGGTGGAAGGGTTATGCATATAGCCGAATTGGTTCTATCTATTATGCGGGCTTAATTAATAATACTTCTTTTGCTACAAACGGTAATTATGTTACTAAAGAGAAGATCATTGAAGAAGCAAATTCAAATTTAGACAAAGCTGTTGCTGCTGCAAAAACCGCTACAGATCTAACAGTATATACTACTTTGTTGACCAGCATTATTCCTTCTTATTTTCAAGTAGGAAAAGGTGCACCACAAACTCCTGCTATGTTGGAGCGCAATGTTGCTTCTTTAAAAGCTAGAAATTTGTTGGTGAATAAAACTACTGCAACAATGACCAATGCAGATTGGACGGCAGTTTTAGCACTTGCAAATGCTGGAATTACAGCAAACGATAATATTTTTACTGCTCGTACAGATGCCAGAGGTGATTTGTATACAAATGGTCAGTTTGTAATGGGAAGAACTTATTCTAGTTTAGCTGGTGGTGCTACTTATAAAATCTCTGAGCGTTTTGCTCAAGAGTTTAAAGCAGGAGATAAGCGTAAAGATCAAAATTTAAAAGCAACAACTCCTTATTTAGGTCAAGCTGATCGCGGACAAGCACATTTTACAAGATGGGCATTGGTTGATGGCGGAACTGGTTTACCTGGGGTAGTAGTTTATGCAAGATCTACTCCAAGCGCATATGAATTACATGTAGCCGTAGATTACGAAGAAAATCAATTGATGAAAGCTGAGGCCTTGATCAACACAAGTCAAATTGAAGCTGGATTAGCAATCATTGATGGCGTTAGAACTTTACAAGGTGCTGGGCTTCCAGCTGTTGCTGGAACTGGTTTAACGCTAGCGCAAGCAAGAGAAGAATTAAGAAGAGAGCGCAGAATTGTTTGTGCTTTCCGTGGAATTTCTTTTTACGATGCTCGCAGATGGGGTGTTAGTGAACCTACATCTAGCAGAACAGGTGCTGTAGCAATAACCAACACTGGTGTTGTTAGTACCAATGCAACAATAAGATATGGCTATTTAGATTATTGGGATGTTCCAGATAATGAGTTGGTATATAACCCAGCTGCATCTGGAAGTGCACCCACTAAAAATCCTAAATAAAGAATCTCTAGTTTCTCTTGTTTAATTTTTAAGTACGCGGGCCTTTTTTAAGGCCCGCTTTTATTTTTAATAGTGTAGATTTAATCAATAATATTGAGGTATGATTTTAAAGCTTGCTTGCATACTTTCTTTCAACGTATTGCTTTTAAATGCAGTTCTTGCGCAAACACAACCTGTTAGAAATATTGCTAGATTTGATTCGCAGCTCACTCTTACCGATTTTAATGGACAACCCATCAACAGAAATTACAATGGATTAGAAGGCAATCCTTTCGCAATAGATCAATATCATTTTGGAGAAATAGAGTTAAAGAATGGGAGGAAATTTAATACAGTTAAATTTAAAATTGATATTGTTGCCCAAGAAATTGTTTTTCTATCGCCAACCAACGAAGCGGGAGGTATTGCAAGTGATTTTGTAAAATCGGTTAGTTATTATGATACAACCGATTTAGGAATAAAACAATATCTTTTTAAAACAGGACTGCCTCCAATTGATAATTATAAATCCAATATGTTTTGTTTGGTATTGGTCGATGGCAAAATCTCCCTGCTCAAATCAATGTTTAAATCAATTGATACACGAAAGAATTATTTTACAGGAGAAATCGTAAAAGAATTCCGACTGTACGAAGACTTCTACACTTTTCAAAATGGTACAATGACTCGATTTAAACGTGATAAAGACAATATTTTATCAGTTACGTCCGAGAAAAGGGCATTAATGGAAAAATATTTGAAAGAAAACAAAGGAAATTTTAAAAATGAGGACTATTTAGCTAAAATATTCACATATTATAATAATAATTAATCTAAAAGTTTACGAAAAAAGATTTTTTTCTGAAATGTTTAATAAAATTAACAATTTTGTTAAATAATGTGAAACAAAAATTAAAATAAGGTTAAAAAAAATTTAACAGTAATTTGTTTTTCTCTTAGATTCGCGGTCGATTATCATGATAAGTGGTAGTTACACCAAAAACTAAACTAAATGAGAAAAAGATTATTACTCAGTTTTTGTGCTATTGTATTTGCGTCTCTTACGCTACTCGCACAAAACACCACTGTAACAGGTAAAGTTACAGATGCGCAAACTGGAACACCGCTTTCTGGCGTTACCATTAGCCTAAATGGAAAAGGATTAGGAGTAACAAAAGCCGATGGTACTTATTCGGTGGTTGTTCCTAGCACTGCTAAAAAACTAACTTTAAGTTATGTTGGTTTTGATGATCAACAAATTACTGTTGGTGCCACCTCGCAAAACATTCAACTTGTTCCTGGAGATAAATCCTTGAACGAAGTAGTGGTAACTGGTTACCAAGCTTTGCAAAAGCGTCAGGTAACAGGTGCTATTTCTACTGTAAAAGCCGAGGCCTTTAAAAACACGCCAATCGGTTCATTCGATCAAATGTTACAAGGTCAGGCTTCTGGTGCTTTAATACAAGCCAACTCTGGTCAACCAGGTGCAGCAGCAAGGGTAATTATTCGTGGGGTGGGTTCTGTAAACGGAACTACTGAACCATTGTATATTTTAGATGGTGTACAAATTTCAGCTGCCAACTTTTCGTCTATCAACCCGAATGATTTCGAAAGCATTAGTTTATTAAAAGATGCCTCTACTACCGCTCAATACGGTTCTCGTGGTGCAAATGGGGTTATCGTTATTACTTCCAAACAAGGTAAACTGGGTAAGACCAAATTTGAGTACAATGCGCAATATGGTCAGTCTCGTTTCCCGGTAAATAAACTGGTAGTAATGAATACCAATGAGAAACTGGACTATGAAATTGCACGCGGAAATCCTTATGGATGGACTACTGCCGAATTAGACAGTCTTCGTAAAATCAATACCAATTGGCAAGATGAGATTACACAAACTGGTATTACCAATAACCATCAATTAAGTGCAAGTGGTGGAAATGAAAAAACCTCTTTCTATGTTTCTGGTTCATTGTTTAATCAAACAGGAACTGTTCAAAAAACTGGTTTAAAAAGATACAGTGGTAGAATGAATTTAACCCATTCTGCTTCTCAAAATCTAAAGTTTGGTGTTAACTCATATGTTGGTTGGAGTAATTACGAAAACACAACCGAGTCAAATACAGGTATTGCTTCTCCATTAAATGCAATTCGTTGGGCAAATCCTTATGAAAGACCATTCACTGCTACTGGTGCATATCAGCAGGTTGTATCTGGTCAGCCCAATCCAGTTCAGGATATGAACGAAACCAATCGTGGAACAAAAGAAATGAAAATCATCGCTTCTGCTTTTTTAGAAGCAAAGCTTCCTTTTATTCTTAAAGGATTAAGCTTTAGAACACAATGGGGAGTAGACTATGAAGATTGGGATCAAACTACTTTATTTACAAGATTTAGTATTGCATCAACAGGTTCTACTATAGTTGGAAACCAAGGACTATATGCTAAAACATCTAGAAAACTAACCCGTTATACAGGAACTACTTCTTTAAATTATGCCAAGAAAATAGGAGAACACGATTTCAGTGTTGGTGTGTACAATGAGTTTGTAAACAGAATATTTTCTAGCTTTAACTATAATGGATTTGGGTTAACAGGTAATTTTCAAAACGGAGCAGGTATAACCAATGGCTCAGTAACTTATATGCCTTTTGTTGGAGAAAATAAAACAGAGAACGCATTGATTTCTTTCTTTGGAATTGGATCATATAGCTTTAAAAACAAGTATTTCTTAAATGCTTCTGTACGTAGAGACGGATCATCTCGTTTTGGAGCAAACAATCGTTTTGCAACATTTTACACAGTTGGAGCTGGTT
>CANGTR010000108.1 GCA_947456855.1 Sphingobacteriia bacterium | reverse complement strand
GAAGTTTATTGGGCGCATTTTTATTTGGCGGAGACGATGTAGACAAAAAAATAAAAGTATTAAGCGGGGGAGAAAAAGCCAGGGTTGCATTGGCAAAAACCATTGTAAGCAAAGCCAACTTTTTAATACTGGATGAACCTACTAACCACTTGGATATGCATTCAGTGGAATTATTGGCAGAGGCATTAAACAAATACGAAGGCAGTTATATTTTGGTTAGCCATGATCGATATTTTATTTCAAAAACAGCCAATAAGATTTGGGAAATTGCAGATCAGCAAATCAAAGAATTTAAAGGAACTTACCAAGAATGGGTAGATTGGAATGAGCGGATGGAGAAGCAGAAAAGATTGGCAGAGCAAGAAGAAAAAAAGTCTCCTATTGTAAAAGAAGTAAAAAAGGAAGCACCTAAACCGATAGTAAACAATACTCCCATCAATAAAGAAGCTCAGAAAGAATTGCAAAAAGCGCAGAGAAAACTAGCAACTATTGAAGAAGAAATTGAGAAAGTAAAAGCAACTAAATTAAGCATTGAAGCAGATATGGGAAACCCATCTAGTTATGCCGACAAAAATGCATTTGCCACATTAGAAGCTTTGTATAAAAAAACAGAAAATCATTTGAAGGAACTGACCATTGCTTATGAAAATCAATTTGAACAATTAATGGCTTTAGAAGAAAGCAATCATTAGATAAGATCATCCAATAATTGATCATTGACGATATTGGGTAAAGTTATTTTTAATTGCGGGGTTCTTTCCATTTCTCTTTTAATTGCAAAAATGGCTTCCTCATTTCGGGCCCAACTTCTGCGGGCTATACCATTATTAACATCAAAGAATAACATGTTTTTTACATTGTCATCTGCTTCATGAGTACCATCTAATACCATTCCAAATCCTCCATTGATTACTTCCCCCCATCCTACTCCACCACCATTATGAATAGACACCCAAGTTGCGCCTCTGAAGCTATCACCTATCACATTATGAATAGCCATATCTGCAGTAAATTTACTTCCATCATAAATATTACTGGTTTCCCGATAAGGCGAGTCGGTTCCACTAACATCGTGATGATCTCTACCTAAAACAATTGGTGCAGATACCATTCCATTGGCAATTGCCTGATTAAATGCCAACGCAATTTTCATTCTCCCTTCCGCATCTGCATATAAAATTCTAGCTGCAGAACCAACCACTAGATTATTTTCTGCCGCTTCTTTAATCCATTTGATATTATCGGTTAACTGTTGTTGAATTTCAATTGGTGCAGTAGTTTTGATTAGTGATAATACATCCATTGCAATTTGATCGGTAATGGCTAAATCAGCCAAATTGCCTGATGTGCATACCCACCTAAATGGTCCGAAACCGTAATCAAAACAAAGTGGCCCTAAAATATCTTGAACATATGAAGGGTATCTAAAATCAATACCATTTATTGCCATCACATCTGCCCCAGCTCTTGAAGCTTCGAGTAAAAAAGCATTTCCATAATCAAAAAAATAAGTGCCCCTATCAACATGTTTATTAATTGCATTAACCTGCCTGATCAATGATTTACTTACCTCTTCTTTAAACAATAAAGGGTTTTCGCGCATCATTTCATTGGCAGCGTCAAAGCTTAATCCAACGGGATAATACCCGCCACTCCATGGATTGTGCAATGAAGTTTGATCAGAGCCAATATCGATGGAAATTCCTTCATGATAGAACGACTCCCATACATCTACAATATTTCCAATAAAAGCAATTGAAACAATTGCATGATCGTCAATTGCAGCTTTAACCCTAGTTATCAAACTAGGCATATCTTGAATCAATTCATCAACCCATCCTTGATTATATCGCTTTTTTGCAGCAGCCGGATTCACTTCTGCACAAACAGTAATACAGCCCGTAATATTTCCGGCTTTGGGTTGAGCCCCACTCATTCCACCTAAACCAGCAGTTACAAAAACCTTACCTGCTACATTTGCATTCATCCCCAATTTTTTCCTAAATGCATTCATCAAAGTAATGGTAGTTCCATGAACAATTCCCTGTGGGCCAATATACATGTATGAACCTGCAGTCATCTGTCCATATTGAGTTACTCCCAATGCATTGTATTTTTCCCAATCATCTTGTTTAGAATAATTGGGTATCATCATTCCATTGGTTACAACAACCCTTGGTGCCAATTTGCTAGAAGGAAACAATCCCATAGGATGACCTGAATAAATATGCAGCGTTTGGCAATCGGTCATCTCTGCCAAATATTTCATGGTTAATAAATACTGTGCCCAGTTCTGAAAAACAGCACCATTGCCACCATAAGTAATCAGTTCTTCGGGATGTTGTGCTACTGCAGGATCTAAATTATTTTGAATCATCAGCATGATAGCTGCAGCAGCTTTAATTTTAGCAGGGTATTCATTTATGGGTCTTGCATAAATTTCGTAATCAGGCTTAAAACGAAACATATATATTCTACCGAATTCATTCAATTCTTGTAAAAATTCCTTGGCCAAGATAGAATGCCAGTCTTTTGGAAAATAGCGAAGTGCATTTCTTAAAGCCAATTTCTTTTCTTCAACACTTAAAATCTCTTTTCGTTTTGGAGCCCTATTTAAAAAGGCATTATACAGCTTGCTTGAAGGCAATGTTGTAGGTATACCCTGAATGATTTGTTCTTGAAAATTCATAGTGACAACAAATAATGATCGCTAAAATTAAATATATGATTTATTTGTGTTTGGTTTGTAGTTATCAGAAGACCCAAAATAAAAAAAGTTTAAAAGCAAGCATACCTTTAAACTTTATTGATAGCAACAACAGAATAATAGTTGTTTTTCTATTGAAATTATTTTTCTGTTGGATTGCTTTTACCTGCCAATAGTTTTTCCAAGGCAGTTTCCAAACGTTGTTGACGTGTTTCTTCTTTTTTTGCGCCTTGAATCCAATTCACGTATTCCTTTTGATTGGTAAATGATAAAGAGCTAAAAAACGATTTGGCTTCTTCATGTGTTGTAAATAAGCGATCTAATTCAACAGGTGCTTTTACCAATCTTTTTTCAAAATCAATATTATTGGTAGCCAATGGTTTGCTATCTGCAAAACTTCTGGATTTATTGGGTATTTGGTCGGTTTTTTTAAAACGCATAGCACTCCAAACATGGTCTAGCGTCACTTGACGTACACATTCGTAGTCTTTTTTACTTAAACAATCCCAACTGCAATCGCGGTTTAGGTCACTAACTATTTTGCTGGTTGTTTTAGGATAAGCAATCCAAAATTTTGTTTCATCATGTAAAGCAGGAAAAACTTCTGCCAATACATTGTTCAATTGGTGTTGGCTCAACGCAAAAACCAGTACAAAATCGATTTTTCTAGCTTTTAACAATGGAGTTACATTCTTGGCGTAAGTAAGTTTTGCAAATTGTTTTTCTACCGAGGATGGCAAACCTTGTATAAGGAGGTTTTTTTCGTCCTTTAATTGTAATTTTTCGAGTACAGTTTGATTAGACATGCCTTGAAGGGAGTTTAATACGCTTTAAAAGAATGCAAAGTTAATTTATTGAATTGATTTAGGGAATTAAAAAGGAATGAAATCTTACTCATTTCTTTCCCTTTCTTCTATCCCGATACTTGAAAATAGCCACTTTGCTTTCGGTACCTTTTAGAATTCTACTGATGTTTTTTTGATGGGTTAAAATAACCATTAGCGCAACCAGTACAGCAAAAATTCGGTATAAAGTTTCTTTTTCATTGAATATAAAAAGAATGAAAACCATAAATGATACACCGGCTAAAATAGAACTCAACGATACAAATCGAGTAAGGTATAAAACCAGTAAAAACACACCAACGCAACAAAGAGCAACAAGGGGTTGAATTGCAACAGCCATTCCCAATAAAGTTGCTACTCCCTTTCCACCTCTAAAATTAGCCCATATAGGGAAAATATGCCCTAAAACAGCAGCTAAACCAAGACCAATCATAAAATTGGTTCTATCCCATTCGTCAGTAAGATAATAAGGCAATAAAATATATAAAGAGGTGGCAATTAAGCCTTTTAAAACGTCAACAGACATTACAAAAGTACCCCATTTAGATCCTAGAACCCTAAAAGTATTGGTAGCACCAGCATTGCCACTACCATAGTCTCTTATATCAATTTTAAAGAAATACTTGCTTACCCACACTGCTGTTGGTATAGAACCGATCAGGTAAGCAAAAAGGATTAGTAAGACTTCGTTCATTCAAATAATTAATAGTTGTAAAGATACTAAATCGCCATAAATTAATAATTATTTAACCTAATCAATTTATTGTTTTGTTAAATAGATTGCTACCCATCCATCTTTTTCTACCGTTTTTTGGTACATAAAACCCAGTTGAGTAGATTGATTAATGATCGATTCTTCATCGGTAGTTAGCAATCCACTAAGGATTAAATCTCCATGTTGCTGTATTGAATGATAAATCGCCTGAAGATTGGCTTCAATAATATGTCTGTTAATATTGGCAATAACAATATCAAACTTCCAATCATTATTTATTGAATCAACTAATTGAATATCAATATTATTACAATTGTTAATTAAAATATTTTCTTTAGAATTTTCAATGCACCAATGATCATTATCAGCAGCAAGAATTTCAGTTGCGCCTAATTTTTCAGCTAAAATGGCTAGGATACCAGTTCCTGTTCCAAAATCAAAAACTGTTTTACCTTTAAACACCAGATCTTTCATCAATTGAATTACGGAGAAAGTGGTTGCATGGTGCCCTGTTCCAAAACTCATTTTTGGTGTAATGATTAATTCATGGGCAACATGTTGAATGGGTTCATGAAAAAAAGCCCTGATTCCAACAAAATCATCAACAACAACCGGGCTGAAATTCGACTCCCAAACCGCATTCCAATTTTGCTCTTTAATAGTTGATAATGAATATCTTAAACCATATTTATTCATTAAGTTATTTAACTGATTATTATCAAAACCATTAGAAAGTATATACGCTTTAAGTGTGTTTTTTTCTTCCAAAAATCCATCAAATCCAATTTCTGAAAGAGCTGCAATCATGGTTTCTGCTAGATCTGCTCCGATTGGATGAATGGCTACTTCAATATGATTATTCATTTGAGTTTAAGTTAAAATGCCCCGACTTTTTTAGTCGGGGCATTTAGTTATTCCAATAGTATACAATTACTCTTGAGGCTTATTGTCTCTTTCTGGTCTTGGCATCAACACCTTACGACTTAATTTGAATTTACCCGTTTTAGGGTCAACTCCTACCAATTTGACCTTCACCATATCACCTTCTTTAAACAATCCATCCATGGTTTCTAAGCGACTCCAACTGATTTCACTGATATGCAATAACCCTTGTTTACCTGGCATGAACTCTACAAATGCACCAAATTCTTTAATGCCTTTGATTGGTCCTTCGTACACATCTCCAACTTCAGGAACTGCTGTAATACCCTTCACCCAATTAACTGCTTTGTCTAAGCTTTCTTTTGATGCAGAGAAAATACTTACTTCTCCTGTATTACCCACTTCTTCAATATTTACAGTTGCACCAGTTTCACGTTGGATTTCTTGAATTACTTTACCACCTGGTCCGATAACGGCTCCAATAAATTCTTTATCGATAATTAATTTAACCATTCTCGGTGCATGTGGCTTCACTTCTGGACGATGAGCAGGCATACAATCGTACATAGCATCTAAAATATGCAAACGACCAGCACGAGCTTGCGCCAATGCTTCCATCATTACTTCCATACTTAAACCATCTACTTTAATATCCATCTGTACACCACAAATACCATCTTTTGTTCCAGTTACTTTAAAATCCATATCACCTAAATGATCTTCATCACCTAAGATATCAGTAAGGATAGCATATTT
>CANGTR010000107.1 GCA_947456855.1 Sphingobacteriia bacterium | reverse complement strand
GCTCAGATCCGCTTACATCAATTATTTTAGTGGACTGCGTTAATACCACATTTGCGCCTAATACAGCCTCTTTTTCTACTATTACACCCTCTACAACTATACATCTACTACCAATGAAACAACCATCTTCTATGATTACCGGGCTCGCTTGCAGCGGTTCTAAAACGCCGCCAATTCCTACTCCACCACTTAAATGTACATTTTTGCCTATTTGAGCACAACTGCCAACAGTGGCCCAGGTATCCACCATCGACCCCTCATCTACAAATGCACCAATATTTACATAACTAGGCATCAAGACTACGTTTTTGGCTATATATGAACCATAGCGAGCAGTTGCAGGAGGTACAGCTCTTACTCCCAATTCTTTATAATTGCTTTTAAGCAACATTTTATCATAAAATTCAAATGGGGGAAGGTTCCAGGTTTGCATTTGTTGTATGCCAAAATAGAGTAAAATGGCTTGTTTTACCCATTCATTCACTATCCATCCATTTTCTGATGGAGATGCTACTCTTAATTCACCTTTATCGATCAATTCAATCACTTCTTTCACTGCATTGAGGTGTTTCTCATCTTTCAGTAAGCTTCTATCGGCCCAAGCTGCTGTTATAAGTTGATGTAGCATCTTTATTTTTTTGCAAACATAGCAAATACCTTAATGCTTTGTTTATCAATTTGTTGAATTAGGATATACTAAATTTTGTTTAGCGTTCAACAATTCTCAACCTTTATGCGTTATATACTGGTAATTCAAAATACAGTTTGCCCAATGAACACATTTAAACTCATTTTAACCCAAACAGATCAAATCATGATTGATTCTATCAATGCCAGTATTTTATTATTTGATTGGGAATTTTTCAGCAATGAATTGGAATACGAGTAAAATAGCGATAGAGTTGTAATTTTGCCAAATGCAGCGCATTTTGGTTATTCAAACCGCTTTTATTGGAGATGTAGTTTTAGCAACTGCTGTTCTAGAAACTTTGCATCATCATTTTCCTGCTGCACAGCTTGATATTGCGCTAAGAAAAGGCAATGAATCTTTGTTTAATGAGCATCCATATATAAATGAGGTGCTGGTTTGGAACAAAAAATCCAATAAATACAAGCATTTAATTCAATTATTGGTATCCATTAGAAAAAATCAATACAGCCTAGTAGTTAACTTACAAAGGTATGCTGCAACTGGTTTTTTAACTGCTTTTTCTGGCGCAAAAAAAACAATTGGATTCAATAAAAATCCTTTCCATTTATTTTTTAGTGAGTCGGTAAAACATTCAATGCTCATTGACGGAAGCGGAGGGCATGAAATAGAAAGAAATCACCAATTGCTCGAATCAATTGGTAAATTAAAAATGTGTTTGCCAGTAATTTATCCATCGAAAGCTGATGATCAATTTGTTGAGCAATTTCAGGGAAAAAACTATATCTGTATTGCACCTACTTCCGTTTGGTTTACCAAACAATTCCCCAAAGAAAAATGGGTGGACTTATTAAACCAAATTCCCAACAATTTCCATATTTATTTATTAGGTGCCCAAACTGATTTTGATACTTGTGAAACAATTTTGCAAGCATCCAATAATCAACATATTAGCAATCTTGCAGGAAAGTGTAGCTTTCTTCAATCGGCTGCTTTAATGAAAAAAGCCAAAATGAATTATGTAAATGATTCTGCTCCAATGCATTTTTGTTCTGCAATGAATGCACCTGTTACAGTGGTTTATTGCTCTACCATTCCAGCATTTGGATATGGACCACTTTCTTCTGTTAAAACAATTGTAGAAACCAAACAACTGATGCCCTGCAGGCCTTGTGGCCTACACGGGAAAATGCAGTGCCCATTAGGTCATTTTAACTGCGCCAATACAGTACAAACCGAACAATTATTAAGTAGTATCAACTGCTAAAATAAACAGCCCTACATTTGCAAGAATGGACATTGAATTGAGTCATATAGAGTTGGAGATATTTAAACAAATTGGAGCTATTTCTAATAAATTAGGAATGCCCTGTTATTTAATTGGAGGCTTTGTAAGGGATAAAATAATTGGGCGCTCTGTAAAAGATATTGATATTGTTTGCATTGGAGATGGTATTGAATTAGCCAATGCTTTTGCGGAAACTTTACACCCAAAACCCATTGTTACATTTTTTAAAAATTTTGGAACCTCGCAAATCAAGTTTGGAGAATTTGATATAGAATTTGTAGGAGCAAGAAAAGAAAGCTATCAGCAAAATAGCAGAAAACCTGAAGTTGAAATTGGTACAATTGAGGATGATCAAAACAGAAGGGATTTTACCATGAATGCTTTGGCCATAAGCCTGAATGAGGGGAATTTTGGCGCTTTGATAGATCCTTTTGAGGGTGTAGAAGCTATCCAAAATAAAGTAATTAAAACACCATTAGAACCTAAAGCAACTTTTAGTGATGATCCTTTAAGAATGTTAAGAGCAATTCGCTTTGCTGCTCAATTGGGTTTTGAAATTGAAGCATCTACTTTTTTAGCAATTACCCAAAATTTACATCGAATTAAAATTGTTTCACAGGAGAGAATTACGGATGAACTCAATAAAATCATGCTCTGTGATAAGCCTTCATATGGCTGGGATTTGTTGTATAAGTCAGGCCTTCTAAAAGTGATTTTTCCACAAATGGTAGATTTGCATGGAGCGGTTTATATAGATGGGTTAGGGCATAAAGACAATTTTTACCATACACTTCAAGTGCTGGATAATATTTCTATGAATACCAATTCTATTTGGTTAAGATGGGCTGCATTATTACATGATATAGGCAAGCCGCCTACTAAAAAATTTGAAGAAGGTCATGGCTGGACTTTTCATGGTCATGAAGTTGTTGGAGCAAGGATGGTTCCTAAAATTTTTGCGCAATTAAAATTGCCTTTGCATGAGCCAATGAAATATGTTCAGAAATTGGTATTGTTGCATTTGCGACCGATCAGTTTAACAAAAGACAACATTACGGATAGTGCAATCAGAAGGTTGCTTTTTGATGCTGGTAATGAAATTGATGATTTAATGCTGCTTTGCGCTGCGGATATTACCAGTAAAAACAAACAGAAAGTAAAGCGTTTTCTTCAAAATTTTGAGTTGGTAAAAGCTAAAATGCAACAGGTTGAAGAATCTGATAGACTCAGAAATTGGCAACCACCCATTACCGGTGAATTGGTGATGGAAGTTTTTGGACTGAATCCTGGGAAAAATGTTGGGATAATAAAAGATGCCATTCGAGAAGCAATATTAGATGGATTGATTCCAAATAATTACGAAGCAGCTTATCAGTATATGTTAGAAAAAGGGGAAGAACTGAACCTAAAACCCATTAAATAATCACTAATTTGCACTCCAACCCTTAAATACCGGATTGAATGGCTATTTTAAAATTTAGAATTTATTTAGAAGAAGATGATGCTGTTTATCGAGATATTGTAATTAAGCATACCCAAACATTTCAAGACCTGCATTTTGCTATACTTAAATCATTTGAATTTGATTCGAAGCATGCCGCTACATTTTTCAGGAGCAATGACAATTGGCAACAGGGAAGGGAAATTAGTTTTGAGAAATACGACAAGTCTTACAAAGCAGAGCCATTAATCATGGCTACTACATTAATTGGATCTGAAATTCAAGACACGAATCAGAAATTTGTATATGAGTATGATTTTGTTAAGCATTGGACATTTTTGGTAGAATTAATTAATGTAAGCAAAGAAGAAAAAGCTAAAACCGAATATCCCTCAGTTTCAAGATCAGAAGGAATAGGGCCTCAGCAATACGGTACTAAAAGTTTATTAGGAGATAAGTTTGCAGATATTGAAGAGAAGTATGATTTAACAGAAACAATGGAAGGTTTTGGTGAAGAAGGAGAGGCATCTGAAAGTGATTTGGATGAAGATTCAAGTGATTCAGTTGCAGATGAAGACGATGCTCAAGAATCAGATGGCGCTGATGAACAAAATGCAGATTTTGAAGAATAGCGAGTTAAAAAAACTGTATGTTGTAGTTGGCCCAACTGCCATTGGCAAAACCAGTTTTGCAATTGAACTTGCCCAATCTTTTGGAACCGAAATTATATCTGCTGATTCTCGGCAATGTTTTAAAGAGCTCTCCATCGGCGTTGCAAGGCCATCCATTGAAGAGTTAAATACCATTACCCATCATTTTATTGCTACAAACTCAGTAGCCGAAGATATCAATGCTGGTTATTTTGAAAAGTACGCGCTAGAAAAAGCCCATCAACTTTTTCAAGAACATAATTCGTTGGTAATGGTAGGTGGAACTGGCTTGTATATCAAGGCATTTTGTGAAGGGATCGATCCCATGCCAGTCATCCCTGCTGAAATCAGGGCAACAATCATACAGGAATACAATGCAAAAGGACTTATTTGGTTACAAACAGAATTAAAACATAAAGACCCTGCTTTTTGGGCGGTTGCTGAGCAACAGAATCCGCAAAGATTAATGAGGGCTCTTGAAGTTTTATTGGCTACTGGCCAATCGATTACCCATTTTAGAACTGCAGAAAAAAAACAAAGGGATTTCGAAATCATAAAGCTTGGTTTAGAAATGCCATTGGATCAATTAACTGTTAGAATTAATCAACGAGTAGATCTAATGATGAAAGCAGGATTGCTGAATGAAGTTCAATCTGTAATCGGGTATAGAGAAAAAGCTGCATTGCAAACTGTTGGCTATAAAGAGTTGTTTGATTTTATCGATGGAAAAATTTCATTGGATGAGGCCATTCAGCAAATAAAAGTTCATACACGTCAATACGCCAAACGTCAAATGACCTGGTTTAAAAAAGATACTGCAATCAAGTGGTATGATGCAACTAAAGTTTCTATTGAAGATATTATACAATAGTTGTTATGTAGAAGTTCTAATTCTTCGTAACATATAAAAATCTATGCTATAATTCAACACTATTTGATGCGGAGGATTCCAAATCTTCGCTGCAACTCAATGCCTACAATTTACTTCACTCGGCTGCAATGAAAGAACTCGCCCCGATAAATCGGGGCTCAAACTGCTTTCATTGCTTACGCCTCATTTGTAAATTGCTTAACGGCACTGCCTTGAGGCTTGATTTGAAATCCTCCGCATCAAATAGTGTTGGAAACCCTCATCAATCTGTTTTGAAAAAATTACATCAAATAGTGTTATAAGCTTCTCGACAAATAGAAATAATAACGAATAAAAAGTAGACTTAAATAATATTCACTTCGCGCTCAAGATTAATTCCAAATTTTTCTTGAACGGAGTGGATGATTTTTGAAGACAGTTCATAAATTTCTGCTCCAGATGCTTTTCCATAATTGACCAATACCAAAGCTTGTTTATCGTAGCATCCTGCATCGCCATTTCTAAAACCTTTCCATCCACATTGTTCAATTAGCCAGCCTGCAGGTACTTTCATTGCTTCATCATTACTATATCCTGGCAATTCAGGGAATGATCTTTTGAGCAATTCAAACTGTTGCATAGGAATCACAGGATTCTTGAAAAAACTTCCCGCATTGCCTATTTTTTTGGAATCAGGTAATTTGCTGCTCCTAATATTGATAACTGCATCTGAAATGGCTTTGATAGATAGGCTGCTAATTTTCATAGCTGCTAATTCTTGCTCAATCGCTCCATAGCTGGTATTGTAGACTGGTTCTTTTCTTAATTGATAAGTAACACTCAAAATAATGTATTGATTTTTAAGTGCTCGTTTAAAAACACTTTCTCGATATCCAAATGCACAATCTTTATTATTAAAACGAACTATTTTTTTATCAGCAATATGATACGCTTCTAACTCATAAAAAACATCTTTTATTTCTACTCCATATGCGCCAATATTTTGCATAGGGGAGGCGCCAACATTGCCGGGTATTAAGCTAAGGTTCTCCATTCCAGCATATCCATTTTCGACACAATGTAAAACCAATTGGTGCCAGTTTTCACCAGCCATGGCTTTTACATAAATGAATGTGTCGTCTGTTTTAATGACATCAATGCCTTTCAAATCATTTTTAATTACCCAGCCATCAAAGTTTTTGGTAAATAATATATTACTGCCGCCACCTAAAACCAGTAATGGGTCTGATGATTTTTGTTGCTGCTCAATAATTTCTTCTAAGGATTCAATTGAACTAAAAGAGGCGAAATACCTGGATG
>CANGTR010000106.1 GCA_947456855.1 Sphingobacteriia bacterium | reverse complement strand
GATTGTAAGAGGTTAAACCAATTCGATGATCGGTAACCCTTCCTTGTGGCCAGTTATAAGTTCTGATTTTTGCACTTCTATCTCCGGTACTAACCAAAGTTTTACGTTGACGAGAAATTTCATCTTCATGCTTGCGAACTTGCTCTTCGTACAATTTAGAACGAAGCATGGTCATGGCTTTTTCTCTATTTCCTAATTGAGAACGTTCTGTTTGACAAACCACTACTACCCCTGTTGGTATATGGGTTAAGAAAACTTTGGTCTCCACTTTATTTACATTCTGTCCGCCTGCACCACCACTTCGGGCTGTTTCCATTTTTACATCACTTTCTTTCAATTCAAAATCGATCTCTTCGGCTTCTGGCATTACTGCAACTGTTGCAGCAGATGTATGCACCCTTCCTTGGGTTTCGGTATTGGGAACACGTTGAACCCGATGCACGCCACTTTCAAATTTCAACGTACCATATACATCTTCACCAGTCACTTCTACAATCACTTCCTTATAACCACCCACTGTTCCTTCACTTTCCGTAACAATCGCCGTTTTCCAACCTTTTTTAGAACAATACCTTAAATACATGCCCAATAAATCACCTGCAAACAAACTGGCTTCATCTCCACCAGTGCCAGCACGAATTTCCAAAATAGCATTCTTATCATCCTGAGGATCTTTGGGAATAAGTAATTTGGTTAACTCTTTTTCTAATACATCTTTCTTTTCTTCTAGTTCGGGTAATTCCATTTTAGCCAATTCACGCATTTCTTCATCGGCACTATTGAGGGCTTCTTTAGCATATTGATAATCGGCCAATATTTTTACATACGCTTCATAAGGTTGCACAATTTTTTCTAGGGAACGATATTCCTTGCTATACACCCCAAATTCTTTTTGGTTATTGATAATTTCCGGGTTGGTAAGTGCTACCCCTACCTGATCGAACCGCGCTTTTATTGCTTCCAGCTTATTCAGCATATTTCTCTAATTTCAGTTGGCAAAAGTACGGTTTTAAACGCCATTCTAAGAAGTGAAAAATAGGTCAATAATGCAAAAAACAGTAATTTCATTAGCGTTAAACTTACTACATGAAATTAATTCCTCCTGTTTTATCTATTTTGATTTCAATACTATTTGCCAGCAGTTCACTAAATAGCCAAACAGCCGACATCTTACTCAAAAACGGAAAAATACTCGATGGCACAGGCAATTCCTGGTTCATCGGGGATATTGCCATCGCACAAGGAAAGATTGTAAAAATGGGCAACCTGAGTAAATGGCAGGCTGCTAAAACCATTGATGCTACTGGATTAATCGTTGCCCCTGGATTTATAGATGTGCATACCCATATTGAAGGAGATGAAAAAAACAATCCACTAGCCTCTAATTTTATATACGACGGAGTTACTTCTATTGTAACCGGCAACTGTGGTGGATCTAAAGTAAATCTCACTACTTATTTCAATATGCTCGATAGTTTACAATTATCGATTAATGTAGCTACGTTGATTGGGCACAACGATGTGCGCAAAGCAGCAATGGGTTCTGCCAATCGCGATCCTTCCGAAGCCGAAATGCGAAAAATGGAAGCCATTGTAGAAAAGGCAATGAAAGAAGGTGCTGTTGGCCTTTCAACAGGCCTGATCTATATTCCTGGCACTTATTCTAAAACAGAAGAAATTGTTCGTTTGGCTAAAGTTGCAGCAAAATACAATGGCGTATATGCCAGCCATATGCGCGATGAAGGAGACAGTGTTACTCAGGCAATTGAAGAAGCAATTAGTATTGGCAGACAGGCCAATATTCCTGTGGAGATTTCTCATTTCAAACTAAGTGGTCAGCAAAATTGGGGTAGAAGCAAAGAAACCATTTCAATGATCATTAAAGCGCGTGAGGAAGGATTGGATGTAACCATCGATCAATATCCCTACACAGCAAGCAGTACCAATTTAGGCACTTTATTTCCTGACTGGGTTTTGGCTGATGGGCAAGATTCTATAAAAGCAAGATTGGCCAATCCTTCAATCAGAAAAGAAGTGGTTGCGTATATGCTAAAAAGATTAAAGAAAAGAAAGCTAAAACATTTTAGTTATCCTGTTGTGGCCACATTTAAAGCAGATACTTCGTATAACGGAAAAAGTATTGAAGAAGTGAATCTGATGAAAGGCAATAAACACAAGGCTTCCGCAGAAGCAGAAACTGTTATTCAAATGATGGAGAAGGGCGGGGCCAGTATGGTTTTTCATGGCATGGGCGATGCCGATGTAAATGCGATCATGCGTTATCCATTCAATATGTTTGCCAGTGATGCAGGTATCAGGGTGTACAAACAAGGAGCACCTCATCCACGTGGCTATGGAACCAATGCCCGTGTATTGGGCAAATATGTTAGGGAGCAAAAAATCATTTCTTTGGAAGAAGCCATTCGCAGAATGACCTCATTGCCTGCTCAAAAATTCAAAATAACAGATAGAGGTTTGCTGCGAGAAGGATTTGCTGCAGACATTGTTTTGTTTGATGAAAAAACAGTCAATGATTTATCTACTTATGATCAACCGCATCAATACAGTGTTGGGTTTAAATATGTATTGGTAAATGGCCAGATCGAAGTAGAAAATGGTGTTCAAAATTCAATAAGAAGTGGGAAAGCTTTAAGGGCCAATCAATAAAAATAAAATGAAAAAAATAATTCTTTTTGTCAGCTGTTTATTCTCAGGCATTTTTTACAGCCAAGCACAAAATATAGAGTCCATTGTAGATTCTTTTGTTAAAGCAGATCAATTTAGTGGAGTGGTTTTATTTGCCGATAAAGGGAGCGTCGTTTTTGAAAAAGCATATGGCTACCGAGATTTCGCCGATAAAACACCAATGAAAAAATCGGATATTTTTGAATTGGCCTCTGTTAGTAAACAGTTTACTGCCATGGTGATTATGATCTTGCAAGAGAAAGGAAAATTATCTTTTGACGATTCCGTTTCGCAGTACATCAATATTCCTTACAAAGGAATTACTATACGCCACTTATTGAATCACACAAGTGGTTTACCCGATTACCAATCCATCATGGATCAATATTGGAACAAAAGCAAAGTAGCCGGAAATGCAGACATTCTGGCCTATTTAAACAAATACCAACCTCCTGTTTTATTTGAACCAGGTAGTAAATACGATTACAGCAATACAGGTTATGTATTGCTAGCCAGTATTGCAGAAAAAGCAAGTGGTATTGATTTTATTGAATTTTGCCGAAAGGAAATTTTTAAAAAAATCGGCATGAAAGACGCCGATATCCGAACACTAGAAGAAAAGAAGTCAACAAAAAATTTTGCAATTGGTCATATCTATGTTCCAACGAAATCTGCATTTATTCGTGCAGATTCTTTTCCATCTTCTAACTATACCATTTGGTTAGGCAATAGAAAAGGCCCAGGCAGAATCAGTTCTACTGCAGCGGATTTATTAAAATGGGATCAGGCATTGTACACGCAACAACTCATCAAGCAATCTACTTTAGATGAGGCTTTTTCTCCAGCGGAATTAAACAATGGAACCCTATCCAATTATGGCTTTGGCTGGGATATTAATACAGATGGAATAGGCAATAAATATGTATCACACAATGGAGATAACCCTGGCTACAAAACGCAAATTGTTCGATTCATCCACAGCAAAAAAACATTGATCATACTATGCAATAATGCCATTCCCAATTTTGCAGCAATGAGTAAACAATTAGAAAATGCAATGATGGATTAAATCCTTCCCCGCTTAATTTCTTCTACCACACCAGGATCGAGCAAAGTAGAAGTATCTCCTAGATTTTCTGTTTCACCCTCGGCTATTTTGCGCAAAATTCTGCGCATGATTTTTCCACTCCTGGTTTTAGGCAACCCACTAACAAACTGAATTTTATCTGGTTTGGCAATGGCCCCTATCATCCTAGTTACTGTTTGCAAAATATCCCTTCGCACCATATCTCCTGTGCCATGCGTATCAGCTGCATGTGAACCTTGATAAATTACATAAGCATAAATCCCTTGACCTTTAACATCATGCGGATATCCAACCACAGCACTTTCTACCACTCCAGCATGCATATTCAAAGCATTTTCTACTTCCGCCGTTCCAATTCTATGTCCACTTACATTTAGTACATCATCTACTCTTCCTGTAATTCTATAATTACCATCTTTGTCTCTCAATGCACCATCTCCTGTAAAATACAAATTGTCGTATGTAGCAAAATAATTGGTTCTACAACGTTCATGATCACCCCAAGTTGTTCTTAATATTCCAGGCCAAGGTGCTTTGATACATAAATTACCAGACACCGTTTGACCATCTTCTCCAATTACTTCTTTTCCATGCTCATCTACCAATTGCATTTGTACACCAGGCATAGGCAATGTAGCCCAACTGGGTTTAGACGGTGTAATACCTGCCAAATTACTAATCAAACAAGCACCCGTTTCAGTTTGCCACCAAGTATCTACAATAGGACATTTTTTCTTTCCAACATATTCATCGTACCAATGCCAAGCTTCTTCATTAATGGGCTCTCCTACTGTACCCAATACTTTTAAAGATGATAAATCTTTCCCTTGCAGCGGCCCCAAACCAAAGCCCATCAAGCTTCTAATAGCTGTTGGAGCAGTGTATAAAATATTCACTTTGAATTTATCTACAATATCCCAAAATCTACCAGCATCCGGAAAAGTGGGTACGCCCTCAAATAATAATGAAGTGGCTCCTGCACTCAACGGACCATATACAACATAACTATGGCCTGTGATCCAACCAATATCAGCTGTGCAAAAATGAATTTGACCAGGTTGGTATTGAAACACATTTACAAAAGTATAGTTGGCATAAATCATATACCCGCCGCAAGTATGCACTACCCCTTTTGGTTTACCTGTACTGCCGGAAGTATATAATATGAATAATGGATCTTCTGCATCCATTTCTTCTGCTTCAATAAAATGGAGTCCTTGATCTTCTACCAGTTGCATTTCATCTTCCCACCAAACATCTCTTCCTTTAATCATCGAAACTGCAGTTCTTGTTCTCGTACAAACAATTACGCGTTTGATTTTTTTATTACCAATCAATGCATCATCAATCACCCCTTTTAAAGGAATGTCTTTAGCACCTCTATATGCTCCATCACAAGTAATAATAAATTCCGCCTGGGCGTCTTCTAATCTATCTGCAATACTTTGTGCCGAAAAACCTCCAAAAATCACACTGTGTATGGCTCCTATTCTAGCACAAGCCAACACTGCTATTGCCAATTGAGGAATCATTCCCATATAAATACAAACCCTATCTCCTTTTTTTACCCCATTGTTTTTAAGAACATGGGCAAACTGACATACTTTTTCGTGTAATTTTTTATACGTTAAAATTCTGCTTTGTTCATCTGGGGCATTGGGTTCCCAAATAATAGCGGGCTGATTTCCTCTTTCTATCAAATGCCTATCCAAACAATTTTCGGTGATATTTAATGTAGCACCTTTAAACCATTCTACTTTGGGTTCGGTAAAATTCCAATGCAAAACATCCGACCTATTATTCCATTTTTTCTTCCAGGTAAAATGCTCAGCAATGCTTTCCCAAAAGGCAGCAGGATCATCAATACTTCTTTGGTATGCCGATTTGTATTCTTCAAAACTCTTGATCTGGTAAGGATAACTCATAGCTAACAAATTTCGGGCATAAATATACGGCAATACTTGCTTGGCAATTTGCCAATATTGGCGTAAGTTGACCTTTTATTGAACAATATGAACGAAACCAAAACGCTGCGAAAAGTAATTACCGCTTCTTCGCTAGGAACGCTAATTGAATGGTATGATTTTTATATTTTCGGAAGCCTTGCTACCGTTATTGCTAGTCAATTCTTTCCAAAAACAAATCCCACAGCTGCATTGCTTTCTACATTGGCCACTTTTGCTGCAGGTTTTATTGTGAGACCTTTTGGAGCCTTGGTGTTTGGTCGTTTAGGCGATTTAATAGGTAGAAAACATACATTTTTACTCACCCTTGTAATTATGGGTGGGTCCACATTTGCGATTGGATTGATTCCGGGTTTTGACAGCATTGGATATGCAGCGCCTATTTTGGTTTTATTGTTGCGATTGTTACAAGGATTGGCATTAGGAGGAGAATATGGAGGAGCCGCCACTTATGTAGCGGAACATGCTC
>CANGTR010000105.1 GCA_947456855.1 Sphingobacteriia bacterium | reverse complement strand
GGAGCAACTGCAACAGAACCAATGGTGCCTCCAAAATATTTATCAGTGATATTCTTCCAATTACTTCCACCATCCGTGGTTTTCCAAACACCACCACCGGTTGCTCCAAAATAGAAAGTAGTTTTGGTTTTATAGCTACCAGTTGCAGCGGCACTTCTTCCGCCTCGGTATGGCCCGATAGAGCGATACTTAACATTGGATAATAAAGCAGCATCGGAATTATCTTCCTTTACAACAACTGGTGTGATTTTCGCTTTTTCTTTTTTTTGCGCAAAGGCAACAAGGGTTACTGCTGTGAAAGCAAGCAACAGGGTGATTTTTCTCATGATAGCATTCAATTAGAGGAGTAATTTACTCAATCTAATGAATTCCCCAAAATAGAAATTGAAAGTGCTATTTTACTATGTACCACTTATTTTCTAACCCTTCATTTATTTTGATGGTGCTATTTTCAATTTGTGTTTCTACAGGCCCTAAGCTGATGGTATATTTAGAGGGGTACTGAATACCATTAACGGTTTGGTATTCTTTATAGAAAACTTCAGCTTTGGCATTTTTTCCCATTCCATTTCCAAACATTTTCATCATTGCTCCAAAACCTGTGAGATTGGCAGCCATTTCGCCGGTAGCTTCTACTTTATTTACAAGGCCAGTATTGTTGTCGAAATAATAGTTAAGTACCTGACCAGTTTTAAGGGTGAGTTTTACTTTTGTGCTGGGTACTTTATTGATTTTTTCTGTTCCTACAATTTCTGCTGAATGTCCTTTAGCTGCATAGTTTACCAATTCGGCAAATGCGCCTGAACAATCCAATTCGTATTGTTGGCTGCCCAATTCATTGGCGTCCATTTTAGTTACACTCGCTTGGGTACCTGGCATATCACCAAATCCACGAATAGATGGAATATAAATATATCCAGCAGTATCTGTTACCAATGTATAGGTATCTCCCATTCCCATGATGCCACCTAATTGTCTGCGAAATAATTTTCCTTGTTCTTTTACAACAGTGATCGGCAATTCAATCAATTGACCCATTACGCCCATTTTCATGGTGCCAAAAACTTCTAGCTGTTTCACTGCCATCAATTTTTCTTTTCCTCCTGCAGCTGTTTCGTATTTGGATAAAATATCTGCGGCGGTTTGGGATTTAACTTTGCTTATTCCTAGTATTAAAATAGCAACAAAAATGATACGCTTCATATAATAGATTTAACTTTATAAACTTTGAAACAAAAGTAGTGATAATGATTACTAAAAGTTTTTGAATATTACTATTATTATACATTAAGCTATGAATTCAAGTTTATTTAACATATCTATTCAATTAGTTGATATTCTCAACAAATCCATCTACCCAGCAAGTGTAACTATTGCAGATGGAAGAATTCAATCTATACAACCCATCGAAGAAAGGGAAATAACTACCAAAGGATATTTGATGCCAGGCTTTATAGATAGCCATGTTCATATAGAAAGTAGTATGCTTATTCCGAGCGAGTTTGCTCGATTGGCAGTTGTTCATGGCACTGTTGGCACAGTGAGTGATCCGCATGAAATAGCCAATGTATGTGGAATGGAAGGAGTGGAATTTATGATTGCCAATGGAAAGCAAGTGCCTTTCAAATTTAATTTCGGTGCGCCGAGCTGTGTTCCCGCCACTATATTTGAAACAGCAGGTGCTGCGCTTGATAGTAAAGATGTAACAGCCTTATTGCAAAAACCCGAAGTGAAATACCTCAGTGAAATGATGAATTTTCCTGGTGTGTTACACAAGGACCCCGAAGTGATGAAAAAAATAGCTGCAGCTCATGCAGCAGGAAAACCAGTGGATGGACATGCGCCGGGTTTAATGGGTGATGCAGCAAAACAATATATTGAAGCCGGCATTTCTACCGATCATGAATGTTTTAGCATCGAAGAAGCATTGGACAAATTAGAGCATGGGATGAAAATTATCATTCGTGAAGGAAGTGCCGCTAAAAACTTTGAAGCACTTGCCGATTTGATCGATGATCATCCAAATAGCGTGTTATTTTGCAGTGATGATAAACATCCCGATAGTTTGGTGGATGGTCATATCAATCAACTTTGTGCCAGAGCCATTTCGAAAGGAATGGATGTATTTAATGTGTTGAAAGTAGCATGCGTAAATCCAGTATTACACTATAAACTCGATATTGGTTTATTGCGTGAAGGTGATACTGCTGATTTTATAATTGTAGAAGATCTTTCTGCATTCAACGTTATTCAAACCTATATTGATGGAGTGCCTTTATTAGCTAATGGGAAATCTATTATCGAATCTGTACAAACAGATCCAATCAATCAATTTGATTGTGAAGCAATTTCAGCAGCTCAATTAGCAATACCTGAAAATGAATATCCTTCAACCAATGGATTGATTCCAGTAATTGAAGCTTTGGATGGTCAATTAATTACTAATAAATTATTCTTACACGGAAACTTGATCAATGAACATTGGGTTTCTGATATAGAACAAGATATGTTGAAAATGGTGGTGGTTAACCGATATCAAAAAGCCCCTATCGCAAAATGCTTCATCAAAAGTTTTGGATTTAAAAAAGGTGCTATTGCTTCTACTGTAGCACATGATAGTCATAATATTGTTGCAGTAGGAACAGATGATGAGGCTTTAACCAAAGCTATTAATTTAGTAATTGCTGCAGCAGGTGGAGTAAGTTGTGTAGATGGAAAAGGCAATGAATTATTATTACCACTGCCTGTTGCTGGATTAATGAGTGCTGATGATGGATACAGCGTTGCGGCTCGTTATACCGCCATTGATTCAATGGCTAAATCCTTGGGATCTTCTCTATCCGCGCCTTTCATGACATTGAGCTTTATGGCACTTTTGGTAATACCACACTTAAAGTTGAGCGATAAGGGTTTGTTTGATGGAGATCGGTTTGAGTTTGTGTAAATCCGGATTTGCTATATCACTTTATCCTGTTTTTGTAATTGAATAATTAATCAATATTTTAATTCATTTCAAGCACATCTGATTTGATTTCTTTCCATTTATTCTTTATTAAATGAATTTCTGAATAACATCTAAAATATCCTTTTTCATTGCCATTGGTTTTTGTATAATGGATATAAACTTTTTTTCCTGATGTATCTATATAAACTTGTAAAATTGTTAGATATCCTAAATAATTTATTTTATTATTATCAGGTAATTTATTAGGTTCAATAACAATAATTTTTTCCTCTTCTAATTTTATTAAATCATCTTTAAAATCATCTATTTTGACTAAATTCAGATTGGTTGGCAAAAAGGGAGCAATTTGTTTATGCAATTCATTAGAATAAATTGGATTGATCATTTTTACTATTATTACTGATGGATAATTATTTTTTCTCACTTCAAAGGGCTCAGGCAATATACTTCCTGATTTTACAAAATCAGAATCATTATAAATATTTTTTATGAAAAAACAGATGCCAAACTTATCATTCTCTTTAATAATTGAACAAGAATTTAACAAGACAACAGCAAAGAGACCAATTAAAATTTTCATAAAATAATGATTAATTTTTCTTCAAAATATAATCCCAAGCTTCGCTGGGCGAACCAATATGTCTGCCATAAACACTTGTTTCCCAACCAAAACCCCATTCATATTTTTTATCATAAAATCCATTTAGGTGATTTGCATAATGCACCGTTTCGTGCATTAAAGTAACAAATAGAAAAAAATTAAGACCCGTTGAAAGGTCTGAAGATCCTAATTCAAATTCCCTAATTGTACTTATTTCAATTTCTATTTTATTTGGATTTTTGGGATTAAATAAACATACCTAAATTGACCATTGTACCCTGTATTTATATCTTTAATTTCAATTTCAGCACCATTACCAAATTGTAGTATTTCAAATAATTTTTCATCAGAAGTAAAATGACCATAGGTTTTTAATGCGTCTAGGGTTTTTCTATCTTTTATTGCGGTATTGTATAAATTTTTAACCAATGAGTAAAATTTTGGATAAAGTGTTTGATAATTACTGTTCATTGGAAATTTATGAAATAATGCTGATTCAAGAGCTGAAGGCATTATTGGACTTATAGCACCTCCTCCACTAGGAGCACCATAAATAGGATCAAAAGGAACAAATGGTGTATAATCTCCGCCTAGTGGAATTCCTAGATCGTTTCCAGAATCAAAAATAGCCAAGGCAATCAAGTCACTCCAAGAAGTATGTCTTCTATAACCATAAACAGTTACACTAAATAAGCCATTCTCATCGTATCCCCAACTATTTGATTTTATTGCTCCTAATTGATTTCCATTTGTTTTACTTTGATTCGTGGATGAGTTATTGCTTACTATACCATCAACTAAAATAGCATTACTAATTAGTTTGCCTTTTATATTGTACACGAATATTCTTCCACTCATTTTAGTAAAATCCGATTTTATGCCTAAAACCTTATACCAATTGGCATCAGGTATTGATCTAACAAAATAACCTTTGGTTTTATTGCCATAACTTAAAGTAGACAACTGAATATATTCCCCTGTATTTATATTCGTTTTTATTGGAACACTTAACCCTGTAAATTTTGAAGAATCAAAATTTATATAAGACCTATTAAAATTTAAACTATCAACTTGTAAAAAGGCATATTCATTAATTGACTGTTGACTTAAACTATTACTTTTTATTTCTTGAGTTATCGAACCTGGATTAATTGTGCCCCCATTCTTTACTGAATTATACCAATTACTAACCTGACTCCTTAGTTGATCTATTTTGTTTCCGGAATTACAACTTCTTCTTTTTTACATCCTGCTAAAAATAGCATAAATAAACATACAACATTGGCTATCAGTCTATACTGATAAAGGGAGGGGGTAAATTTATTTGTTAGTAATCTGAAACTTTGCATAAAGGAGTTTATTTATATACCAATGATATAATTAAATACCTTGCTACAATCACCACTACAAAAAATACGGTGAAATAACGGCGGTATAAATTTGAAGTCTTAATCAAACTCTTAATTCATCTCTCTTCTTTCATATTTCATCTTTCATCTTTCTCAATCCGCTTTAGCGTCCATCACTTTTACAGCCACACTATCCGTTCCTTTTGGTGCAAAATATTTAGTTTTAAATTTAATAGTTTCTCCTGGTTTAAGTGTTTCATAAACAGTTTCATTTCCTTCGTCTAATTTTACATTGGTCTTACTAAAAAAAGAGAGTTTCAAAGCAATATCTTTATAAGTAGCAATGGTTGCATTATTGGTAAGATTCACAATCACCACTGTTTGCCCAATTAAATTTTTACGATCTCGATGATTAGCAGCAATAAAACGTGTCGGATTTTTCTTTTCTTTCTCTTCCAAAGTTTCTTTTACTACTTCATAGGTTTTTTTATCGAAAGACTCTTCTTGCGTTTTTTCTTTGCAAGACAGCAAGCTTAAAGCCATAATGGTATATAAAAAATATTGCTTCATGATACAAATTAAACATTATTGAGCTAATCAAAAAGGGCTCTAACGGATAAATAAGGCTTTGTCCCAAAACTTAACAACCTTATAACCTATTAAGAGATATGAGATATAAGATATGAGATATAAGATATAGGATATAGGATATAAGATATAAGATACAATTTATGAATTATGAATATCTGAAAAACCAATAACTCAATAACCTAATAACCAATAACTAATAACTATTATCCTTAAATTCGTATACTAAACTTGTACCATGGTCATCAATTTAAGCGACAATCATAGCCTTATAAGCAATTGGGTTTCAGAACTAAGAAATACAGAAGTTCAAGAAGATAGAATGCGTTTTCGCAGAAATTTGGAAAGAATTGGAGAAATCGCAGCTTATGAAATTAGTAAGCAATTGCCATGGAAAGTTCAGGAAACACCCACTCCATTAGGCATACATGAGAGTAAGGTATTGTCTTCTCAACCAGTTTTGGCTACTATTCTTAGAGCAGGTTTGCCGCTGCACAATGGCATGTTGAATTATTTTGATAAAGCAGACAATGCATTTATTTCTGCTTATAGAAAGCATCACCGCGATGGTAGCTTCGAAATTAGTTTAGAATACATGAGCTGCCCTGCATTAGACGATCGCATCATTATCATTAGTGACCCTATGTTAGCAACAGGGGCATCAATCGTAAAAACCATTCAATACATGAAAAATCAGGGGAACCCTGCTTCTATTCATGTGGTGGTTGCTATTGCGTGTACTGTTGGCATTGAATACATTATCAGAG
>CANGTR010000104.1 GCA_947456855.1 Sphingobacteriia bacterium | reverse complement strand
GTTCAGGAAACACCCACTCCATTAGGCATACATGAGAGTAAGGTATTGTCTTCTCAACCAGTTTTGGCTACTATTCTTAGAGCAGGTTTGCCGCTGCACAATGGCATGTTGAATTATTTCGATAAAGCAGACAATGCATTTATTTCTGCTTATAGAAAACACCACAGAGATGGCAGTTTCGAAATTAGTTTAGAATACATGAGCTGCCCTGCTTTAGACGATCGCATCATTATTATTAGCGACCCTATGTTAGCAACAGGGGCATCAATCGTAAAAACCATTCAATACATGAAAAATCAGGGGAACCCTGCTTCTATTCATGTGGTGGTTGCTATTGCGTGTACTGTTGGCATTGAATACATTATCAGAGAATGTGGCGAAGCAGTAACCATCTGGTGCGGAGATATTGATGATGAATTAACAGCCAAGGGATATATTGTTCCAGGCTTAGGAGATGCGGGCGACCTTGCATTTGGTACTAAAGTACAGTCATAGTATTTAGAATCAGTTGGATAATGGATGTAGCGTATGAGACAGTTGATTATTATTTTTGGGATGCTCGTTGCTGGATCTGTTAATGCACAGGACCCACATTTTTCTCAATTTTTTTCATCGCCACTAACACTAAACCCTGCATTAACTGGTAAGTTTTTTGGATCATACCGAATTTCAGGCAATTACCGAAATCAATGGCCAACTCTCAATAATGCTTTCACTACAACAACTGCATCTGTTGATTTTCAAGCTTTCAAAAATAAAATTGCCGATAATGATACTTGGGGTTTTGGGGCTATGGCATACAATGATAACAGTGCAGCTGGCGCTGTAAAATTCAATTATTTTTCTGTTTCAACCGCATACCACAAAGGATTGGATGAAGATGGTCAACATCAATTAAGTGCAGGATTTCAAGTGACTTATGCCAATATGATTGTGAATACCAGCTTACTCAGTTTTGAAGACCAGTTAACTACTGCAGGTTTTACAGGACTAACATCAGAAGTTTTTAGCGCTAGTACCCTTAATGCAAAATATGTAGACTTTAATGCTGGGCTCTTGTACAATGGAAGCACCAATGATCGAAACAATTTTTATGCAGGTTTAAGCATGTATCATATCAATCGTCCAGTACAAAAATTTACAGGAGCTGCCTATAATTTAACGCCAAGAGTCAACTTTCATGCTGGCGGATATTTTCCAATAGGAGAAATAACATCCATTCATTTGAGTGGTTTGCAAATGTTTCAAGGTGGTTATTCAGAAACCATGATTGGTGGTGCTTTGCAATTCAATGCCAATCCAAACGACATCAAATCTACCAGTTTATATGTGGGCACATGGATAAGATTCAATGATGCTATTATTCCCTATGCTGGGCTCGAATTTGGTGATTATCGTTTGGGAATTTCTTATGACTATAATGCCCAATTAATTAGAACAGCCACCCAAAATAGAGGCGGTATTGAGGTATCGCTCATTTACATTCGAAGGCCTTCCACTAATAGGCCAGTGAACTGCCCTAAATTTTAATGCCACTTGTTTGTTATCTTAGCAGAAATCCCCCGATTTGCTCAAAGAAATTATCATAGCAATACAGGCCTATTTTCAGGCCCACCGATTTATACGAAAGCATAAATTATGGAAATGGATTGTTGTTCCGGGAATCCTGTACACCATTTTATTTATTGTAGGAATCTATCTTTTCAGCAGCACTTCCAGTAATTTCATAGAATGGATTGCTTTAAAAACCGGGTTGAAAAGTTGGCTCGATAAACAAGACAGCGGTTTCATGGGTTTTATTTTTACCATGGGTGGATTGATTCTTTGGCTGGTGTTGATGTTATTCTATTTCTCGTTGTTTAAATATTTATTCTTAATTATTGGCTCTCCTGTTTTTGCATACCTGAGTGAAAAAACAGAAGCCATTATGGAAGGCAAAGACTTTCCATTTAGCTTTACGCAATTAATTAAAGATATAATTAGAGGTATCCAACTTGCAGGAAGAAATAGTTTATGGCAAACCGTTTATGCTATCAGTATAGTGCTATTTAGTTTAATTCCTGTTATAGGATGGTTAACTCCTATAATGGCCATCACGATTGACTGTTATTATTATGGATTCTCGATGTTAGACTATAGTATGGAACGCAAAAAAAAGTCTGTTGCCGAAAGTATTTTTTTTATTGGCACTCATAAAGGTTTGGCAATTGGCAATGGAATGGTATTTTATATAATGCACTTTCTACCTTTCATAGGATGGATCTTAGCCCCTTCCTATGCAGTTGTTGCTGCAACATTAAGCGTTTATCCTATCAATCAAAAAGATGCAAATAATTAATCTATATGAGTAAAGGAAAACTGTATTTGATTCCTTCGGTTTTACATGAAGATGCAGTACAAACCATCCCTACTTATGTAGTTGATGCCATTAAAAAATGCGATGTTTTTTTTGTAGAAACCGAAAAGAATACGCGCAGATTTTTTAAAAAGATTTGGAAAGAAATGGTGATAGATGATTATCAATGGTTTGCCATTCACAAAGCAGAAGAATCAGTTAAGGCTGCTTTTTTAGCTGCATTGAACGCAGGAAAAAATATTGGAATAGTGAGTGATGCCGGTTGCCCAGGCATTGCAGATCCAGGGCAAATCTTGATAGAATTAGCGCAAGCCCATCAAATGGTTGTTGAGCCATTGGTTGGCCCAAGTTCCATCTTATTGGCATTAATGGCTAGTGGAATGAATGGTCAAAATTTTCATTTTCATGGTTACTTGCCTATTGATGGAATGGAAAGAAAGAAAAAAATAAAAGAGCTCGAAGCAGAATCTGCGATTAAAAAAACCACCCATATTTTTATTGAAACGCCCTATAGAAACAATCAATTAATGAAAGATATTGTACAGGCATGTAAACCTACAACCAGCATTTGTGTGGGAGTTGATATCACTGGGCCATCTGAAAAAATTCAAACAAAAACGGTTAACAATTGGAGCAAGCAATTACCTGAGCTCCATAAAATTCCGACCATTTTTTTATTTCAAGCTTAATGGCAAATCAAATAATGCTTATTTAGGCTTAATCATTGATTCTTCCACAACACCTCTCACTTCTAACACACTGTCGACTATATAGGACTGTAGCCCTCTCCATGGCAATGCACCTAAATATCTTTTATAATGAAGATTTACTTCTCTGCCTGAGTTCTTGCTAAGTATTTCTGCTACTTTTTGATCTGTTACACTAAAACTAAACTCATTGCTCTTGACATTTGCCTGAAATCCACTTTGAATGATTTTTCCTTCATTGGTTTTAAATAAAAACCCTTTCTCCTGAAAAGTATTTAATTGCCCGGCCTTGGTTCCCTCGGCATAAACAAAATAAAATTTCCAATAAATAAATCCAGCCAATACCAATATTAAAATAGTTAAGAAACTCCAAAGAAATTTTTTCATAAAATAATTTATAGCCCGTATTTGTCTACAAGATAAACAAGTCCTGCCATATTAATGGCTCCTAGTAATAACTCTCTTTTGTTTACATTCTCAAACACATCAGAACGTGCATGGTGAATATCAAAATATCGTTGATCATCTGGATCAAAGCCTGCCAATGCAGTGCCCAAAGCCTTATTCAATGGACCGATATCTGCTCCACCACCGCCCATTTTTAAATAAGTTGTGCCATAAGGAAATAACAAGGGAAGCCATGCTTGCATCTTTTTTAATTTTTCTTCTTCAATGGTAAACCCAAAACCTCTTGGAGTAAATCCGCCTGCATCGCTCTCTAATGCAAATAGATGTTTTTCATTATTGGCCTTGGCTTCTTCGGCATATTTGTTGCCACCTCGCAAACCATTTTCTTCATTGGCAAATAAAACAAATCGAATGCTGTGTTTTGGTTTGTATCCCAATGCTTTAAATACCCTTAATATTTCCATGGTATGTACTACACCAGCTCCATCATCATGTGCACCTTCATTTACATCCCAACTATCTAAATGGCCTCCAATAGTTATATATTGATCAGGGAATTCAGTGCCTTTTAATTCCGCAATAACATTATGTCCTTTTGCATCCGGTAAAAAATGACCATTGGTTTTAAAGGAAACTTCAAAACTAGATTGTTTACTCAAGTTCCAAATATAATCTGCATCATATCCACCCAAAGCAATGGCAGGAATCTTTGGAAATGAATCATTGTATGCCATTGCACCAGTATGCGGATTATTGTCGGTAGCTTCTGTGAGTGATCTAATCATTACTCCAATAGCGCCATATTTTGCTGCCCTACTTGCTCCAGTTCTTCGGTATAGACCGGCTTGACCATAAGATGTGCCAGGTTCAATATTGGTAGGATCGAATTTATAATTGTAATACACAATATTGCCTTTAATCAACTCCTTTTTTGATTCCAATTCAGCAAAATTGGCAACCGCTATCACTTTTGCTTTAACTGCTTTTCCGCCAGAGCCCATTGAATTTCCTAAAGCCAATACATCCAAAACTCGATTGATTTTTTTTCCATCAACAGCAACAATTGAAGCTTCATCTTTTCCACCTCTATTCCAGTTAGGCATCATGCACTCCTGTAAATAAACCCGATCTGCGCCTAGATTTTTCATAGACAATTCACCCCATTCAACCGCTTTGGTAAACTCAGGAGAACCAGCTAATCTAGCTCCTATGTCTTTGGTAAGTTGACGCAACAAATCATGTGCTTTTCCATTTTGCAACACATCGTCTGCTATCTTTTTTATGAAAAGGGCATCATCTGAAGATTGCGCGCTCAAGCATAAAGGCGCCAATAACAATAGAAATAATTTTTTCATGTGATGAAGTTAATAAAATCTTGCCTTTCTACCATCTATGTATTGAAAAAGGTGGATTTGAGAAATTAGTTGATATTTGCATTGTACTAAGATAAAAAATCATCATGCGCATTGGAATTGTTTGTTATCCTACATTCGGAGGAAGTGGCGTTTTGGCAACCGAATTAGGCAAAGCACTTGCTGATGAAGGACATCAGGTTCATTTTATCACTTATCAGCAACCTGTAAGACTCAATATTTTCAATGCCAATATTTTTTATCACGAAGTGCGGGTTCCTACCTATCCCTTATTTGATTATCCGCCCTATGAAGTTGCCTTGGCAAGCACCATGGTGGATGTAATCATTAATCATGATTTGGATTTATTGCATGTACATTATGCGATTCCGCATGCATCTGCTGCTTATATGGCCAAGCAAATTGTGAAACAAAAAAATGGCAGAAACATTCCAGTGATTACCACTTTGCACGGAACAGATATTACATTGGTAGGGAAAGACAAAACTTATGAGCCAGTGGTAACTTTTTCTATTAATCAAAGTGATGCAATCACTGCAGTATCCAAAAATTTAAGAGACGAAACCTACCGTTTTTTTGCAATTGAAAAAGAAATTGAAGTGATTTATAATTTTGTTGATGTAAGTAGATTCAACAAAAAACCCATTGATCCATTTAGAAAAGTGATTGCACCCAATGGAGAAAAAATATTGATGCATGCATCCAATTTCAGAAAAGTAAAAAGAGTTACAGATGTAATTGAAGTGTTTGCAGCTGTACAACAAAAGCTTTCTGCCAAATTATTAATGGTAGGTGATGGCCCCGAAAGACCTGCCTGTGAAGAATTGGCAAGGGAATTAGGTATAGATGAACATGTTCGCTTTTTAGGAAAGCAAGAACAAATTGAAGATATCTTAGCCGTGAGTGATGTGTTCTTATTACCATCGGAATACGAGAGTTTTGGCTTGGCCGCTTTAGAAGCCATGGCTGCCAGATCGGTAGTAATTAGTACCAATGCAGGTGGTTTAAGTGAGATCAATATTCAAGGAGAAACAGGCTATATGGCCGATGTAGGTGATGTTGCCACCATGAGTAAATATGCCATCGATTTATTGAGTGATGATGTTTTATTAAATAAAATGAAAGAAGCTGCTTACCAACAAGCACTGTTATTTGATATCAAAAACATCATTCCTATTTACGAAGCATTGTACGGAAGATTTTGTAGAATGGATGATGTTAGTGCTTAGTTATTGGTTATTAGGTCATTGATTCCTCAATACTTTTCAAAATAATATCACACAGATCCTTCAATTGCGCTATAGTAATAGTCAATGGTGGTGCAATTCTCAACCTATCTAGTGCAAATAAAAACCAATCAGTAATCAATCCATTTTCTACACAACGATGAATAATTGATTGCGCAATCTCAGCTGTACTAAACTGAATTGACATCCATAAGCCAAAACAATTTGTATGAATAATTGCTGGGTGTTTTAAATAGTTCAATAAAAAAGCCTGCTTCTCTTGAACAGATGCCAATAGATTTTCATCCATTAACACTTCCAATGCTGCTTTGCCTGCTGCACAGGAAACCGGATGTCCACCAAATGTGGTGATATGCCCTAGTACTGGATCATGCGTGAGTGCACTCATCATTTTT
>CANGTR010000103.1 GCA_947456855.1 Sphingobacteriia bacterium | reverse complement strand
GGCGTTTTCTCTCTGGCCCAAGTATTGTATAAATAAGGTTTTGCGCCATTGGCTTTTATATAATCGCAAAACAGATGACCAAAAAACAACAAACTATCTTTGTGCTCCAGTGGCCACATACTATTGTCTTGAATCACTACAATATTGAATTTATTCGAAGCAATAATTTGCTTAGACTTTAACCCTCTGGATCCATTCCAATGTTGCTCCAGAGTAGCAGCTCCAATAGTTGATTTTTTACAAATAATCTTGGTATCCATACTATCCGTAATTAACCCAATCATTTGAGCCAAGTTGTTATAGTACACATAACTATTACCTACAAATAATACGCGGACAGTATCTTTTTTTTCTGCTGCCTGAATCTGTTGGGCAAAACCCAACAATAGAAACAAAACAATGGCTTTTATGGAAATGATTTTATTCATTTTCATATAATTTTTGAGTTTTATAGAATGAAATGAGCAAACAAATAAGCGGATCGATACGCGCTTTAATTATTCGCTCATTTCATTGATAAAGAATTGCATCTATGCTTTTAAAACCCTGGATTTTGCACCATCTGAGGATTGTTTTGAACCTGAGTTACAGGAATCGGCAAAATTGTTCTTTGGTAAAAACTAGATGTAGTGGCTGTATACTGAATCAATCTTGATGTTGCATTTCCACCAGAGCTAATTTTAACAAAATTGGTTTGCGTTCTATTCAAATCAAATAATCGTTGCCCTTCAAAAGCAAATTCTTTTCTTCTTTCTACAATAATGCTGTCTAAATAAGCTGTTGCAGAAATACTTCCTGTTGGAGGTGTTCCAGTTAATACTGCGGCATAGGGCCTGGTGGCAGAAGCCGTATCTCTAGATTTTCTAATTAAATTAATATCAGATAAAGAAGAAGTTAACAATGCATTGTTATTGGTGGCAACAGCCAATCTTGCATTTGCTTCGCCCCTTACCAAATACATTTCTGCAAAACGCAATACTTTGGTGTTTTCCATGTAAGTAGAAATATTGATATACTTCACAGGCAATGGAACATTGGTTTCTCCCCCAAGAGAATTTCTATTTCCCAATGCAATAAATTCTCTACGGATATCTGTAGCAGAATAGGCTTCGTATAAACCCCTGAAAGTAGTTAAAGTAGCGCCTGTACTTCTGCTATTCATAGAAGTTCTTGTGCCCAACATTTCGCCATAGCCTTGCTGACTGCAGAGATACGCATAAGAATCTACTCCAGGATTATCGTTGGTGTTATAAGCCACTTCAAATAAAGACTCTGCACTATTCTGCGTTCTAAAATCTTGCAACATAGAACCGAAGCTGTACAATGTATATCTACCAGATGCAATAACCTGGTTAGCTGCATCAGCAGCAGTAGCCCAATCAGATTTGTAAATAGCAATTCTTGCTCTTAAAGCCAATGTAGAAAACCGATTCATTCTGATTTTAAACAAAGTATTATTTACAGAACCATTGCTTAATACATTTCCATTTGTTGGAAGTCGAGATAAAGCCTCTGTAATATCTTTATCAATTTGAGCATAAACTTCAGCTGCAGTATTTCTAGGTGGGTATACTACATCTGTAATATTTGTAATTGGTTTAATTACCAGAGGCACACCCAAATGAGAACCGTCAGAAGTAAAATTGAGTGGTCGGGCAAAAAACTTCATTAAATCAAAATAAACCATTGCTCTAATTGCATACGCTTCTCCAACCAATTGTGCAGCTTCTGCTTGTTCTAAAGGAGTAGCCACATTTTTAATACTGGCTTCGTTGGCAATAATGGCATTGGTATTGGTTACCACTTGATACATTTGGCTCCACATCCTACTCACATTTGCATCTGTTGCAGTATGCGTAACTGTATTCATGCCAGTATATCTATTACCTGATCTAACACTTCTAGTAGCGTTATCTGATAAAACCTCAGGTATAACCATGGCATCTCTGCCATAATAACTATAAGACTGCATCAATGAATAGAGTCCATTTACAGCAGCACGAGAAGTAGCCATTTGTTTAAATACATCTTCTGTTAATACACTTTGTTGTGGCTTTACATCTAAAAAGTCTTTGCTACAAGATGCCATTAAAAGCATTCCAGAAATAGCAATTATTGAATATATTTTTTTCATAAAAGAAAGTTTATGCAATTAAAAATTGATATCTACACCAAATAATAAAGTATTGAAAACTGGTGGTCTTTGAGCCATTGTTCCATCAACACTTACTTCAGGGTCTGTATTGAAACGCTTATCTTTTACATAAGTGAACAAGTTTTGACCACGTAAATACAATCGTACATTGTTGATTTTGTATTTAGATAGCAATTCGGATGGTAAATTATAAGACAAAGTAACATCTCTCAATCTGATATAAGATCCATCATATAAGAAACGACTGCTTTCAAAACTTCCAGACGAAGACTGTGTTCCTAAAAATACTGGTTTGGGTACATCTGTAATTTGACCTGGGGTTGTCCATCTTCTGGCATACTCATATCTACTCATTCCATTGCTTTGATCGGAAAAACCAAGGTTGGCATCTGTTTTCTGTAAATAACCATAATCGTCATAAATAGTATTACCCCAAAATGCATACAACTGAAAACTAAACTTAAAATGCTTATAAGAGAATGCATTGGTTAAACCTCCATAAAATTGAGGCAATGCGCTACCATATTGTAATCGAGGCAATGCTGTGGTAAATGCATTTGTAGTAGTTGATTTGGTTGCATCTCTATACCAAAGCGCTTCTCCATTTGCAGGATTTACCCCTGCATAGCCTCTTTGAAAATGGGTATAAAAATCATTTCCAACAGTTCTATTATAGTTGGCATTACCAACATATGCCGGATCAATTTCAGTAATGGTATTTCTATTGGTAGTAATATTAAAATCAGTTACCCATTTAAATCCATCACGCGTTCTTGGTAAAATATTTACAGAAGATAAAGTCAATTCCACTCCAGCATTTTTCATCGCTCCACTATTCACCGTTATGTTTGTAACACCATTTACACTTGGGATAGACTGGCTAATCAACAACTCACTGGTTGTTCTGGTATACACTTCAAATGAACCAGAAATTCTTCCTTTAAACATAGAAAAGTCAATACCAACATTGATGGGGAAATTTTTCTCCCATGTTAAGTTGTCATTTGCTAACTGTGTTTGAGCTAATCCAGACTGTAAATTGTAATCACTACCAGCACTGTATAGGCCAAATGATTCAAAATTATCAATACCCTGATTACCGGTATATCCTATACTACCTCTCAATTTTACTTCATTCAACCAATCAATATCATAGAATTTCTCATTCGAGATATTCCATCCTGCTCCAACGGACCAGAATGTTGCTTTTCTAAAATTTTTGGCAAAACGAGATGATGCATCTTCTCTAATTGAAGCAGAGATAAAATACAAATCTTTAAAAGAGTAATTGGTATTTAAAAACTTACTTACCAATCTATTGGCTGTGCCAGTTCCAGTTGTTAAAGTAGGGCTTGATCCACCAGCAGCAGTGCTTGTTCCAGGTGCAATTCCATTAACTGCAATATTAATGTCTACATCAGATCTGCCTTGGGCTTCATAACCTGCAAAAGCTTCTAATTTATGATTGCTTCCAAATTCGGTTTTATATCGAACAATATTGGTGCTTACCCAGTTGGTAATATCTTGCGTATAATTTTCAATGGTACCTCCTACAGCAACAATGGCATTTCCCACACGTGGATCATACTGAATACTGCTGAATGCATGGTTAAAATCAATTGCATAAGAGCCTTCGAAAGTTAATCCTTTTAATATCTTATAAGTTAAAGCAGAATTACCAGAAATATTATAAGTTTTTGCGCTACGCTTGGTTGTTTCAATAACAGCTACAGGATTGTAACCATTGTTATAACCCAACTCATAGGTTTGTCCATCAGATTTATAAACTGGCAACCATGGGGCTAAGCGATACATGGCCCTGATTGGATTGGCAAAAAATGAACCCCCTAAAAAATTACTGGTACGTTGGAAACTTCCACTAAATCCTCCTTTAAAAGAAAGCCTTTTGGTTAATTCAGAAGTAATATTTACACGATAAGTAGCTTTATCGTAATCAATTCCCCTTGTTGGGGCATCTGAGTTGTAATAACTTCCTGAAACAAAAAAAGTTGATTTATCATTTCCTCCACTTGCATTCAAATTGTATTGCGAATATTTACCTTGACGCAATACTTGATCAAACCAATCGGTATCAGTTGTTCTGCTGATACTATTTGCATTCAACAAAGAATCATATGAGCTTGCTGGATTACCTGCATTTACCCAACCTTCTCTATAATATTGAAGGTATTGAGGAGTATTCAATGTTTTTTGCTCTTCTCTGATCGTATTGTTATTGGTACCATTTTGATACGTAAAATGTATTTTACTTTTACCTGATTTACCTTTTTTGGTAGTAATCAACACCACTCCATTGGCAGCTCTTGAACCATATAAAGAGGTTGCAGCTGCATCCTTTAAAATAGACATGGTTTCTACATCATTGGCGTTCAAACCTGCAATGGTATTACTGTTCATTCCAGATATATCTCCACTCACTACGGGAATTCCATCAATAACATATAAAGGAGCAGATCCTGCATTGATTGAACCAATACCACGCACCCTAATATTAGGAACACTTCCTGGCTGTCCACTTGCATTGGTAGATTGAACCCCTGCAATATTTCCCTGAATACTTTCTTGTACAGAGGCATTTGGTGCACTTTCAATAACAGCATTTTTTACTGTACTTACTGCTCCAGTAAAAGAACTTCTTTTTTGATTGGAATAAGCCAAAACCAAAACATCAGAAAGATTGTTTTCTGCGTCCTGCATTTTTACGATTGTCATTTTAGGATCAAATACAGAAACATTCTGCGCAATAAGGTCTACTCTCGAGAATAAAAGTGCATCACCTTTTTTCACTTTGATGGTAAAAGTACCATCTTCTGTAGAAATAGTTCCCCCTTTGGCTTTTAGAATTTTAACCGATACGTTAGACAAAGGTTGATTATCCTTGATGGAAACCACTTTACCTGTTATGGTAATAAAATCATTTCCTGACGTAGAAGCAGGATTTGTGCTTTGGGCAATGATTGTATTGGATAGCAAACATATTGCCAGCCCAAACATTGCCATCAATACATGGATGTTTTTTTTCATATAGCAGTAGTTAAATCATTAAATAGCCCTTTCGAGCTAAATTGAATGGACAAAATAGTGAACAAAACCATCAAGCTACCGATTTGTTCTTTCTAATGTGTTTTCAAATATTTTTTGTAATTTCCGAAATGATCTCAGTGTTTCCGAAATTAACAATACGTTGATATTCAATTAATTAATGGTTTTATGCTTAAAAAGGGCAAAGAAGAAATAATTTATTTATTGAATAAATCTATTGAAAAGTTTCAATTAGAGACCGGCAAATCGATTGTTCAAAACACCAATCGCAAGAATTATGAAGAGTTGGCAATTACTTTAAGTGAGATAAGTAATCAATTACCAGAAACTGCCGTCCAACTAGGACATATTCATTATGAACCAGATCCTCAAAAAGGTAAAGCTGATTTTCCATTTCGAAAATATGATATAACAGGGGGTCAAATAAAAGACGCTTTGATGGGTTTGGTTGCAAATCCTCGTCCATTTTTAGTAGATACCTGCTATATATATTTATACAAGATGGGTCGACAGGCTTTTGAATTAAACCCAAATGACCCTTCCCTAATAGCCACAGAAGAGCCGAATAGCAGTTCTAAAGACAGTTATTCTATCATTACAGAAAACCAGCAGTTAAAATTGCGTTTAGCGGCACTTAAAAACGAAACCAGTCAAAGCATATTTCAGCGGTTGAAGTTTTATAGGCTGATTTTTATTCCACTTTGTGTTATTTTCTTAGCAGGAGCCATTTATTTTTGGAATTTGAATAATGCAACCAATGCCAAATGGAATTCCATTCAAGAAGACTTTAATTTATTGCCTTATAAGGTTAGCCAATCAGAAATTGATAGTTTAGAAGGGATTTGGATTTGCTATACCAGTTCTCCACAAGCAAGATTATCCGATCCCAATCGTTTTCATAAAGTAGTAGCCAATTTAGTAGATATTAAATACAAGGATGGTTATTTTACGTACAAACGCTTTGGTGCCAGTTTCGACCATATTGGATACATACAATTCGAATCTCCAAAAATCTTGTCGATACATTCTAGAATATTGAATACCGATCAAAAAAATGAATATCCTAGGCATAGCTTAATGAGCTTAAACAAGGAACAAACTTTTTTAAGCTCAATATCAGCCTCATGGAATTTTGATGCTGGTGAAAACAATAGAATCATTGGCATACGTGAAGTGTATCAAAAATTAGGCAAAGGGGGCCGATTAGAGGAAGTAATGAATACACCTGCCAATGCTAGCTGTCAATGTAAAATCATTAAGTGGCACCAACCCAATCTGCCATTACAATCATTCAATCTAAAAAACATGGTATTGGATTCATTAAAAAATCCAACATTAATCAAATTGATTGATGAAAAAAGTATTTTATTGAAAGACCCCGAACCAGGAGTAATAAAAGACAATAATAAATAAGAACAAGGCTACATTGATTGCTCAACGAGGCTATGCTGTAGGGGGAGGGATCGAACCTCCACGAGGCAGTTAGCAGAAGCACAAAGTTCAGTGGTCGACCCTGGTCGCTCAGGTATTGCTACCCTTGCGGCTCTATGCTAAGTTTGTCCTGTTATCCTCACCCCCGAGACAAGAGGGTATG
>CANGTR010000102.1 GCA_947456855.1 Sphingobacteriia bacterium | reverse complement strand
CACTTCAATCGTGATATTATCGATTGTTACTTTAAATAATGTAGAATCTGACATATACCCCAACCCCTAAAGGGGCTTTGTCTTAAACTTTTTTAAGTTCAAGTGGTTAAAAAATATTATTTCAAAACTCTTATCTCTTATCTTCTATCTCTTATCTTTTATCTCTTATCTTCTATCTCTTATCTTCTATCTCTTATCTTCTATCTCTTATCTTTTATCTCTTATCTCCTATCTCTTATCTTCTATCTTTTATCTCTTATTTCCTCAGCGGTATTAATCTTTCCGCAACTTTTTCTACCCCCCGATCTCCACCTTCATGGTATTCGGCATCTTCATTCACATCCCATAAATCGTACAATTCTTTACCTGCAATGATATTTTTGGCAGCTAGCATTGCAGTCATCATACTATGATCTTGGTTATTGTATTTATGCATACCATTACGACCTACCAAATACAAGCCAGGATAGGATTTTAGGGCTTCGCGCACATTGTCTACATTTTCTTTATACGCATGATCGTATACCGGATATGCTTTTGGTTGACGAACTACATATCCATCTACAACAGCGCTATCTTTGGTTAAACCAATTTGTTCAATTTCTTTTTTGGCCAGATTGATGAGTGTTTGATCGGAACTGGTCCACAAACCATCTCCTTCAAAACAAAAATATTCCAAACCATAACAGGCCATATTTGGATCAGGCACCATATAAGGGCTCCATGATTTAAAATTTTGTATACGACCTACTTTAACACTTGGGTCGTGAATATAAATCCAGTTATCACTGAAAGCATCTTCATCTTTACAAATGAGTACAACAGTTAAGAAATCTCTGTAGCCTAAATTGGCTGCAGAAGAAAATGCATTGGTTGGAAATTTCGGACTCACTGCTTGAATCAATTCACGCATTGGTGCAGAAGACAAAACATAATCAAAATTTCCATAGGCTTTCCCATCAGACTTATTCACTCCATCAGAAGTAGTATGCACAGTCCATTTTCCATCGGCCATTGCAATTTCTTTCACGCTCGTATTCATGAACACTTCAACTCCCATTGCCTTGCACTTTTCTGTGCAACGCTCCCACATCATTCCTGGACCTAACTTGGGATATCTAAATGAATCAATCAACGTTTTAATTACCTGATCTTTATTGGCGGAAGGCTTTGGTTTAAATACGGCATTCCATATAGCACTACTGAGTGAAAGCCCTTTAATACGCTGTGCAGCCCAATCTGCAGATATTTCATTACATGGAATACCCCAAACTTTTTCGGTATAGGTTTTGAAAAAAATATTAAACAACCTTTGACCAAATTGATTAACTACCCAATCCTGAAAATTGGTAGGATTTTTTACTGGGAAAGCTTTTGCTTTTAGATAACTCAACACGCATAATCCACTTTCTATTATTCCTAGTTTATTCAAGGCCTCAAAAGCCACTAGTGGATAAGAAAAGAATTTATTATTGTAATAAATACGAGAACTCCTAGGGCGTTCCAACATTTCATCTCCTAATATTTCTGTCCAAAAATCTTCTACTTCTTTCGATTTAGAAAAGAAACGATGTCCTCCAATATCAAAATGATACCCTTTGTATGACTCAGTTCGAGAGATTCCGCCCACATAGGTTGGATCTTTTTCAAAAACAGTTACTTGCTGGTTTGCTTTCCCCAATAAATATGCAGCGGTTAATCCTGCTGGTCCTGCCCCTATTATTGCAATATTTTTAGCCATTTTTGGTAAACGGATTCGTAAATTTGTAAAGACGCAAAGGTGCGGAAATATTGTGGTAAATCGATTAAAAAACCCCTATCATGAGCACTGAAACCCCCTTTTTTACAATAAAATCTTTCAACGAATTAAGCGCAGCTGAGTTATACGCCATTTTACAATTGAGAAATGAAGTATTTGTGGTAGAGCAAAAATGCATATTTCAAGATGCAGACAACAAAGATCAGGAAAGCCACCATGTAATGTATTGGAAAGGGCATGAATTGATTGCCTATTGTCGTTTATTACCGCCAGGACTGGCATTTGCTGAGATGAGTATTGGCCGAGTGGTTAGCTCTCCGGGATCCAGGGGAATCAGTGCAGGAAAGCAACTCATTGCAGAAGCCATTGATTGTTGCCATCAACTTTTTGGCAAAGGACCAATTCGGATTGGGGCACAATGTTACCTTATCAATTTTTACGCTTCTTTTGGATTTAAAACGGATGGTGCCGTTTATTTAGAAGATGGCATTGAGCATGTGGAGATGGTAAAATAACGCATAAGAAATTTATTTCCACTGCTCTACAGCCATTGTAGCAATCTCAAATCCGGTTTTCATAAAATCAAAACCTTTATCGCCTGTAATAGCTCCATATCCGCTGCTTAAGTTGGTAAAGAAAATTACACTGATATCTTCTTTGATAAAATGCAAAGCAAATGTGCCGGAATATCCACCATGTAAAAATGCTTTGTGCCCATTGATGTCTTTTACAAACCAACCCAATCCCATGGTTGCTCCATCATTGGCTTTTGCAGGATTTTCATTAGGTAATATTGTTGGAGTAGTCATTAATGAATAACTAGATTCAGACAATAGTTTATGCTGAGCAGTTGCTTGTAAAAATTTTTCATAATCAGTTACTGTACTCATGCCTCCCCCAAACCCATTGGCATCAAGGGCTTGTAAAATTACTTCTAAACTAGAACGCACCAATACTCCTTTTCGTTTTGTATAACCTTGTGCGCGATTTAAAACAATAGAGTCTCCATTGATGTAAGAAGTTTTACTCATACTCAAAGGATCAAAAATATTCTTTTGTACAAATTGATAGAAAGGCATACCGGAAACTTTTTCAATAATAGCAGCTTGCATAAACAATGCGGCATTGCTATACAAGTAAGCTGAACCAGGAACAGACTTTAATTTTAATTTATACAAATCACTGAGCTGATCATTGATTGAATAACGAAGTGGTGTAGGGCCCATTAATTTATTATATGCAAAATGATCTGCAGGAATCCCTGAAGTATGCGTCATGATCTGACGAATGGTAATTGCTTTATGAGAAGCAGGTACATCCAATAAATATTTTGCAATAGAAGAGTCCAAAGAAATTTTTCCTTGCTCTACCAAAACCATCATAGCTGTTGCTGTGATTGGTTTTGAAACGGATGCCAATTCAAAAACTGTTTCCGGAATTGTTTTAACTCGATGTTCTAGATTAGAAAAACCATAACTAGCCAACTTAACAGGCTTGCCATTCTTGGTGATCAATAATACTGCTCCAGGAAAACTATCGGTTTTCATTTTGGCAGTAATAAATGCATCGTATGTATCTGATTTCTTTTGTTGTGCAACAACTTGTAAGCTAATGGTAATAGAAAGCAATAAGAGAAAACGCTTCATTGATGAAAATTAATAAGGTATATACAGAGACCGAAATAGCTGTATTTAAAAAGCTAAATTTAATATGTATAAATCAAATTAATGCAGAATTTTTCCAACTTAAAAAGTGCATTTAAGATTAATGGAAAATAACGTCTTCTCTACTACCTACTTTAATTCTTCGATATCATCCAATTGCCAGCTTTTATCGAAATAAGCTTCACTCGGACCGTAAAAACGAAAGTATGGGAACCATCCACTTCCGGGTAGTGTTTTAATATAATTCTTATTAGACCCAGCAGGTTTTGACGGGCCAAAGTAAATATCAACTGAGCCATCGGCATTTTTCTCAATATCCTTTCTAGAAGACATATCTGCAGAGCCTTGATCAGTAACTAATGGCCCCCTTGTAATATTATCGTATAACGTAATGGACCAAAATTGCTTGGCTGGAACATTTGCAGGAACATGAAAGCGGTAACTCTTTGCCCCTTCAAGCCATTTACCTGACTTGTCTTTGGAGGTCTCTAAATATGCCTGACCAAATCCTAATATTCTTCCTTGCATTCCGGTACTGTTACCAATTGCTTCATAAAACCATGAAGCTCTTTGATCTAGTTGAGTATAATTACTGTCTTCCTGGTTTAATTCAACCATATTGGCATATTCCCAATGTTTACCCTTCCAAACAATTGAACCGTTAAATCTTTTGTCATATGCATTTGCCCGAGCAGTCAATTCGCCCACCATGGCAGCCTGATTAAGAATATTGGTCAAACGCTCATCAGGTTTAAATGGTTTTCCTTTCTCCATGCCAATTGAAGCCATCATTCCGTAAATAACCCTATCACGTGTTTGTATAGGTTCTGGTTCAAGTGCTTCAGCAACCATTTTAAAATAGTTCACATCTGTAGGTTGAGCGGACGTCCACTTCCTGCCATTTACCGGAACAAAATTGGTTACATTGGTTTTAGCTCTGTCGTTCCAGCCATAAATTTTAAACTTTCGAATCGTTTCTTCTGCTTTTTTTGGATCTGGGTCTAATGCTCTTGTGCCAAACCATACTTGTACAGTAGGAGAAATATAAACCCTGTAACCTGGAGCGGATATCATTTTAGAGCCCGGGGGAAGGAACAAATATTTACCTCCTGCGCCTTTATCCGGACCTGTTTGGCCGATATCAGTAATTGGTTGCTGCCAAAGGTCTAATAATCCTCCTGCTATTAATCCAGCAGGAGCATCAACAACAAATGCACCCTGTTTATTGAAATTCCAAAAGCTAAATGCATAAAGGGTAGTTATGTTTGGGGTAAGCATGCCGCTTTTGTCCTGAAGATTGAAAAACATCGAAATATCACCATCTTTTATACCAAGTTGATCCCGTTGTGCAAGGTGTAACCCATGAAAGCCTACCATAGGTAAAGCCCATGTGTGTATCTGGCATGCTCTTTGAAAATCTCTTTCATCATAGAGTTTTGTTGTAGCATCAGGTGAAGGATAACCACTTTCTAAATTCAAATCACCAAGCCTTGTTGATACTAAGTGATTTGACTTTTGAGTTTTATTCAAATTAGATTTTACATCTTTTTCGTTTTCTAATTGATTGCAACTGATCATCCATGTTACTGCAATTATGAGCAGAATGGCTGTGATTACTAACCTAAATTTCATGTGAATTGTTCTTGGTGTTTAATTGTTCGAAATTAATGAACTCAAACACCCTTGCATAAATAGAAACCCTTTAATCTGTTAAGATTTAGGATTCTTTACCAATATCCGACTTTATACTGAAGACCTCAGACGGCGTTTTCCCGGTTTTGCGTTTTACAGATGCTATAAAGGTTGTTCTTGATTTAAACCCCACCATTTTTCCTAGGCCTTCCAATGTATACTGTCTTTGTGTAGAATCTTTCTTCAGCAACTTTTCTAAGTGTTCTAAACGATAGTCATTGATGAATTCATTAAAATTTTTAACGTACTCCTGATTAATAAACGCAGACCATAAATGTGAAGGGATTGCAGTTTCTTTTGCTAGATCACCTATTGTATAGCCAGGCTTTAGGAATGGTTGATTAACTTCAAAATGCTCATTAAGAATTTTATGAAGCTTTACGCCTTGTTCATACGATAACTTTGATTTATTATCTTCTTTTACTTTAATATCATGAGTTGAAGCAATATAAATGTCTGTATCAACACTCCTTCCTTCCCAACCAGATGCACCATACAAAATCTGCGGCTTAAATAATAAATAAAAGCTAATAAAAAAAATGGCAAAAGCAACTGTAACCGACATTATCCAGTGAATATTTAAAATGCGGGATATTTGAAATATATATTCTGGAATCAGACATAAATAAGTAAGTAAAATCACTGAAACCAGATAGAGCAACCATTTATATATAGCCTTATTTTGCTCTTTCACGATTGAAGAATCTTTTGGTCGGAGATTCCATTTCAATATTAAATGAAGTGCAGAAGAAACTAAAATTAGGCTATAAATCATTCGGGCGATTATAGCCCATCCGCCAGGAAGCCAACCATCTAATTCGCGGGCAAAATAATTATTATCTGAGAAAGCTTTTTTAACTATTTCTTGTTTGTTTTCACCCCCCATCATATAAACAGGTAAAAACTTCATAGTATAAGCAATCGCAATAAACAAAAAAACAATATCTCCTTTTCTGAATGTATACTCTTGTTTGATTATTACCCTCGCGTAGATATAGGTTAAAGACGGAATAGCCATCGTGAAGAATACTGCAGACCTATACAAAAAAGGAAATACAATAAACATTCCGCTGATAGCACATGCATAATTCATGAGTGTGAAAGAAAGAGAGAAGAGAATGAAAGCAAGTATTCTTGATGAAAAAGATTGCCCCTTATTTGATAAAACCAAAATTATAGAAACAAGCACTCCCACTATAGAAGATACAAAACTGAACAGAAATACTGGATCAAAGTTTTGCTGCATGATGCAATATAATTTAAAAGAAAGATTTGCTGAAAATTGTAAAAATTAGGGAGAATAAAGAAGATAGGTGTAAACGCAAAAAAGCCTCAGAAACTAATCTGAGGCTTTTTAAATAAATATGGCAGCTACCTACTCTCCCAGCTAGATGCGAGTACCATCGGCCATGGGGGACTTAACTTCTCTGTTCGGAATGGGAAGAGGTGAACACCCCCGGCAAAACCACCATAAAGAGTTTGGTTGATTACTCAACCTTAATAAGTTAACATATTGGAAATGAATCAAAACATAAAAAAATAAAGCTTACGGGCAATTAGTACTACTTGGCTTTAATGTTACCATTTTTACACCTATAGCCTATCAACGTCGTAGTCTTCGACGACCCTTAAAAGTAAACTCATCTTGTGGAAGGTTTCACGCTTAGATGCTTTCAGCGTTTATCCTTGCCGTACATAGCTACTCTGCATTACACCTGGCGGCATAACAGATACACCAGCGGTACGTACAACCCGGTCCT
>CANGTR010000101.1 GCA_947456855.1 Sphingobacteriia bacterium | reverse complement strand
ATATCTCTTCTCTCATATCTCATAATTCATATCTCTTCTCTCATATCTCATAATTCATATCTCTTCTCTCTTCTCTTATATCTCAGCGCTCTACAAACCTTTATATCCATTTATAACTATTCTTTGAATAATATTATTTGGCGTATTGGGGCTGTATAATACCTGTTCTATCATACCAATACCTTTTGCATAATAAATATCTGCAACCAAAAGTGTTTGTTCTGCACTGCTTGTGCCATCTGGGGTAAACAACATTTCTCTTTTTACTTTAATGATATTGGTAAATGTGGCGCCCAAATAATTGCCATTAAGATCAATATTGGTTACAGTGATTCTTAATCGGGCATTGCCTAAAAACAGCACTCCACTTTGAATGGTGCCTGCTCTAACAATGGCGGTTTCCCAAGTTGCATTGGGCGTTCCGGGAATTACATTGTCTTTTAAATAAATGTATTCAGCATTATTTGCAACGGTATCATACAAATAGAGATAATCAAATTCAGGTGTGCCCAAACTCCAATATTCTCCAGCACTGTTTCTACCTGTAACAGATAAGGTATCCAGGGTTGGTGTAGTTTGGTATTTGAAGTAAGTTTTTCCTTGATGAATAAAAGGAATTGGAGATATGCTTGCTCTGAAAGTATCTAAAACCATGCCCGCCCCAAAGTCAAATCCTGGTTTTAATTGATACCTAATCCATCCATTGGCATTAGTTGGGCAGTAAGAAGATGTGCTGGATCCATTATTGGGTCCTCCAATCAGTAAACTAAACCCACATGCACTATTGCCAAAATAAGTTTTAAAATCGGTGGTTCCTGCAGTCAAAGGACGTCCTTTTCCTTTTAGTTTAATTGTTTTAGCGCCTGTTGATAATACATACCCAGAATCTATAAACCACATTCCATTTACCGTATCTGAGTAAATCAGGTATTTGCCCAATGCAGTGAAATTTACATTAACAACTACAAAGTTGGTGTCAACTAAATCTGAATTGATATAATAGGTTCCATTAATGGTTGCTTTCTTACATTGACCGATACTATCTGTTAAAATTCCAGATGCATTGCCACTTGCAGCCCCTGTTTCCAAACTTACTTCCTTAGTACAGCTGTATAAAAACATTGCTAAGGAAAAGGAGTAAACAACTTTTTTTAACAGTAAATTCATGAATGGATCTGGATTTATGCCACGAATATCAGACATTAATTACACCAATAATGCAGCTTGAGGAGTTAAATTATTGGTATTTATCAATTGACTAATATTATTGAAAGTGGTTGTTGCAATTTGGGTTAGTGCTTCGTTTGTAAAGAATGCTTGATGTGCTGTAATTAATACATTTGGAAAGCTCATTAATCGTTGAATGGCATCATCTTGAATAATATCTTCTGAAAGATCCCTGAAAAACAACTTTTCCTCTTGTTCATACACATCAATTCCTAAAGCGCCTATCTGGCCTGTTTTTAAGGCTTTGATTACGGCTTTTGTATCAATTAATCCTCCTCTACTGGTATTAATCAAAACGGCCCCTTTTTTCATCATGGCAAAGCTTGATTCGTTCATTAAATGTTTGGTTTGTTCATTCAATGGGCAATGAAGAGAGATGATATCCGATTTAAATACCTCCATAAGTGGGAGGTACTCCACTCCAAGGGTTTCGAGGTCTTTATTGGCAATCAAATCAAAAGCCAACACCCTGCAACCAAAACCCAGCATGATTTTGGCAAAAGCTTTTCCGATATTGCCTGTGCCAATTATTCCAATCGTTTTTCCATGGATATTGTATCCCAATAAGCCGTTTAGCGAAAAATTTTGTTCTCTAACCCGATTATAAGCCTTATGTGTTTTTCTATTAAGGGTTAAAAGCATGGCTACTGCATGTTCCGCAACAGCTTCTGGAGAATAAGCAGGAACCCTGCAAACCCTTATTCCATTTGATTTTGCTGAATCTAGGTCTACATTATTAAACCCGGCACATCTTAATGCAATTATGTTAACTGTGGTTTTCGATAATTTTTCAAGAACTCCGGCAGTTATTTTGTCGTTAACAAATACACAAATAGCATTTGCTCCAGCTGCAAAATCGGCAGTTTGCTCATTTAAGGGGATTTCTAAAAAAACCAGCTCGTAATTGTCTTTATTGAATTGGGTGAAAAAAACCTTGTCATAGGGCTGGGCCGAAAAGAATACAATCTTCATGACCTAAATATACTGCGGCTTTGTCTTAGATCCGTACCTTTACCACCATTTTTTAACCAATTGCCCAAAAGGAATTGTTGATTGAATAATATGAGTGAGAAGTACACTGAATTTACGGGACTGAATCTCCCACAAATAGAAAAAGACATTTTATCTAGTTGGGCCGCCAACCATGCTTTTGAGAAAAGTATTTCTTTAAGGGAAGGTAAAAAGCCATTTGTGTTTTATGAAGGGCCTCCAAGTGCCAATGGAATGCCAGGCATACATCATGTTATTTCTAGAACACTAAAAGACATGGTTTGTAGGTATAAAACCATGCAGGGATATCAAGTAAAGCGCAAGGGCGGATGGGACACACATGGGCTTCCCATAGAATTAGGTGTAGAGAAAGAATTGGGTATTACCAAAGAAGATATTGGCATTAAAATTTCTATAGAAGATTATAACCAAAAATGCAGAGAAGCTGTTCTTAGGTATAAAAAAGAATGGGATGATATCACCAATAAAATGGGATACTGGGTTGATTTGGATAATCCCTATGTTACTTATGAGAACAATTACATTGAAACCCTTTGGTGGATTTTAAGTGAATTGTACAAGAAAGGTTTTTTATACGAAAGTGTTAGTATTCAGCCCTATTCACCTGCAGCTGGTACAGGCTTGAGTTCTCATGAATTGAATCAGCCTGGCACATATAAGGATGTGAAAGACACTTCTGCAGTGGCAATGTTCAAAGCGATTAAAAATGAACAATCAGCTTTTCTTTTTGAAGCTGTTGCTGCGGATAACGAAAACAATGATGGCGAAATTTTCTTCATGGCATGGACCACTACTCCTTGGACATTGCCATCCAATTTAGGATTAACTGTTGGGCCAAATATTGATTATGTTTTGGTTAAAACATTCAATCCATACACCCATTTACCAGCTTGCGTTGTGCTTGCAAAAGCTTTGCTGAATAAGCATTTCAAGCCAGAGGGTGAAAACGGAAATTTTGAACAATACAATGAGCAATCAAAATTATTGCCATGGACGGTATTAGCTACATTCAAAGGTGCCGATATTGAAAATGCAAGTTATGAGCAATTGCTTTCTTATGAAGCCAATTCATTAAAAGCCATTCAAGCAATCACACCAACTGCAAAACCATTTAGGGTAATTACCGGAGATTTTGTTACTACAGAAGATGGAACTGGTATAGTACATACTGCGCCAGCATTTGGTGCAGACGATTATAGGGTTGGAAAGAAATTTGATATTGGTATTTTAACCATGGTAGATCGACAAGGAAAATTTGTAGATGGATTAGGTGAGTTTAGCAATCGTTATGTAAAAAATTACAAAGACGATGCAGCATATGTAGATGTAAATATCGATATCTGTGTAAAATTAAAAAAAGAGAACAGGGCATTTAAAGTAGAAAAATACGAACACAGTTATCCGCATTGTTGGAGAACAGATAAACCCATATTGTATTATCCTTTAGATGCTTGGTTTATTAAAACAACGGCTGTTAAAGACCGTATGGTGGAATTGAACAAAACCATCAACTGGAAACCAAAATCTACAGGGGAAGGAAGATTCGGTAATTGGCTAGAGAATATGGTAGATTGGAATTTGAGCAGAAGCCGTTATTGGGGAACTCCATTGCCTGTTTGGAGAACAGCCGATGGAGATGAAGAAATTTGTATTGGATCCATTGCTGAATTAAATGACGGAATTAGAAAAGCCAATTCCATTTTAGGGGGCGATATCAATAAGCATTATTTGCATGAAGGTATTTTGGATTTACACAAACCTTTTGTAGATGAAATTATTTTAGTAAGTGCTTCGGGTAAACCCATGCATCGTGTTCCAGATTTAATTGATGTTTGGTTTGATAGTGGAGCAATGCCTTATGCACAATGGCATTATCCATTCGAAAACAAAGACCTGATTGATAAAGGAGAAGCTTTCCCTGCCGATTTTATTGCAGAAGGGGTAGACCAAACACGTGGATGGTTTTATACGCTTCATGCATTGGGTGTTATGTTATTTGATAGCGTAGCTTACAAAGCGGTAGTGAGTAATGGATTGGTATTGGATAAGAATGGCAATAAAATGAGCAAGCGCTTGGGCAATGTAGTAAACCCTTTTGAAACCATTGAAAAATATGGCGCAGACGCTACTAGGTGGTATTTAATTACCAATGCATCTCCATGGGATAATTTAAAATTTGACTTAGCAGGAATACAGGAAGTACAGCGAAAATTTTTCGGAACATTGTACAATACCTATCAATTCTTTTGTTTGTATGCCAATGTAGATGGATTTGCTTTTAAAGAATCCTATATTCCTTTAGAGCAGCGTCCGGAAATTGATCGTTGGATTCTTTCTTCCTTGAATACATTGGTAAAAAATGTTACCGAAAGTATGGATGATTTTGAACCTACTATGGCAGGAAGGGCTATCGAAGAATTTGTAGATGCTCAATTGAGTAATTGGTATGTTCGTTTGTGTAGAAGGAGGTTTTGGAAAGGCGATTATGAAAAGGATAAAATAAGTGCCTATCAAACCTTGTATGAATGTTTAGAAACCATTCTTCGATTGATTGCGCCAATTTCACCTTTCTTTAGCGATGCTATTTTTACCAATCTTAATGCTGTAACTAAAAGGTTTGATGCCAGTTCTGTGCATCATATCGATTATCCGGTTTATACTCAAGCTGCTATAGATCATTCATTGGAAGAAAGAATGCAATTGGCCCAAGAAACTTGTTCGCTGGTTTTGTCTTTAAGGAAAAAAGTGAATATTAAAGTGCGTCAGCCACTTCAAAGGGTAATGATTCCTGTTATGAATGCGCAAATGAAGGGGCAGTTAGAAAAAATGGAAGACCTTATCAAGGCCGAGGTAAATGTTAAAGACTTGGAATACATCACCGAAACCGAGGGAGTCATCAGCAAAAAAATCAAAGCCAATTTTAAAACCCTTGGAGCAAAATTGGGCGCCTCGATGAAAGAAGCTGCTGCTATTATTGGTTCTTTCGATCAAAATCAAATAGGGAAAATAGAGCAGAACGGAAAAACAACCCTTCAATTGACTACCGGACCAGTAGAAATAGATCTATCAGATGTAGAAATCATAGCCGAAGACATTCCTGGATGGAGTGTAGCTAGCAAGGGTGCACTCACTGTGGCATTGGATATTACCCTTTCCGAATCCTTAAAACTAGAGGGAGCAGCTAGAGAGTTTGTAAACCGTGTACAAAATATTAGAAAAGAGAGCGGTTTTGCGCTTACAGACCGTATATTCGTGGAGCTTGAGAATGGCTCTGCAATCCAAAGCGCTATTATTCAATTTAACGATTATATTTGCCACGAAATATTGGCTGATGCTATTGAATGGAAATCTCAAATTGATGATGGAGTTGAGATAGAAGTTAATGAAATCAGTTTAAAAGTGGTAGTAAACAAAAAAGGATAAACTTTATGGCTACGAAGAAACCAGCCCCAAAAAAGGCCGCACCAGCCAAAAAAGCTGTAGCAAAACCAGCTGCAAAAGCTGCTCCTGCTAAAGCACCTGCAAAAGTTGCGGCTAAATCCGCTGCTGCGAAGCCTGCAGCAAAACCAGCTGCAAAAGCTGTTCCTGCTAAGGCACTTGCAAAAGTTGCGGCTAAATCTGTTGCTGCGAAGAAGCCTGCTGCGAAGCCTGCAGCAAAACCAGCTGCAAAAGCTGCTCCTGCTAAGGCACCTGCAAAAGTTGCGGCTAAATCTGTTGCTGCGAAGAAGCCTGCTGCAAAGCCTGTAGCAAAACCAGCTGCAAAAGCTGCTCCTGCTAAGGCACCTGCAAAAGTTGCGGCTAAATCTGTTGCTGCGAAGCCTATAGCAAAACCAGCTGCAAAGGTGGTGCCCGCTCCGGTATCAAAACCGGCACCAGCTCTAGCTCATAAGCCTACCCCTCCTCCTGCTCCTCCAAAGCCGGTTGTAAAAGCACCGCCAACACCTCCTGTTAAGCCAGTAAAAAAAGTACATGGTCCAATCAAAGATGTGAAAGTGCCTAAGATTAATTCAAAATCGAGTGTTCCTTATAATCCAGGTTACACACCGCTCGAAAAACGAGTTGAAGTGCAAAAACCACAAGGCCCATTGGTTAAATACAGCGATGCAGATCTAACAGAATTTAGAGACTTAATTAATAAAAAATTAGAAGCTGCTAAAAAGGAATTGACTTATTTACAAGGATTGATTACTCGTAAAGACGAAATGGGTGGAGATAATGACGATGCTCGTTATATGACCATGGAAGATGGAACTATGAGTATGGAAAAAGAACAGCTTAGTCAAATGGCAAGTCGTCAAATCACCTATATCGATCATTTAGAGAAAGCAATTATGCGCATTGAGAACAAAACCTATGGTATTTGTAGAGTAACAGGAAGGTTAATAGACAAAGCTCGTTTGCGTGCTGTTCCTCATGCAACACTTAGTTTAGAAGCTAAATTAGGTTTGGTAAAGCCTAGTTCAGAATAGTATAATAAAGAGAAGAAGCTTTATACAAAAAGGCAACCTTTTTAAAATTGCGCGCTTTGAATTCGACATCGCAAAGCGAGGAGAATTCAGCAATTTTAAGGCAGTTGACGTTTGTATAAAGCTTTTTCATTTACATGAACTATCCGTTCAGGAATAACGATACAAATATTTTTTATGTAAAAGAAAGAAAGTGAGTATCTACTTCACTTCCTGCATATCTACTAGCTTTTTGTAAATCCCTCCTT
>CANGTR010000100.1 GCA_947456855.1 Sphingobacteriia bacterium | reverse complement strand
TTGCCAAGTTTGATCGCTAGCAATTGCTGCTGTAGAAGATAAAGATTGTACGAGTAAACCAGATTTGCCACTGTTTAAATGGGAGTAGCCACTTTTTCCAAAATGCCACAATAAAATAGCAACAGTGTTTTGTCCATTGATTAAATAGGGTGCGATATTGATAGAGTCTATATAAGTTCCTGTTCTAGACGGACCTCTTTTTAAACCTCCTTCTTGAATAACAATTTTACCATTGATCCAAAGCCAATATTTGGAATCTGCTGCAATACGAATAGGACCTGCTGCCGGAACCTGACTTAGCGAGAAAGTCTTTCTAAATGCAATCCAAGTATTTGTATTATTCACACCTGATTCGTTGCTTGTAATCCATTTGCCAATCCATGATTGAGCAACTGTATGAAAGCTACTTGCTAAGAAAAAAAAGTACAATAAAATTAGTTGCTTTTTAAGCATAGCATCCATTTATCTCAACCCAAATACAATACCAATCTGCATCGTATTGTTATTGGTAGTAGTTCCGTTAGCAAGGGTTTGTTTGAGGTATTGGTAAGATCCAGTGAAATAAAAATTATTGATTAACTCATAGGATGCCTGGAAAAAAAGATCAGTGCGCTTCTTTTGAAAATCGAATAAAAAATCGGGTTGTGGTACTGCAGTATATTGTTGTGCAATAGTACCAGTACCCCCTTTACGAATATGTTGATAGCGCAAGTAGGTTTTTAATCGGGGTATAGGTGTATATTTTAAAAAGAAAGTAGATCGATCAAAATTATTACCCATCCAATCTCCTAATGGATGTTGGTATTGTGTATAGAATTGTGCAGGCAATAAATTGCTGTATACAAAAGGATTTACCCTAGTATATTCAGCCCCAATTGTTAAATAGGGAGTGAATACATCGGTTACTGAGCCTCCAATAGTATAACCCAATTGATTTCTGGCTTTTGCAGCATTGAACATCTCTGATACCCTTATTTCGTCTATAAACAAAGAGCCATATAGATGGGTGTTCTTTAAGTGATTGCGCGAACTTACTTGTAGAAAAAATTGTCCGTTGGATCCTGCATTCAATAAATAATTACTTCGATTGTTGTCGTATACTTTAAAGAAATTAATAGGTATGAGAAATCCTATATCCATTTTATCGCTGAATACAATCGACTCTCCAAGGGCTATATCTAAACCTTTTATGGGTTTAAATATCAAAGTATGTGTAGCCATGTATTTGGGTATGTACTGAATTCGCATTTCACCTGTTCCTGTGCCAATTGTACCTGTATTATAACTTGCATTGGAGTCAATGATATTTGAATTTAACCATGCATGTGTATAATTAAATTGCATCCATTTAAAAGGCTTATAATCAAAGCGAATATGCGGATAAGTTGGCGATTTGTCGGATAACACTATTCGGCCATTTTCTCCATAACCCCATAATAAATGATCTTTCCCAACACTGATAGAACCATTGTTCCAAGAATAAGTTAAACTGGCCCTTATTTCACTAAAGTTCTGGTTGGTAGCACTTGGGTTAAACAATTTAATAATGCCGGGCTCCGGACTTTCTTTTCTAAAACTATCAATACCATTACCTGTTTCGGTATAGTCTCGGTAATAAAATTGAAATCCAAATCTTTTAGACTGTCCCCAAAAATTAATACCATTGCTCATCTGGGTAATGCTTTTTCCACTGCCCGTAATACGCATGATGCTTCCCATCGGATCGGCATTGAGTTGAAAGTCTTTGGTGTTGATGAATAATCCTCTTAAACGTTTATTTACATCTTTTTTTACCAAATGTATTTTATCGGAATCATTCGCAATGATGGGCCTAAATTCTTGTAAATAAAAAACCAGTTCCTTTTTTTCTACAGCTGATAATTGTGTTGATTTATTTTCTAGTTCCAATAATAATTCGCCAATTTGTTTACGGCTAATGGGCCTAATAATATCTTGGAAATCGATCATCCCTTTTTGCGCCATGCGATACAAATAAGGATATACTTCGCTGTTTTGATTCTCCCAAACTGTTTGGGCAGAAAGATGAATGGTTGTGATTGTGATAAGTACAATGCACAATAGTTTTTTAAAATTAATACGCATTTTGATCCCCCCTGATTATGTTGATGATGGTTTGTAAAATAATTTGGCAGTCGAGCCAAAATGTCCAACGATGTATATAGTATAAATCAAAATTAACCCTCTTTTGCATATCCCCCGAAGTTTTGGTTTCGCCTCTACAACCATTTACTTGAGCCCATCCACTAATGCCAGGTAAAACAATATGCCTTAGCATATAATTCTCTACTGTTTGCATTGATTGAATATTTAATGGAGTTGGGTGAGGGCGAGGGCCTACTACCGACATATTGCCCAATAATACATTCAGAAATTGAGGCAATTCATCCAAATTGGTTTGACGTAAAATTTTTCCGATCCAGGTAATTCTTGGATCATTTTTAACTGCTTGCTGGTACTTGCCATGTTCGTCTACATCGGTACTCTCTTGAACCATGGTTCTGAATTTATAGCAAATAATTTTTTCGTTATTCAAGCCCCATCTTTCTTGCTTAAATAAAACAGCTCCCTTAGAAGTGAGTTTGATAAACAAGGCGATTAAAGGAAACAATACTATACCTACGGTAAAAAAAATCAAAAGCGAAAACACAATATCAAATACTCTTTTTATTGCCCGGTTTTGCCATTGGTCCAATGGCAATTCTATTACACTAATAGTAGGCATCATTCCAATATTGTCTACTGCAATTGCGGTTGATGCATATTGTTGTAAATCCGGTAATATTCTCACTTTGATTCTGTGGTAGTCGCATACTTCCATGCAACGTTGAATATTGGAATAATCGCTATTGGGTAATGCGATAACTACTTCATCGATGGCCTGTGTTTTTAAAACTTGATGAAGGGTTTCTATTTTTCCGTAATAGGTACAGCCATTTATTTTAGCTGGCTGTTCATCGATAATGCCAACACATTCATAACCGTAATAATAATATTTATTAATGGTTTCGTAGTAGTTGATGGCCGCCGGAGTTGAACCTACCAATAAAATTTTATCGTATAATTTTCCCTGATGAAGAGCCGCATGAATGCTTTTTCTTAAGAGATATTTAATGGTTGAAATGGCAATAAAAATATAGCCTAGGTATGTGCCGAAGAAACCTACTGTATAAGGCGGATTGATATCAATAAAAAATAAAGTAGAACTTAATAGAATTGAAAGCAACAAAGTGTTGTAAGTAATAAAAATAATTTCTTCGGAAAATTTATTGGATCTTCTATCGGCATACAATTTTGAGAACTGCGATAATACATACCAAAAAATAATAGAGCAAAGCAGAAATACAATACTAAATCCTTCGTTCAAACTTCCATAATTCATCATTACGGCTGCTACATAAGCCAAAACAATAGCAAATGCATCAGCCAGATACCTCGTAATTTTAAAATACCGCTGCTTTTTATTCATAGCCATTAGCCCCGCTTAATGCAATGTTTAATGTCTTAATTCAGACGGCGAAGTTAACTAAAATGCCCCAATTGGGTAATTGCAAATTAGCCAACAATAAATTGAACAAAGCTATAATTGGTATTTTTGTACCTAAACTGGTAAACTGAAGACAGGTTGTTGATATTGTCGGGAAATTTATTGATAAACTCTTGTAGGATCCGGGTCAAAATAAGACTTCTCGTGTTACATTTGCCAAATGCAGGCTAAACCCGTAAAAATCATCAACTTATCTAATAATCCCTTGCCCGAATATGCAACAGCTGGTTCATCAGGTATGGATATTAGAGCATTTATTGAAGCTCCAATAGTACTTCAACCTATGCAAAGGGCTTTGATTCCAACTGGCATAATGATAGAGTTATACGATAATGTAGAGGCACAAATAAGGCCAAGAAGCGGGTTGGCCATTAAACAAGGATTAACTTGCTTAAATACGCCTGGTACAATTGATGCAGATTATAGGGGGGAGATAAAAGTGATTATGATTAATCTTTCAGAAGAACCTCAAACCATTCAATCGGGAGATAGAATTGCGCAAATGGTGATTCAACAAGTTGAAAAAATTAGTTGGCAATTGGTAGAACAAATTGAAACAACCGATCGTGGCGCTGGAGGTTTTGGAAGCACTGGCAAGAATTAAGAGTTAAGAGATATGAGTTAGTAGAAAAGAATTAAAAGATACGTTTTAGGAGTTAAGAATGATAAAACAATGACAATCAGATTGATTAATGATAGTAGAAAATTCAGCAATTTTTCAGCATACGAATTTGCGACTATCTTAAAAAAAACAAATGAAAAAACTATTTCAAATATTTTTCTTAATAGCCATTCTAGCTTCCTGTAAAACAGTCAAGAAAGTATCGGGCATTCAAGAAGCGATTAATAAAAAAGATACCAGTCAAACGGTAATGATTGTTGAGGCTCCAAAGGTAGACTCAGCTGCTGTAGTAAAAAGCATTATGGATAAAGTGATTAAATCAAAAATTGATTTTAAAACTTTCAATGCAAAAATAAAAGTTGATTATACAAGCGCCAACAATAGCGATAAATATACTACATACCTTAGTATGTATAAGGACAGCATTATTTATATTAAAGTAATCGGATCTTTTTTAGGAATTCCTGGAGAAGGACTTCAGGTAAAAATTACCAAAGACAGCGTGGTTTTGGTGAAAAAAGTGGGAGATAAATATGTACAAAAAAGATCCATCGATTTTTTACAAGAAGCCACAGAAATTCCATTTGATTTTTACACCCTTCAAGATATATTGATTGGAAATCCTGTTTTTTTAGACAATAATATAGTTTCCTATCGCGAAGGGAATGCGCAATTGTTAGTGTTTATGATTGGTGATATTTTTAAACATTTAATTACCTTGTCTAATGCCGATTTTTCTGTTGTGCATAGTAAATTAGATGATGTGGATATTCAGCGCAATAGAACCTGCGATATTAGCTTTCTCAACTATGTTAATTTGGGGCCATATCGTTTTTCTACCTACCGTAATATTGTGGTCTCGGAAAAGTCTAAATTGGACGTAAATCTAGATTTTAAAGAATTCTCCCTAAACGAACCGTTAAAATATACCTTTGAAGTGCCAAAAAATTACAAGCGTAAGTAATTTAGTGGCTATTCATTCGTTATGTACACGTTCATTCTAACCTCAAATAAGCCATGTTAAAGAAGTTCGGTTTACTGTTAATCATTTGTTTCCTCTCTGGATTAAGTGCTTTTGCACAAACAAGAGAAGAATTGCAAAAGCGCAAGCAGGAAATTGAAAGAGAACTTGAAGATTTAACGCGTCAATATGCCGAAACCCAGAACAATAAAAAAACTTCTTTAAAGCAATTGGCATTGATTAAAAAGAAAATCAATGCGCGCCAGGATTTGGTAAATGACATTAATAAAGAAGTGAGGCAATTGGATGAAACAATTTATCTAAATGAGCGCGATATATATAGGCTTAAAAAAGAATTGGATACATTAAAAGTTAAATATGCCAAAAGCATTGTGTTTGCCTATAAAAACAGAAGTAGTTATGAGTATTTGAATTTTTTGTTTTCGGCAGGAAGTTTTAATGATGCTGTTAAAAGGATTACTTACTTAAAAAGTTATCGCCAAAATAGAGAAACCCAAGCCAATGCCATTGCTAAATCGGAACAGTTGTTAACCGATAAAATAAATACTTTAAGTATCAATAAAAAAGAACGACTTAGTACTTTGCAAATTCAAAGCAAACAATTAATGGTTTTGCAAGATGATAAGAAAGAACAGGATAAAGTAGTAAATCAATTGAAGGGGAAGGAAAAAGAGTTGAATGCGCAAATAAAAGAGCGTGAAAAACAACGTCAGAAAGTATTGTTAGCTGTAAATGCAGTAATCCGCAGAGAGATTGACGAAGCTAGAAAGCGCGATGAAGCCAAAAGATTAAAAGCATTAGAAGATCAGAAAAAAGCAGCTGCGGCATCAAAGCCTAACGATGTGGTTGCTAAAAACAATACGCCAGCAAAACCTGTTAAAAAAGCCAATGACAATGAGCCTTCTACAGGAATGACCTCTGTTGCCAAAGACAGAACTTATTCGCCTTTAGAATCTACCCCAGAAGGAATGGAAATGTCTTTGAATTTCGAGAACAATCGTGGAAGACTACCTTGGCCAGTATCAAATGGCATAGTTACCATCGATTTCGGAGTGACCAATATGGAAGGAACTAAATTGGCTCAAAGATCCGATGGCATAGAAATATCAGTTCCTATCGGTAGTAATGTACGATGTGTTGCCGATGGAGAAGTTGTTTATGCTGCTGAAGCTGCAGGGGAATTGATTGTAATTGTAAAACACGGAAAATATTTCACCGGCTATAAAAATTTGTCTTCACTCAATGTGTCCCGCGATCAGTCTGTTAAAGCAGGCTCTGTATTGGGTAAATCAGGCACTTCCATTGATGGCGAAGGTGCCATATTGTTCATGATTATGAACGACAAAAGCGTACCTCAAAATCCAAAGCCTTGGCTAAAAAGCAGATAAATATCTTGCTGAAAGTTATCAAATAACAAATGCAGAAACCAGACTCTTTCTCAAAGATGCTGAAAGTTATCAAATAACAAATGCAAAAACCAGTCTGCATCCAAATTGCTTCGCAATTCGTCTAAAGGCCTGTTTTTTGCATTTGATTATTTTCTAGTTCAGCAAATTGCGCGCTTTGAATTTTCAAAAGAAGTAAAGTATAGTTGCGGATATTAAAAATGAGACCTTTATACAAATTGCTCGCTTTGAATTTTCAAAAGAAATACAGTATAGTAGTGGATATTAAAAATGAGGCCTTTATACAAATTGCGCGCTTTGAATTTCATATAGTATAAAAAGAAGTGAAGGGATTAAAAAATTAGGCTTTTATACAAATTGCTCGCTTTGAATTTTCAAAAGAAATACAGTATAGT
>CANGTR010000099.1 GCA_947456855.1 Sphingobacteriia bacterium | reverse complement strand
TAGTTCAAAAAAAGACATTGATACTGCAATGAAATTGGGAACCAACTATCCATTTGGTCCATTTGAATGGAGTGAATTAATTGGGCTAAAAAACATTCATGCATTATTACAAAAACTCAATGAAAATAGCGTTCGATATGCAATTGCGCCTTCAATGATTCATGAGTTATAACTTCATCAACTATGGCTATAATTCTTCATATAGATACAGCAACAGATTATGCAGGAGTTTGTTTGAGCAAAGATGGTGAGCTCATTGCAAAAGAGGAAGATACCAATCAAAAAAATCATGCGAGTTTTTTACAAACAGCGATTCAATCTGTTTTTCAAAAAAGCAATCATACTTTAGCTTCTATCGATGCTGTTGCAGTTACAGGAGGACCAGGAAGTTATACCGGCATTAGAGTTGGGCTATCATCTGCTAAGGGAATTTGTTATGCACTCAATAAACCACTAATCATACTGAATACACTGCAAGTAATTGCAGCTTCAGCATTGGAAACAATTAAAGAAAAAAACCTAGTAGCAGATGATCACTTTATCATTTATCCAATGATAGATGCAAGAAGGATGGAGGTTTTTGGAGGAATGTATAACCAAAATTTATTGTCAATTGGCCAAACCAATTCGCTAATCATTGATGATTCATTTTTTAATGGCTTAAATAAAACCGAGCCCATCCTCTTTTGCGGCAATGGTTCTTTTAAAATAAACCAGGCGCAGATAAACAGCAAGCAACAAATAATTAATTCGCAACACACTGTTAATCATATGATTGCGCTTGCCGAAAATGCATTTTCGAACCAAGGTTTTGCCAACTTGGCCTATGCAGAACCTTTTTATGTAAAGGAATTTTACAATACGCAGCAATTAGCACTTAAGTCAGAAAAAATATTGTGAAAAAATCTGCCATGAAGTATAACAAATTGTTTAACTTCATAGTGTTGACATTGTTGATTACCCCCACATTTAACGCTACGTCATGAATCCAACTATACAGTCGATCGTTTTAACAAACGGCGGCGAGCCCATCAAAGTAGATTTTATACATGCCAAAAAAGCATCTTTAATTTTACGTTCCATCAATCATAAACTACGCCAACAAATCATCAAGCTCCTTGATGAACAAGTTAAAATGACGGTTACAGAATTGTACGTAAAGTTGAGGCTAGAACAGTCAGTAGCATCTCAACATCTTGCTATACTTAGAAGGGCGGGTATTGTAAGCACTTCTAGAGAAGGAAAATTCATTTTTTACGCAGTTAATTATCCCCGTCTCAATGAGGTAATTGCTTTTGTGAACAATTTGGTTGATTAATTTACCTTTGCATCAAATTGTTGAATATGTTTATCAAACAACTGTATACCGGATGTTTAAGCGAAGCTGCTTATTATATTGAAAGCGAAGGAGTTGCCGCGGTTATAGACCCCTTACGAGATATTGAAGAATACCTGGTCTTAGCCAAAGAGCGAAAAGCCACCATTAAATATATTTTTGAAACGCATTTTCATGCAGATTTTGTAAGTGGTCATTTGGATTTGGCTGCAACAACAGGTGCAACCATCGTATACGGCCCTGAAACAATTACCAAATTTCCGGTTCATGTTGCTAAAGACCAAGAAGTATTTCAGTTAGGTAAACTATCAATTACCGTTTTACATACGCCTGGTCATACTTTAGAAAGCAGTTGCTATTTATTAAAAGATGAAAATGGAAAAGACAATGCCATTTTTACTGGAGATACACTGTTTGTTGGAGATGTTGGCAGACCGGATTTAGCCCAAAAGGGCAATGAAATTACCATGGAAGACTTGGCGGGAATGTTGTTTGAAAGCCTTCAAAAAAGAATTATGCCGCTTGCCGATGACGTAATTGTATATCCTGCACATGGTGCAGGGAGTAGTTGTGGTAAAAACTTAGGCCCAGAAACTTTTAGTACAATAGGAGCTCAAAAAGCCACCAATTATGCTTTACAAGATCAAACCAAGGAAGACTTTATTAAGGCAGTAACAGAAGGATTGGCTGCACCTCCCAACTATTTCCCTATAAATGCAAAAATCAATAAAGAAGGTTATGATTCTTTAGATTCAGTTTTGACTAAAGGATTAACCCAACTTTCTATTGATCAATTTAAAAATAAAGTAGCCAATAATGCCATTATTTTAGACACAAGAAACGCTGCTGAATTTACCTCGGGATTTGTTCCTGGATCTATCAGTATTGGGCTAGATGGAAGATTTGCAGAGTGGGCAGGTAGTTTATTGCCATTTAATGTTCCAATGGTTTTAGTTACCCAAAAAGGAAAGGAAAAAGAAAGTATTATTCGTTTAGCAAGAGTAGGCTTTGATAAAATGGAGGGATTCTTAGATGGTGGGTTTGAAGGATGGAAATTGGCTGGAGAAAAAATTGATTTGATTATAGATGTTGAAGCCGATGAAATGGCTATGGATATTGCATTTGACCCAAATATGGTTATTGTAGATGTTAGAAAAGAAACAGAATATGCCAATGGGCATGTAAAAGAAGCCATCAATATCCCTTTAAATGATTTAACCGACCCAGGAAGCATGGCTAATTTGGACGACCATCACAATATCTATATTCACTGTGCTGGTGGTTACAGAAGTGTTATTGCCTCTTCATTGATTAAGCGACAAGGCATACACAATATCAGAAATGTAGTGGGGGGATTTGCTAAAATAAAAGAGCTATCTGATAAATTTGACATTGAAAAAGATGTTTCAGTGATGAATTAATTTATTTCACCACTAAATGTCCATGTTTTTCTTGGTCGAATTCCCATTTCCATCTTCGATGACTCCATAGATAATTAGCTGGCTTGAGCCTAACAGCTCTTTCAACATGCTCAGCATATACTTTGGTAAGTTGGCCTTCTGCAAAATCATTGGGGCTTTTTGTAATTAACTCTAATTGTGTATGGTAATAGCCTCTTTTTACTTTATAAAAATGGCCAAACATCACTATTGTATTTTTCATTTTGGCTCCTTTCTCGGGCCCTACAACAAAAGGGGTTAAGCGATTAAAGAAGGGAACCCAATGTGCTTTAAGAGGGTCTGGTGGATTTTGATCTGCTGCTAAACCAAGTGCATATCGGTCTTTTACATAGTCGTGAAAATGATGCTTAAAATCATTTGCAGGAATTAATATAGTGCCATTTCGCTTGCGCAAATCCAATATGATTTTATTCATCACTTTATTGGTAAGCGGCTGATATACCCCAACAAAAGGGAACTTGCTTAATCTTGCAGCATTTAAATTGATGATTTCCCAATTAAAAAAATGGCCACATTCTAATTGCACATTAAGATCTGTTGAATCATATAGCTCATTCAAAATTTCAAAATTACAAGTAAACCGTTTTTCGAGTGTTGCGTTACTGGTAGACAATAATTTAACTGTTTCTAGAATAGTATCAATAAAATTATGATAGAAATCTTTGGCAATTCTAATTCTTTCTTTTTCTGTTTTTTCAGGAAAAGCAATGAATAAATTTTTCAGCACAACTTCTTTTCTGTAGCCAAAAACATAATATACTAGCCCATACAAACCATCAGCAATAAAATACAAAACGCGCCAAGGCAATAAAGAGAAAGCGTATAAAAAGGAATAAATAATATAGTACATGAATCAATTTAAATTGAATAGTTATTGGCTACAATATAATATTCTGTAAAATAGCACTCTTTTCTAAATGATCAGTATTGTAATGCAAACCTCTGCTCTCCTTTCTAAACTGAGCACTTTTTACAATTAAATAAGCTACGGTAATTAAATTTCTTAATTCACATAATTGAGGCGATACTTTGGTAGATCGGTAGAGTTCTTCTGTTTCTTCAAACAATAAATCCAACCGTTTCATGGCTCTTTCTAAACGTACGTCGGTTCTTACAATGCCAACATAATCGCTCATAATTAATTGCAATTCTTTTAAACTTTGTGTAATTAGGATCATTTCTTTTGGATCCGAAGTACCTCTTGCATTCCAATTAGGCAGTTGATCATTAAAATCCATCTGATCAATTAAGTTAATGATGTCTAAAAAACACCTATTTGCAAACACCATGGCTTCTAATAAGCTATTACTTGCCAATCGATTTGCGCCATGCAATCCGGTACTTGCACATTCGCCACATGCATATAAGTTTTTAATGGAAGTTCTCCCATATTCATCCGTTTTAATACCACCACAACTATAATGTGCAGCAGGTGCAACGGGAATATAATTTTTCATTACATCGATTCCGATACTTTTTGCTTTCTCATAAATATTGGGAAAATGATGCATGAATTTATCTTGATTCATATGGGTACAATCTAGGTAAACATGCTCTGTACCAGTTCTTTTCATTTCGTTGTCTATAGCACGAGCTACAATATCTCTTGGAGCAAGATCTTTTCTAATATCATACTTCTCCATAAATGCCTCGCCATATTTATTTCTCAAAATGCCACCATCTCCTCTAACTGCTTCTGTTATCAAAAATGAAGGAGATACCCCAGGTTCATACAATGCAGTAGGATGAAATTGGATGAATTCCATGTTTTCAATTTTGCCCTTTGCCCTATACACCATTGCAATTCCATCGCCTGTTGCAATTTTTGGATTGGTAGTAGTTCGATATGCCTGACCACATCCTCCAGAGGCTAATAAAACAATTTTTGCCGCAATTTTTTCAATTTGATTTTTTTGTAAATCCAATACATACACCCCATAACAAGTTATATCTAAAGTAGATTTTGTTACTAAATATCCAAGATGATGTTGTGTAATTAAATCGATTACAAAACAATGATTGAGCAAATGAATATTGGGCAATGAAGCTAGTTGAGACAACAAAGCCCTTTCCATTTCTTTGCCCGTAACATCTTTGTGATGCAAAATTCTGTTTTCGCTATGACCGCCTTCTTTTCCTAAACTGTATTCACCTTTTTCATCTTTATCAAACTCTGCCCCATATTGAATAATCTCTTTGATACGCTCTGGTCCTTCGGTTACAACTATTTCAACAATATCCTCATTACACAAACCATCCCCTGCAATTAAAGTGTCTTCAATATGCTTATCATAACTGTCTTTTGCTTCGTCCCAAACACCCGCAATGCCACCTTGAGCATACTTGGTATTGGTTTCATCAGCCTGGGTTTTAGTGATGATGGTAATTGATTTATTGGGGAATTGTTTTGCTGTTTTTAAGGCAAAGGTCAATCCTGCGATACCAGAGCCAATTACTAAAAAATCTGTTTGCATGATGGTGTAACAATTGTAAATTAAACACAATTAAAAAGGCTCTATCCAAGCATTGTGCTCTTTGAGTAAGTTGATTAATTCATCAACAGCAATTTCACTATCAATATTGCGCTTCATGATTTCTTTTCCTTTGTATAAAGTGATTTTGCCAACACCGCTTCCTACATAACCAAAATCGGCATCAGCCATTTCACCGGGGCCATTTACTATACAACCCATAATGGCAATTTTCAACCCTTTCAAATGATTGGTAACGCTCCTGATTTTTGCAGTAGTTTCCTGTAATTCAAATAAGGTTCTTCCACAACTAGGGCAACTAATGTATTCGGTCTTTGAAATTCTCGTTCTTGTTGCCTGTAAAATACTGAACGCCGAAGAATTGATAAATTGTTCTACAGAACTATTAGTGCTATAGTTTCTACCACTGGTGTCATTATTATCTGCTGAAGCTTGTTGTTGATAGCTTTTCGAAGACATCCCCAAACAAATACCATCCCCAAAACCATCGAGCAATAAAGCTCCACATTCAGTAGAGTAATGAATTAAATGCTCATCAGCAGTTTGCCAGTGACTATCAGTAATAATAATTACTGGATTTTTTATTGCTCTTGCATTTAGTTCTACAAACATTCTTCTAATGGAAGGCATTGCGTTTCGATTGGTACTGCTCAAACACAGAACCACTGTAGGGTCATTTGTTATAGCTTCTAAATGCGTATAATCATTAATAGCATTGCTATCCGAAAAACAATCAAACATTACAAAATTAATAACACCATTTTTATTTTCTTCAGAAGCATATCCTGCCGAATCAAATATTGGCAGGTATTTTTTTTGATCAGCGCAAATTGCCCATGTTGCAGGATATACAATTACTTTTAATGTACCTGGTAATGCAAAATCTAAAATTTGACTTCCTGTAAATAAATAGTCTGCTGCAGCATCTCCAATATTCCATTTATCCGTTGATGGATTATAGGTATACCCGATTGATTCAAGATGTGTTGTTGTTATTTTTTCAACTTTGCTAAAGTCGGCAATTACAACAGGAACTTGTTTGCCGCCAATATTATCCACAGCAAAGCTTGTTCTTCTGGCATAATTAAACGGATCATAGTTTAGTTGATCAATTATTGGAACCAATCCATTGGTGTAATTGATATCATTATCGGATTTTTGAAACTGATAGCGTTTTACCAAATCCTTACATACAGTAATTTCTAATTCTGGATCTTCGGTTAAACTCACTCTAATGGTATCGCCAATTCCATCTTCTAACAATGTGCCGATACCAGCGGCACTCTTAACTCTTCCATCTTCTCCATCACCAGCTTCTGTAACACCTAAATGCAAAGGATAACACTCACCGAATTCCGATTCCATTTGCTGAATCAATAATCGATATGCCTGCACCATTACTTGCGGATTACTCGATTTCATACTTAACACAATATTGTGGTAATCCAATGATCGAGCAATTCTCAAGAATTCCATAGCACTTTCCACCATTCCAATTGCAGTATCCCCATAACGACTCATGATGCGATCACTCAAAGATCCATGATTGGTTCCTATTCGCATAGCGGTTCCATATTCTTTACAAATAAGCACTAGAGGAGTAAATCTTTCTCTTATTCTTTCAATCTCCTCTATATACTCAGCATCGGTATAATCAATCTGTTCGAATTTTTTTTTGTCTACATAATTGCCTGGATTTACCCTAACCTTTTCTACAATTCGAGCTGCAATTTCAGCTGCATTAGGCGTAAAATGAATATCAGCTACCAAAGGAGTTGTGTAGCCTCTTTTGCGTAATTCGTCTTTGATATTTTGTAAATTCTCTGCTTCTTTCTTTGAAGGCGCTGTAATTCTAACCAATTCGGCTCCTGCTTTAATACAACGTATGGTTTGCTCTACAGTAGCCATGGTATCCATGGTGTCTGTAGTTGTCATTGTTTGAACCCTAATTGGATGACC
>CANGTR010000098.1 GCA_947456855.1 Sphingobacteriia bacterium | reverse complement strand
CTACAGGTGCATTCATTTATACGCAACCTGTATTTGCAGCAGTAATTGCTACCATTTTTGCTGGAGAACATTTTACAATTTCAAAAGCAATAGCAGCATTGCTGATTTTCACAGGGGTTTATTTGGTTAATTTTAAAAAACCCAAGACTATAACAACTTAGGATATTCAAAAAACCACCATTCTTTTTTGCCTTTATTAAAGTCAACCCAATGATTGATGTTGATTTTTATGCCAAATACTCCACATGTAGGCATATTTGGAACAAAACTTACATCTAGTTCATTGATAAAATCGGTAATGCCAGGATTGTGGGCAAAAATGGCTGCTGTTTTAATGGAATCATCAATGTTTTGAATCGCCTGATAATATGCTGCTGCAGGAGCATGGTATAAATGATCGAGTTGAACAATATTAGCTGCTTGATGATATGCTTTTGCAAAATACATTGCAGTAGTAATGGCTCTGAGCGCAGGGCTGGATATAAATTGATCAATTTCCACCCCCTTTTTTTTGATGCGTTCTGCCATAGCTGGGGCATCTTTATTTCCCCGATCATTCAAGGGCCGATCAAAATCATCCTGACCAATATTGGCCCAGCTACTTTTTGCATGTCTTACAAGTAATAAATGTTTCATGCAGAAAAGTTACAAAAAATGCCTTGTACATTTGTACCAATGGCAATTGCTCGAATAACGATTGAAGAATTTTTAACATTGGCTCAGTCTAATCCAGTGTTGGATGTACGAAGTCCGGGAGAATACTTTCATGCCCATATACCAGGAGCAATAAGTTTACCTTTATTTACCGACGAAGAAAGAAAAATTGTAGGAACAGCTTATAAACAAGAAAGCAAAGAAAAAGCCATCAAAATTGGATTAAAATATTTTGGGAAGAAGATGGTAAAAATGGTGGATGAAGTAGAGGGGGCAACTAAAAATGATTCATCTGAAAAGAAAACGGTTTTAGTGCATTGTTGGCGAGGAGGTATGCGTAGTGCGGGTGTAGCTTGGTTATTGGATTTGTATGGCTTTAAAGTATATACTTTGGTGGGTGGTTATAAAGTATATAGAAAATGGGTGCTCCAGCAATTTGACCAAAAATATCCAGTTACTGTTATTGGAGGTTATACGGGTTCTGGCAAAACGGAGGTTTTGCATGCACTTTCAGCAAAAGGTTTTTCAACCATTGATTTAGAAGGATTGGCACATCATAAAGGGTCGGCATTTGGCGCATTGGGTCAATTGCCTCAGCCAAGTCAAGAACATTTTGAAAATAAATTGGCAAAAGCACTGATGACTTTTAATCAGGTTCATCGGCTAAAGCAAGAAGAAAGTGTTCAACAAAACAATGTCAATTTAGCATCGGTTTTATTTGTAGAGGATGAAAGTCAGCGGATAGGTACAGTAAATATTCCTCTAACTTTTTTTAAACAGATGCGAGAAACAAAAGTGTTGTTTTTAGATATTCCTTTTGATGAAAGGCTGACTTTTATTACAGCGCAATATGGTCAATTTGAAAAAGAAAAATTGGTGAATGCCATCATTCGGATAAAGAAAAAATTAGGAGGCTTAGAAACAAAGAATGCTATTCATGCCTTGGTAGAAGATGATATCTATGCTTGTTTTAGGGTCTTGCTTCATTATTACGATAAATTGTATCAAAAAGGATTAATGCGAAGAGAAGCTCCAGCGAGTATGATTCAAAAAATTTTTTGCAAAAAAGTAGATGCGCAAAACAATGCCGAGTGCATTGCTAAGCAATCCATTTTGCTATAGTTAAATATCCCATCCAACTCATTGTTACTACAACCAACCATCCAACAATTTCTAACCAAATTGGATGTTTATAGGAATGCACCAATTTAGATTGTCTTGCAGCAATTAGCATCACTGTTAAAGCAATGGGTAATATCAATCCATTCAATGCCCCCACAGTTACCAAAATTTTTACTGGGTTACCTATCAGGTTAAATACCAGGGTAGACAAAACAATAAATACACTAATGATTATTTTCTCGTATTGCTCAATCGCATGATGAAAAGTTTTTAAAAAAGAAACAGAAGTGTAAGCGGCCCCAATAACAGAAGTAATAGCGGCAGACCACATCACAACACCAAAAAACCTAAATCCAATTTCGCCAGCAGCTAATTTAAAAACTGCAGCAGGTGGATTAGCGGGGTCGAGTATCAATCCTTTTGTAACTATGCCCAAGGCTGCTAAGAACAATAAGAATCGCATCGTTGCTGTTACCATAATACCCGTAACAGCACTTTTATTTACATCTTTTAAAGCACCTGTTCCTTTAATGCCAGCATCCAATAAACGATGACCTCCTGCAAAACTAATATAGCCACCCACGGTTCCACCAACAAGTGTTATTATGGCCAAGGCCGATAATTTATCCGGAAAAAAACTATGCCGAATGGCAGACCCAATGGGAGGATTTGCTTTAAACACAATATATAGTGTAAGCAATATCATCAGCATGCCCAATAGTTTAGTAAATCCATCTATTGCCTTACCCGCTTCTTTATTCCAGAAAATCAGTAATGCGATAATGCAACTAAAAATACTTCCATACATTGGATCTAGTCCGGTTAACACCTGAAGCCCTAATCCGCATCCTCCAATATTGCCGATATTAAATGCAAGCCCACCCATTACTATTAAGCTAGCTAAAAAATAGCCCAACCCAGGTAGCAAGGTGTTGGCAATAAGTTGTGCCCTCATTTCTGTTACCGCAATGATTCTCCAAATATTTAATTGAGCACCAATATCCAGTAGTACAGAAAGCAAAATTACAAATCCAAAACTCGCAGCTAACTGCTGAGTAAATACAGTTGTTTGTGTAAGAAATCCTGGCCCAATTGCAGAAGTGGCCATTAGAAATGCAGCACCAGTAATAGCGGATGATTTATTTTTTTTCATTCACCAGGTATTTTAAGGTGAATATTGTTTTGAATAAAACAATGGTGAATTGCTTTTGCAAATTCAACAGCATGTGCTCCATCTCCATGTATGCAAATGGTTTCTGCTTGAATGGGTATATCAAATTGATTAAATCCATCCATTGCTGATACCGTTTTATTTTTAATCATTTTCAAACTTTGACCCAAAGCTTCTTCAGTAGTACTAATTAATGCATTAGCATTGGACCTTGCTATAAGTGTTCCATTTGATTGGTATCTTCTATCAGCAAAAACTTCCGAAACAGTTTTAATGCCTATTTTTTTTGCTTCACTGATTAAATAGCTATTGCTTAAACCATATAAGTACAATGAAGCATCTAATTCTTTAATCACTGAAGCAATAATACAACTCATGGGTTCACTCGCCGCTGCCATATTGTACAATGCACCATGCGGTTTTACATGATGCAATAAACAACCTGCTATTCTGCAATGATCTTGCATCAGTGTAATTTGTTCCGCAACCAGATCATATAATTCACAATCCGATAATTGCATATTGGTTCTCCCAAAATTGGCTTTATCGTTAAACCCTGGGTGTGCACCAATGGCTACGTCTTCTATCAAACAAAGATCTATGGTATGCTTGATGGTATCATCGTTTCCTGCATGGAAGCCACATGCAATATTGGCTGAGCTGATATACGACATCAGTTCTGCATCATGCCGGAAGCCTTCACCTAAATCGCAATTAATGTCTATGGTATGCATCGAGTTGTAATTTACAGGCATTTGTTAATAGATGCAAATGCTGCTCCTGACCAATGAATAATTTTTCGGCTTGTTCAATAGTTGTTGTTGTAAAATAAATGGAATCATTGATTCCTTTCTGTGCAAGGGTGGGTAAATCTGCACTGATAATATGCCCTATTCTTGGATAACCACCCGTTGTTTGATGATCTGCCATTAATACAATGCATTGACCATTGGGTAATAATTGAATGGTGCCTTTTGTTACTGCAGTAGAAATGATTTCTTTTTTTTCTGATAATTCAAGGGCTGGTCCATTTAATCTGTAGCCCATTCGGTCTGATTGCCTTAGTATGCTAAATTCAGCAGATAATAATAGTGTTTGCGAAGTTTCGGTCAGCTTTGCAAACTCATGTCCTGGAATGAATTGTAAAGGATTTGAATGATAAAACTCTTTTGATGAAGCCTTCCATGGCATTGTTGAATATTCTTTGTTGGTTGTTTTATTCGAAGCATTAAAACGCAGGTCAATTGTATCGCCAGCTTTTAAAATATTTCCTTCGAAACCCCCAGCTGCTGCTTTTACATTGGTGCTATAACTGTTTAACCATTCGCTTAAATCGAACCCTCCTTGCACAGATAAATATCCAACCTGGCCCCATTTTTTTGAAGTAAATTGAATGATGGTATTTGCTGGAATAAAAACAGGTTGATTAATTGGAATATCTGTTCCATTTGTTTCAGCAGAAAAATCTGCCCCACCTAAAGCAATAAAAGCAGGTTGTGTAAATTGTAAAACTGGTGCAGGAAAATAAAATTCTAAAACCGCTTCGGAAACATCATTTAATACCAATGTATTGGCCATTTGCATGGCTCGAATATCCATTGCTCCATTCGGGTTGATACCCAAATGCTGAAAGCCTTTTCTGCCTTCATCTTGAATGGTGCTGAATAATCCTGGCTTAATAATTACAATACTCATGCGGTTATTGCTTTTCTGATCTCCCAAAATTCCTCCAATGAAACAGTATAAAATTCAACCCTATCTCCTGGAGATAGTAAGCAGGGATTTTCTTTACTTATATCAAATAAGTTCAACGGAGTTTGCCCAATGATTTGCCATCCACCAGGCGAGTCCAATGGATAAATGCCTGTTTGCGCACCCGCAATTCCTACTGATCCTTTTGGAACAATTTGTCTGGGTACTGCTCTACGATTCATTTGTATACTAGGATCAACAGCAGCCATATAAGGAAAGCCCGGTAAAAAGCCAATCATATAAACTTGATAGGTTTGGCTAGTATGTTTATGAATAACTTCCTCAACGGACAATTGGTTATGTTGGGCTAGTTCAATTAAATCTAGCCCCAACGAAACATCATAGCAAGCCGGTATTTTTATATGCCTGCCAATCAAATTGGAAGCATTTATTGATTCAATATGTTGAATTATGGTGGCTTTAATCCATTCAAAGCTGCTTGAAAACCTATGTTGTAGCCCTATTTGGGCTAAATCATACACAATTGTAATACTGGAATATGCAGGAATAATATCTGTAACTGCTTTAATTGGGTGATTTTGTAAATGATGAAATATGTGCATCACTTGTTGATTGACGGATGCATCAATTTGATCACTCAATTGAAGGGTGAGGGCCTGATCTCCTAAGGGATAAATGTTTAAATTGGAAACATTCATGATAGAAAGGTAGATAATCCTTTTCAATCAATAATTTTTGTACTTATCTTTCAGTCATAAATCAATTAAAATTTACACATGAAACAAATCATCACGTTTATAATTTTGGTGTTGTTTACAACAGTATCATCAGCCCAAAGCGAACCAACCTGGATGCGCTATTCTGCTATTTCACCAGATGGGAAAACCATTGTATTTACTTTTAAGGGAGACCTGTATAAAGTAGCAAGTACTGGAGGAGCTGCAGTTGCACTTACCATGCACGAAGCACATGACTTTATGCCTGTTTGGAGCCATGATAGCAAAACCATTGCTTTTGCCAGTGATCGTTTTGGCAATTTTGATATTTTCACTATTTCGGTAAACGGAGGAGAAGCAAAAAGGGCTACCTATCATTCAGCTCAGGAATACCCTTATGATTTTTCACAAGATGATAAGAATATTGTATTCGGATCTTCTAGAATGGATTTAGCAACCAACCGTCAATTTCCAACAGGGGCTATGCCAGAGCTTTATAGTGTTGGAGTAAATGGAGGTAGACCAACTCAATTGTTAACTACACCTGCTGAAGATGTGAAAGTGAGTAAGGATGGATCTAAATGGATTTATCACGATAAAAAAGGAGGAGAAAACACTTGGCGCAAACACCATACATCTGCTATCACCAGAGATATTTGGGTATATGATGTAAAAGCTTCAAAGCATACAAAGATCACTTCATTCAATGGAGAAGATCGTACTCCTGTTTTTGTTGATGGAGAAAAAGCCATGATTTATTTAAGTGAAGAAAGTGGAAGTTTTAATATCCATAAAATGAATTTATCTGGTGGAAAAAGCGAACAATTAACTAGCTATAAAAAACATCCAGTTCGTTTTTTAAGCAGCGCCAATGATGGTACAATTTGTTTTGGTTACGATGGAGGAATTTATACCATGAAAGCTGGTTCTAGCGCAAAGAAAGTAGCAGTGAGTATTTTGGCGGATAATCGAAAGAATGATGAGCAGGTTATTAGAGTTGCAACAGGTAGTGGAATAAGTGTTGCACCAAATGGAAAAGAAGTAGCGTTTGTATTTAGAGGAGAAGTATTTGTTACCAGTGTTGATGGAGGTGTAACTAAAAGAGTCACCAATACTCCGGAGCAAGAAACAAGTGTTGGTTTTTCACCAGATAGCAAATCGATTATTTATTCATCTGAAAGAAACAATAAATGGAGTGTGTATGAGTCAAAAATTGTTCGATCAGATGAGCCCTATTTTTATGCTTCAACTTTAATCAAGGAAACACCTGTTCTCGAAAATACCAATGACAATACACAACCTTTGTATTCTCCTGATGGAAAGGAAATTGCTTTTATTGAAAATAGAAATACAATGCGTATTTATAATCTTGCTTCAAAACAATCCAGAACTATTTTAGGTGTTAATCAAATTTTTGCTTTTGTAGAAAACGACCAATATTATCAATGGAGCCCCGATAGCAAATGGTTGTTGTTTGATTACGCAATTCCTGGAAGTGCTGTAGGAGAAGTAGGAATAGCAAGTGCTGATGGTAAAAAAGTGATGAATATTACAGAAAGTGGCTACAATGATTATAGACCTAAATGGGTAATGGGCGGTAAAGCCATGCTATGGCAAAGCAATAGGGATGGATTAAGAGCTGCCGCAATGAGTGGTGGAGCACAAAGCGATGCTTATATGATGTTTTTTACACAAGAAGCATTTGATCGATTTAAATTAACCAAAGATGAATTCGCCTTGTTGAAAGACATGGAAGAAAACAAAGCAAAGGCAGATACATCTAAGAAAAAAGCGGTTGCGAAAGACAGTGTGGTGATTGAGTGGGAAGGAATGTCTCAACGTAAATCCAAAGTAACCATTCATTCATCTAGTATGAGTGATGCTTTACTAAGCAAAGACGGAGAGACTTTGTATTATTTGGCTCGCTTTGAAAAAGGCATGAATTTGTGGACAACCAATTTAAGAACCAAAGAAACCAAAATG
>CANGTR010000097.1 GCA_947456855.1 Sphingobacteriia bacterium | reverse complement strand
GCTGTTCCATGAACCGCTTCAAAAATAGAAATATGATCACCAATATTGGCTGATGGAGCAAAACCCAATCCCCCAACCAATCCTGCACATAAATCACTCACAATATCTCCTTGCAAATTGGTGAGTACAACCACATCAAATAAATTAGGCTTAATTACCAATTTCATGCATAAATCATCCACGATTACATCATCGGCTTGCAATTCGGGGTATTCTTTTGCTACTTCATAAAAAACTTCTAAAAATAACCCATCGGTTATTTTCATGATATTGGCTTTGTGGCCGCAAGTAATTCTTCTAGCCCCTTTTTTCTTGGCCATTTCAAAAGCATACTTGATTACTTGCATACTACCAGGGCGTGTAATAAATCGTCTGCTCAAAGCCACGTCATTGGTAAGCATATGCTCAATTCCGCCATAAGTATCTTCTATGTTTTCTCTTACAATGGTGATATCAATAGGAATTCCAGCTTTACTAAAAACAGTATCCACTCCATGAAGGGTTTGGAAAGTTCTTTTATTGGCATAGGTATTCCAAGTTTTCCTAGCAGTAACATTAACACTTTTTACCCCCTTACCCTTTGGTGTTTCCATTGGACCTTTGAATAGAATACCCAAAGATTCAATTGCTTGCTGAGCTTCAGGGGTCATTCCGTTGCTAAACCCTTTATCAAATACCCATTTTCCCATATCTACAAATTGGTATTCCAAAGGAACTTTTGCAGATTCAAAAATGGACAATACGGCATCCATGATTTCCGGTCCTATTCCATCACCTTTAGCTACTGCAATTTTTGTCATATGGTCAAATTTTTAGTGCTGCGAAAGTACAACCTCTAACGACAATTTTGTTCAAAACAAAATGATAAATAATTCCCATCAGTTGTATCAACTGTTAAATTCCTTATTTTTACTAAAGTTGGCCCAATATCTTTAAAATCTAACCCATGATTTCAAAAATTTCAGCCGGAATACAAATCAGCGTAGAAACTTTTTACCAGGCCGATTACAGCAATCCAATCAAAGGTGAGTATATGTTTGCCTACCGGATTATTATCGAAAACCACAATAAATTCACTGTAAAATTATTAAGAAGAAATTGGTTTATTTTCGATAGCAATGCCGAACATAGAGAAGTTGAAGGAGAGGGTGTTGTTGGCGTTCAACCAATTATTCTTCCGAATGAAAACTATCAATACGTGAGTGGCTGTAACCTATCTACAGAAATGGGAAAAATGTATGGCCATTACGAAATGGAAAACGAGAACAATAAACAAATTTTCAAAGTGAATATTCCGGCATTTGAATTAATTGCCCCTTCTAAATTAAATTAAGTTGGTTTGTATTTAGATTCGGCAAATAACTTTCCAGGATCCTTTTCCATCAAGTCTTTCAAGGTTGCCAACTTATTTTTATTCATCCATTTTTTAACAATTTGCCATCCTACAAATTGTCCAATATTTCCAGGCGACCCCTCTCCAAGTGTCTGAGTTGTAGGGCCATCATTGATATAATCTCTGGTAAACTGAGGATCTGATTGAAACAGTAATTCATTTTGAATAAACATACTCCAGATATTTTGCTCACTTTTAAAGCATGCATCCAATTGAATTTGTGTATACCCCGTTTTTAGTGTGTCGGCAATATGAGGAAGAAATAGGTCTAACAAATACAATCTTTTTCCTGATTCCACCATCTGCTCAATCAATGGTTTACCAATCGATTTATTTGGATACATATCATCAATAATACTTTTCATAGCATTTACTGGAATATAGTCAGGCTCAAATCTTCGGGAGATAAATGCAGGATACATTGATTGCCCCTGTTCACTTGTATACAAAGGATGATTTTTTCCTAAAAAAAGTTGTAGACCAATTGCAATAGCATCCGTTGTTATAATGGTTCCAAAACTATTGATGGGACCAATAAAACTGATGCATTTTTTAGGTAAAATATATTGAGGAAAATAATAATGTACATATTGAAAGCCTTTTTTAATATCCGCTACTGATGCATTAAACTGGGCGTTGTTAGAACGAGTACTCGAATAAATGGTTTGATATGAATGAATGAAAGCTGGCACATCTTTATAAGCAGCTGCTGGTGTTGTGCCCAATATATTGAATAAAAAATCTTTCGCAAATCCGGGGTATTGTTGGTTTAATTGATTGAGCGAAGCATCTAATTGAAAAGTGTCTAATTTAAAAAAAGAGGTCTCAAATCGCTCTGTAACCAAATCAATTTTGATCGACGAAACATTGGGTATTTTCTTTCCTTGGTTACAACCGAAAAGGGAAAAAAGGATAAAAAAAGTAAAAATCAACTGCTTCATATGCGAATTAACGGAAAGGTTGGCGATCTTGTTGTTAAAATGCTGAAATTTGTATTATGAAGATTTTTATAGCCCAACAAAATTATCATATTGGAAATTTTGAATACAACACCAATAAAATCATTGAAGCCATTGAAGCTGCTAAAGCTGCTGGTGGTGATTTGATCTTATTTAGTGAAATGAGTATATGCGGATATCCTGCAAGGGATTTTGTTGAATTTAAAGATTTTATTGAGCAATGTAATGTAGCAGTAGATAAAATAAAAATGCATGCTGACACCATTGGTGTTTTAATTGGAGGGCCTTCCAGAAATAATCAACAAAAAGGAAAGGATTTATTCAATGCTGCATGGTTTTTATACGAGAAAGAAATAAAAGCAGAAATTCATAAAACCCTTTTACCCACTTATGATGTATTTGATGAATACCGATATTTTGAACCTGCATTTGAATGGAATGTAATTAAGTTTAAAGGGAAGAAAATAGCTGTTACTATTTGTGAAGATATTTGGAATTTAGGCGACAATCCTTTGTACAGAATATGTCCGATGGACCATTTGATGTTACAAAAGCCAGACTTTATGTTGAATCTTAGTGCATCTCCATTCGACTACACACACGACGAAGATAGAAAAGCAGTAATTAAATCAAATGTGTTAAAGTATAAGATTCCTTTGTTTTATTGCAATGCAGTTGGAAGTCAAACAGAAATTGTTTTTGATGGCGCTTCTTTGGTGTTTGATAAATATGCCAATTTATGCAAAGCATTGCCCCTTTTTAAAGACGCATTGGAATCAGTTGAATTGAATGATGATGGCACAATCAATGGTCCAATAATCGAGCCGGCCAACCGGGTGCCCAATAAAGAATTGAATCCAGCATCGTTAGAACCAGCTTTGAATATTGCTCAAATATATGATGCACTTATTTTAGGCATTAAAGATTACTTTCAAAAAATGGGCTTCAAAAAAGCCATTATTGGATCATCGGGGGGAATAGATTCTGCAGTAACATTGGCAATTGCTTGCGATGCTTTGGGATCAGAAAATATCACCGCCATTTTAATGCCCTCTCCATACTCTACCAATCATTCAGTTGATGATGCAGTTTTATTGAGTAACAATTTAAACAATCCATATCACATTGTTAAGATCAACGATGTCTACAATAGTTTTTTAGCTACGCTTGATCCATTGTTTAATGGGCTTCCCTTCTCTTTAGCAGAAGAAAATATTCAGAGCAGAAGCAGGGGAAATATCCTAATGGCCATTGCCAATAAGTTTGGATATATTTTATTAAATACTTCTAATAAAAGTGAATTAGCCACTGGTTATGGCACTTTGTATGGAGATATGGCTGGTGGACTTGGCGTATTGGGCGATTGTTACAAACTACAAGTTTACGAATTGGCCAAGTACATTAATCGAAATCAGGAAATTATACCCAATCAAATTATCACCAAAGCCCCCTCGGCAGAATTGAGACCCAATCAAAAAGACAGCGATAGCTTGCCCGATTATGAAATATTGGATAAACTATTGTTTCAATACATTGAAAAACGCCTAGGACCAGCTGAAATAAAAGCGCTGGGATTTGATGCAGCATTGGTTGATCGTACCTTAAAAATGGTGAACAACAACGAATACAAGCGCAATCAATTTTGCCCAATCATTCGCGTTTCACCAAAAGCATTTGGTGTAGGAAGAAGGGTTCCAATCGTAGGAAAATATTTGAATTAGTGATCTTGTTTATGAACTACCAACAAGGGCAAATGGGTATGAAAAGCCAATTTTTTGGTGGTACTTTTAATAAATAATTTTTCAAAAAATCCTTTTCGTTTAGGAATAGAAATAATCATATCTACCTGATGTGAATCAGCAAACTCATTTACCCCATCTACATATTCTACGTTCTTGGCAAAGTGATAAGTTGGATGAAACTCTTGCAACAAAGTGTGAACTGCAAAACCTTCTCCCATAACACTTGCAGGATATTTTGCATTGGTTTCTTCTACATCAACTTCTATGTTAAAAACAAGCAACTTTGCATGGGTATCATTCAATAAATCACGAATGATATCTACTGGAATAAATTTATCTGCATGATCAAAATCGCAGGATAGCATTATTTTTTTAACCGGATTGAATTTTGCATGTGGCGGAATAATTAATACTGGCAAACCTAAAGCACCTGCCACAGATGTTGTGTTGCTTCCGATCAATGTTTCTTCCAATGCTCCACCTCCAGTAATTCCCATAATGATCAACTCAATTTTTTCTTTGCTAGCAATCATCTCAAGACCACCTGTAATTGAACCATATTCGATGGCAACATCAAACTGAATAGTTGAGTTAGGAAATGCTGATCTTAATTCATCCCTGAATTGATGCAGATTATTGGTAGCAACTTCTCTATAAGAATCAAGTTCCAACATTTGTACTCCTGGCATCAATGGATCTAAAGCAATGGGAATTTCATATGCATGAAACAACAATATGCGCTTAATACTAATTTGTTCTGCAAATTGAACTGCGTAGGCAGCTGCATTGGCAGCGGTTGTAGAAAAATCGGTTGGAACAATAATAGTTTGCATGGTGTTGAATTTGATTCAAAGTTCGAATAAAACTTAAATTTCATTTATGACAGATATCATTCAATTCAATGATAATAAGCATTTAACAATAAACCAATATCTACAAGGATCTTATACCAACTATAAATGCTCAATAATCCCTGCAATACCTTGCCCACCTCCAACACAAGCAGTCACCATTCCGTATTTTTTATTCAATCGCTTCATATCATTGAGCAATTGAACAGTGAGCTTGCAGCCTGTACATCCAAGTGGATGCCCCAATGCAATTGCCCCCCCATTTACATTTACAATATCTTGATTCAACCCAAGCTCTCTTATTACTGCCAATGCTTGAGAAGCAAAAGCTTCATTGAGTTCTATTAAATCGATATCAGCCAAATTCATGTTGGCTTGTTTTAAAACTTTAGGTATGGCGGCAACTGGCCCGATACCCATTATTCTTGGATCTACCCCTGCAGATGCACAATTTACCAAACGACCAATCGGTTTCAATCCTAGTTCTACTACCATTCTTTCGCTCATTACAATTACAAAAGCTGCCCCGTCACTGGTCTGAGATGAATTACCAGCAGTAACAGATCCGCCGATTGCAAAAGCAGCTTTTAATTTGCTTAATCCTTCTACTGTAGTGTCTGCACGCAAACCCTCATCTGTATCAACAATATAATTGCGAACAGCTCTTTTACCCTTTTCATTTACATATACTTCTTCTACATCAATTGGAAGAATCCCAGATTTAAAATAGCCATTTTCAATAGCCAGTTTTGCTTTTCGATGAGAATTATAAGCAAACTCATCTTGATCTTCTCTTGAAACTTTGTATTCTTTCGCAACTGCTTCTGCAGTTAATCCCATTCCCAAATAATAATCAGGTTGATCTTTTGCGATGGCATATGATGGAACTGTTTTCCAACCAACTGTTGGAACTAAACTCATGCTTTCTGTTCCGCCAGCAATAATACAATCAGCCATTCCAGACCTGATTTTTGCTGTAGCCATTGCAATACTTTCTAATCCGCTTGCGCAATACCTATTAATGGTTATTCCAGCCACCTCTATTCCCAGTGCTTTCGCAGCTATAATTCTTCCAAACTGTAAGCCCTGTTCTGCTTCAGGAACAGCATTTCCAACGATTAAATCATCTACTCGCTTAGGCACTAATTGTGGTACCGTTGCCATCAATCCCTTGATTACCTCTACGGCTAAATCATCGGGTCTAAAAAAACGAAAACCACCTTTTTTGCTTTTTGCAACTGCAGTTCTATAACCTGCTACTATGTATGCTTCTTGCATAAAATCAACGTTTTAGATTTCAAATGTAGTTAAAATGATTAAAAGTTGTTTATGCAACTATGTTAAGGTTAATGGGATATGTCTAAATACTTTATTTTCGCTCAAAATCAATCCATTTGTACGCCTCTCTTCGAAATTTTTTATTTCAATTTGACCCAGAAAAAGTACACTATTTTTCGATGGGTTGCTTAAAAACTGCTTGTAGTATAGGTTTAACGGATAGGCTAATTAGAAATACGTTTCAGTTTAATTCCAATAGCTTAAAAAAGGAATTATTTGGACTAGCATTCCCCAATCCTGTTGGATTAGGGGCAGGTTTTGATAAGAATGCTCTTTATTTAAATGAATTAGAAGCTTTGGGCTTTGGTTTTGTAGAAATAGGCACTGTTACACCTAAAGCTCAGGATGGCAATGAGCAGCCTCGTTTATTTAGATTACCGGCAGACAAGGCTTTGATCAATAGAATGGGGTTTAATAATGGAGGAGTTGATGCTGTAAAGCAAAGACTGATTAATTGGAATAGCACAAAGAATAGTGATCAAAATGGGCAGATGATTATTGGTGGAAACATTGGTAAAAATAAAATAACACCCAATGAAGATGCTTGGAAAGATTATCAAATTTGTTTCAATGAATTACATGAAACAGTGGACTATTTTGTAGTAAACGTAAGTTCACCCAATACGCCGGGCTTAAGGGCATTACAAGAAAAAGATGCGCTTCTAAAGATTTTTTCGGTTTTACAAAATGACAATGCTGGTAAAAACAAGCCTAAACCCATTTTATTAAAAATTGCTCCCGATTTAAACAAAGAACAATTAGACGATATTGTATCATTGTCTATGGAATTGAAACTTAGTGGGCTGGTTGCAACCAATACAACAATCGACCGATCCAATCTAAGCAGCGAATCAAGCAAATTAGCGGCTTCAATAGGAATGGGCGGATTAAGTGGCAAGCCAGTTCAACAAAGGTCAACTGAAGTAGTAAAATATTTGTCTGATCAAACCCAAAAACAAATACCCATTATTGCAAGCGGAGGTATTTTTACAGGAAGAGATGCATCAGAAAAAATAAACAACGGAGCATCGCTGGTTCAAGTATGGACGGGTTTTGTATACGAGGGTCCTTCTATTGTAAAAAACATTTGTACGCATTTAGCCAATCATCAATAATAGTATGGAATATCTATTTACAACAGAAAGCCTTATCAGTTTTTAGTCTTAACCTTATTAGAAGTATTAGGAATAGATAATGTAATATTTGTAAGTATTATTTTAAACAGGCTTCCCAAAGCACTACAACCAAAAGCCAGATTCACATGGATAGTTACTGGAAATATTGGCCCTATCATTTTTGGTAATGATCGGTTTTGTTTTATTGGTTGAAGGATGGGATGCAGAAGGTGCGCACGAATTGCACTTGAAAAACTATGTTTATTTTGCCATGGCGTTTT
>CANGTR010000096.1 GCA_947456855.1 Sphingobacteriia bacterium | reverse complement strand
TTTGCCCGTTATTTTCATTATCGAAAACAATGGTTATGGCTTAAGCACTCCAGTAAATGAACAGTATCGCTGTGAAAGCTTGGTTGATAAAGCCAAAGGTTATGGAATGGAAGGTGTTCGAATTGATGGAAACAATATACTTACTGTATATGAGACCATAAAGGGTGTTAGAGCATTTTGTATTGAAAACCAAAAACCTTATTTGATAGAGTGCATGACTTTTAGAATGCGTGGTCATGAAGAAGCAAGCGGCACCAAGTATGTTCCAAAAGAATTATTTGATGAATGGGGCAGAAAAGATCCAGTAAAAACATACGAGCAATTTTTAATTGCCGAAAATGTTATGAACGAAATGGAAATTGCCGATATCAAAAATGAAACCAAAAAATACATTGAAGATGAATTGGCACTTGCACAAGAAGCAGCTCCAATTGTAGTAAATACTGCCAATGAAATGGCTGATGTGTTTGCACCATCAACTTCTCAAATAAGTAATTTGAAGATTGGTGAAGATCAAAAAGAAGTTCGTTTAGTAGATGCTATATCCGAGGGATTGAGTCAAAGCATGGACCATCATCCCAATTTAATATTAATGGGGCAAGATATTGCAGAATATGGTGGTGCATTTAAAATCACTGAAGGGTTTGTAGAAAAATATGGTAAATCAAGGGTACGCAATACACCACTTTGCGAAAGTGCTATTGTAGGTACTTGTTTAGGATTAAGCTTAGAAGGATTTAAATCGGTGATGGAAATGCAGTTTGCCGATTTTGTTACAGTTGGGTTTAATCAGATTGTAAACAATTTAGCCAAGATGCATTATAGGTGGGGTCAAAATGCCGATGTGGTCATTCGCATGCCAACAGGAGGCGGCGTTGGTGCCGGTCCCTTTCATTCTCAAAGCAATGAAGCATGGTTTACGCATGTGGCAGGTTTAAAAGTTGTGTATCCTTCCAATCCAAGAGATGCAAAGGGATTGCTTATTGCTGCCATTAATGATCCAAATCCGGTTATGTATTTTGAGCACAAAGCTTTGTATAGATCGGTGAATGGATTTTTACCCACCAACTATTATGAAATCGAAATTGGGAAAGCCTCTATTGTAAATGAAGGTGAAGATATTTCAATCATAACTTATGGAGCAGGTGTGCATTGGGCATTGGATTACCAAGCCGCTCATCGGGATATTTCTTTGCATATTATTGATTTAAGAACTTTAGCCCCTTTGGATTATGATGCCATTAAAGCAGCTGTTCAACAAACCGGCAAAGTGTTGATTTTGCATGAAGACAATTTAACGGGAGGCATCGGTGGTGAAATCAGCGCTTGGATTAGCCAACATTGTTTTGAATTTTTAGATGCTCCCGTAATCAGGTGCGCTTCTTTAGATACGCCTATTCCATTTAGTATAGAATTGGAAAAAAATTATATGGCCAAGAGCAGGTTGGATGATTCTGTTCAACAATTAATGCGATATTAATCAACTTAAAAAAATCAATGATGATTTTAAAAAAAATTGTTGTGTTTGCCGTATTGACAAATCTTGCAATTCATTTATTGGCTCAATCCAATCCAAATGCAAGCTATATTCCTCCTGCATTTGCAGATACAAATAGAGCAGCCAAAATAAAAGCATTGGCCCCTGTTATAGAAAAAATGTATGCCGATTTTGCAGAGGCCAATCATTTCCCAGGTTATGCTTTTGGTATTGTGATTGATGGGCAGCTAATTGTTTCTGGAAGCAAAGGGTATTCAGACATCAACAATAAAGTTTCAGCCACTACCAATTCAATGTTTCGTATTGCCTCTATGAGTAAGAGTTTTACGGCTTTGGCAATTTGTAAATTAAGAGATGCAGGAAAATTACAATTAGACGATGCAGTATCTAAATATATTCCAGAATTTAAAAATCAAGGTTTAACCAAAGATGCTCCAGAAATTACCATCCGACAATTACTTACCCATGCTGCAGGATTTCCGGAGGACAATCCTTGGGGTGATCGTCAATTGGCAGATACCGATGAAGAATTGTTGGCCTTAATCAAAAAAGGAATCAGTTTTTCCAATGCAAATGGCATTGCATATGAGTACAGCAATTTAGGTTTTGCCACTTTAGGATACATCATTAAAAAAATAACAGGTATTCCTTATAGCGATTATATCCAAAACAATATTTGGAAAAAATTAGGCATGCAAGCTGCATGGGAATATGGTAAAGTACCTGCTAATCAATTAGCAAAGGGTTATAGATGGATCAACAATGATTGGCGAGAAGAAGCATTATTACATGATGGCATTTATGGTGCAATGGGAGGGATGATTACTTCTATTGAATCGTTTTCGAAATACATGGCCTTGCATCAAAATGCTTGGCCAGCAAGAAATGAGCAAGAGACTGCCCTTATCAATAGAAGTACCATCAGAGAAATGCATCAGCCGTGGAATTTCAATAGCTTAAGCCCCAACTATACTTATTCGGATGGAAGAAAATGCGCAACCACTTCTGCCTATGGTTATGGCTTAGCAATTCGCAGAGACTGCGACAATCGTTTATTTGTTGGGCATTCAGGTGGCTTACCGGGTTTTGGAAGCAACTGGAATATATTACCGGAATATGGATTAGGTGTAATGCTTTTTGCCAATGTTACTTATGCTCCTACTAGTGCAATCAATATTAGAATGATTGATACATTGGTAAAATTGGCTGGCCTAAAGCCACGTCAATTAACAGCTTCAAACATCTTAAACCAAAGAAAAACAGCAATCTTAGCGCTGCTTCCAAATTATACCAATGCGAAACAATCAGGCATTTTTGCCGACAATTTTTTTGACGATTATTTTACCGACTCTTTAAAGAATGATGCAATAAAAATATTTGACAAAATTGGAAAAATTGTAAGTGTAAAAGAATTGATTCCAGAAAACCAATTGAGGGGATCATTTATAATTGAATGCGAAAAGGGATCAGCAAAAGTTTCTTTCACATTAACACCTGAGAATCCAGGACTAATTCAGGAATACCGATTTAGACTAATGAATTAATTATTGATTGCTCGAATTCGCTTTTTCATCACCCAAAAAAACAATGGCGGAAAATGCGCCAAAATCATCATGCCCGGATAACCTGTTGGCATTTGCGGTGCGTTTTCATGATGTTGCAATATTTGGTATTTTCTACTGGCTAAATAATGATGATCGCTATGTCTGCTCAATTCGAACAACATAAATCTACCCAAAACATGATTGCTGTTCCAGCTATGCATGGGCAATGCCCTTTCGTATTTTTCTCCGTTTAATTTCTTTCTTTGCAAACCATAATGCTCAATATAATTAACTGCTTCCAATAAGCCAATGCCAATGATGGCTGCTATTAAAAAATAGCTTACAACAACCCACCCAAAAAACAACCATATCAACGCTATCAATGCGAATTGAATAAAAGAGAACTGAATCATTTCATTTTGCCAACTAAATATTGAAACCCCTTTCTTGCGGATTTCTTTATTAGCGATCTGCCATGCACCCAGATATGAATAAAAAATAGTTCTTGGGTAAAATGCAAATACGGATTCCCCCAACCTTGCGCTGGCTGGATCTTCAATTGTTGCCACTCTTTTATGATGCCCCTTATTGTGCTCAATAAAAAAATGCATGTAGAGAGAACTCAACAACAATACCTTTGCTAAAAATTGTTCCAACGGTTTAGCTCTATGGCCTAATTCGTGCCCAACATTAATGCCGAAAATACCGCATAGCAATCCCATGCTAATGATTCTTCCTGTAATATCAGCAGTACTAAGTGTTGTATCTTGAATTGAGAAAAGAAAGTACAATAGGGAGCCGTATTGAAAGGGAACAATTAAATACAATAAGTAATCATATCGCTTATCGGATTTAGCCAATTCTTCTTCAGCTGCATCTAAATTATGTTGATCTGGAGATATGAATAATTCTACCAATGGAATAATAGCAAATGCCCAAATCAAAGGCAAAAAACAAAGCCAACCGGTTGCACTAAATGCTATCCATGCAAATACAAAGACAATAAAGGGAGAGCAAAATTTAAATACGCGCCAATGCATTGGTCAATTTTCTACAATTTACAATTTTCTCCAATAACGCATCTCCTATCTTTTATCTTTTATCTCTTATCTTTTATCTCATATCTCTTATCTCACATCTCTTATCTCTTATCTCTTATCTCATAACTCCTACCCCATTCCCTTCCCATTTAGGAAACAACACTGCATTGTTATTAATTTGCAAATGTCCGTTAGCAACCGAACTGAATACTGCTCTAAAATCGGTACTTACAGGCAAATCCCTTCCGTCTTCTAAACTATCTTTTGCCAATGAACCTATATTTTGATAAATTTTTCCGCCCTTCACATCATTGCCCAAAACAAATAAACAACTGGCTCTTCCATGATCGGTTCCGCCCGTTCCGTTCTGCGCAGCTGTTCTACCAAATTCTGTCATGGTCATTATGGTAACATCGTCTTGGTAAGCAGCTAGGTCTTTCCAAAAAGCAGCAATGCTATCACTGAAATCTCTAGCATTTCTGGCGAAAGTTCCATTTGCAGCACCTTGATTAAAATGCGTATCCCAACCACCGCTTTCTGCAAATGCCACTTCTACACCAATATTCATTTTGATTAATACGGCAATTTGTTTTAATGAATTTCCCAATGGGCTATTGGGATAAACAACTCCTGTCAGCGGCTGGTAATTCTTTATATTATTTACATTGAGCATTTTCAATGCATCAAAACTTTCCTTTCCTGCTTTATTCAGAATATTGTTACTTGTTTGATCATAGAGTTCTTCAAATGATCCTGCTGCCATATTTGCTGCCATTGGATTTCCACGCATTTGAATAGCAAAATCTTGTAGATTATTGATGGCAACTGCTTCATTGTCTCCATACAAACTTCGGGGCATTGCACTGGTTAAACTAACCGCCCTAAAAGGTGTTGCATCATGCCCCATTAATCCAACGGCTCTATTCAACCAACCACTTGGAGTGCCTTTGCTAAATGGTGTGCCGCTCTCCATATAATCCTGTGCATCAAAATGACTTCTTGTAGTATTGGGGCTTCCAACTCCATGCACAATGGCCATTCTGTTTTCTCCAAAATAAGGATACAAAGATTCAAATGAGGGATGTAATCCAAAACGTCCATCTAAATCAAATTGCTTACCCTCCGTTTGTGCCGGACTCATGTACAAAGTAGGGCGCATGATCTTTAAATTTGGATCGGTATACGGACTTACTGCCATTAAACCATCCATTGCACCACGTTGAAAAATACAAACCAGTGTTTTATTCTTCTTAAAGAGGTAATTTGATTTAACACTATTTGCAGCTTTTGCAATAAATGATGGTATACCTCCAGCAATGCCTGTAGCAAACAAAGCCATTGCACCCGATTTCATAAAAGCTCTTCTGTTTGTCATAACTATTTTCTTTGAAATTCTGGCGATCCAATAATGATACCCGCAACCTGCGAAACCATGGTATTATTTCCCGCCAAATATTGCATGGTGATAGGCTTATTTTTTTTACCCAAAACTGCTTTTCCTTTACTCGCTTTTTCCTTATTTGATTTAACGCTATTGTTCATCATCTCCTCACCCATCATATCATTTGCAGGTGGTGGGCTATTTTTTTCTGCAGCTTGATTGATTTTATCTACAACTGTATTGTCTCTCACCATTGCACTCAATCGTTGAATATTGGCCGCCTGGTCTCTTTCAGGCAATAAAATATTACTGTATACAATCAAAGCTTGATCGGGGCTTTCTGGTTCATGGTTATTATTCAAAGCCAATAAATCAAAATTGATTCCAGGAATCTTCTGTGCTGCAAATGCCAAACCAAAATTCATTCTATTCAATAAAGCGCCTGTATTAATCCAATAAGAAGCTCTATCCGGAAAGCCAGTTGGTGCTTGGTAAAAATAAATTTTTTGCCCCATCCGATTACACCAATTGTACAATTGTAAAGGTTGTTGAATATCCGCATTGGTTGCTCGAACAGTGCTAATCACCAACTCAAAAGGAGATTTTATTTTTTGGCTTGAAATTTTTTGATTCCAGAACAAAGGGTCATTTACCATTGCTATTAATACTTCCTTGATATTACCATTTGTTTTTTGAAAGGTTGTAGCCATATGCTTCACCAATACAACAGAAGGAGTATCACTCACAAATCGTGTTGCTAATTTTTTACAGATAAATTGTGCTGTTGCGGGGTTGGTAGCCAATAAATGAATTACTTCCCTACCCTCTTTGTACCCTCCATTTTCCGGAAAGCTTTTGCCCAAAATTATTTTTGCAGAATCATCATGTTTGTCGGCTCGGAATAAAAAATCACCTTCCAATACAAATCCTCTTTTTTCTAGATTTTGTTTACCAGCTCTTTCGTATAAATTTCTTCCCGGTGCATCTTTGATCAAAGGCCTTACACTCCAACCTGTTAATGCTCTTGCAACCGAAGTAACATCAGCTTGGGTATAATCAGCATCTACTCCCATGGTATGTAATTCCATTATTTCGCGGGCATAGTTTTCATTCAAACCTTGTACTTTTTTTGCTTGAATGGTTTTATTGAGCATCGCTGCACCTGTTGGATTGGTTGCCATCATTTCATCTGCCCTTTGCTTCATTTGCTTATCCACATATGCATTGCCCCTTTTATTCACAATACGATTACTATTGCTAACACTATTGGCATTGTCTAAAAACTCTAGCATTGCTGGATGCTTTGCGGTAGCTTCTAATATAGTTTCAAAATTCCCTACTACATTAGGCCGAATGGCATCTCGCTCATACGTGAGTATGTATTGTTGGCATTGTTGCTTGGTAATGGAAACATTAAAATGATTGAACCAAAAATCTGTAAGCAATTGATGTAATTGGTTATTGCTGTATGCTGCTCGAATAATTTTTTGATTAATGAGTTCATTTTGCAATTGAAGAATTGGTTTAAATCCTTCTTTTAGCATGAGCTGCCTTAGATTTTCTTGGTATTCTTTTTTATTGTCGCCCTTTATTGTATCTCTATCTATTAAACCATGCTTTGCCGCAAAACGAACTACTTGTCCTGCATTCATGTATGTATTTACAATTGTTTCATTATCCAAAGCCAGTGTTTGATAAGCGCTTAGCCTTTGTTCTACATCTGCATCAGGCAATTTTCCATCAAGCTGTTCTTCCATCCATTGATCAATCCCAATTTTTAGTACTTCATCTATTTGCCCAGGTTTAGCGCCAAAACTAAACCGATCTAATAAACGAGCCGCTGCCTGCCTTTCGGAATAGCCATATTTTTTATAGGGCATTTTAACTCCATTCGAATTAATTACAAATAAGCTATTAGTAAATGAGCTAAAAACAGTTAATCCAGCTGCTACAAGTACTGATTTAAATATTCTTTTGAATTGCATAGCTTCAAACTTTAGTATTAGACAAGATTTGATCAGAAAGGTTTAATTAAGGTACGTATACTTAACAAAAAAGTCTGGGTGTACCCAGACTTTTTGAAGCTTATGAATATCATTAAATAGTAGTTCTACCAATCCTGTTATTTCTTTATTGCTACCTTATACAAGATAGTTCCCATTAAAGCAAACAGTGCTGTTCCCAGAATAAAATATCCGCCATGAGACAATACACCCACTATGCCTGATTCAAGGCTCACTGCATTGAGGAATTTTTCCCCGAAATCAGATCCTGCTAAAAAGGCAATCACTACTCCTGCAACTGCACCGCCTGCAACCAACCCGGTTGCAAAAAGATTACCCTTACCCAATTCTTCTTCTTCGGCATTT
>CANGTR010000095.1 GCA_947456855.1 Sphingobacteriia bacterium | reverse complement strand
GAACCATCATCGATTTAGTAGCAGAAGAAAATGCAGGTGGTGATATACAACACCATCAAGGAATACTTTCTCCTGGTTTTATCAATACACATTGCCATTTAGAATTGAGCCATATGAAGGGATTGATTCCGGAGCATACGCGCTTACCTGAATTCATTTTAAAAATTGTAAACGAAAGACATCACTCAGAAGATCTAATACTTCAAGCAATTGCCGACGCTGAGCAATCAATGATCAATAATGGAATTGTAGCTGTTGGAGATATTTCAAACAATGCACTTACACTAACGCAAAAGCAATTGGGCAATTTAGCTTACCACAATTTTATTGAAGTAAGTGGATGGAAGCCTGCAATCGCATTGCCAAGGTATGAAAACGCTTTGCAGGTATATGCAAATTTTAAAGATGCTTTAAATAGTGGGCAAAGAACAAACAGTAATTCAAATTCTAGAAATATTTCAATTAACCCACACGCTCCTTATTCTGTCTCAAATGAATTATGGGAATTGATGCAACCTCATTTCGAAGGATCTGTTGTTACCATTCACAATCAAGAAACACCAGCAGAGAATCAACTCTTTAAAGATGGAACAGGTAATTTTATTGGCATGTACCAAGCAATGAATATTGATCAAACTCATTTTATTCCAACAGGCAAAACGAGCTTACAATCGGTGTTACCAAAAATGCAAAATGCCAGCAATATAGTATTGGTGCATAATACAGAATCAAACCCGCAAGATATTTTAATGGCTAATCAACAAGCCATTCAAAACAAACAAACTATATATTGGTGCTTATGCCCCAATGCTAATTTGTATATCGAAAACAAAATGCCCAATATAGATTTGTTGAGAAGATACAATGCCAACATAACAATTGGTACAGATAGTTTAGCCAGTAATCATCAGCTCAGTATTCTTGATGAACTCAAAACCATCACTGCCTTTTTTCCTGAAATTCAACTGGAAGAATTGTTACAGTGGGCTACATTAAATGGAGCAAAAGCATTGCTGCAAGACCACCAATTTGGGAGTTTCGAAAACGGAAAAAGGCCAGGAGTAATTTTAATTAGTAAATTAAACGGTGAAGCAATCAATGATACTTCAACAATTAATAGATTGATTTAAATCAACGCTTTTTACAATTGAAAAATGCTCACGCCAACACTTCCTGTAAGATCTTGTAACTTTTCATCTGACCAAAATTCGAAATATGCAAAGACAAATACAATTGAAATGCTTCAATTAAATGCCTGCGCGTTTGTTGATTTAATAAAATAGTTTCGAGTTCATTGTAAAAACCCAAATTGGCAATCAACGAAGTGATTTGCGCTAGCGAACCTTCCAAAAAATAAGGATGTAAAGGTTTTTCACTTACAAACATACCTTCTTGTAAATCTACGATTGGAGTAGTTGATGAATATGATCCTTGCAACTGAAAACCCAATTCTGCTGCTAAATGCAAGGTAAAATACAAAGGTAAATTTCCAGTTAATGTTGCCGATCCTTTATCCAATTGCTTGAGCGTATCTTCAATTAAATAAAACAACTCGGGATTGGCTTCGGGTTGTTTTAAACTATGCTGTAACAATTCCATTACATACATGGCCACGGTATTTTTCACTACATCAAACAACACCTGCTCATACATATATGCCCAACTGTATTCTTTAATAAATTGCAGTTGTTTTAATTCATTGTGATACACTTCTAAAGAAAGCATAGCGCCTGGCTGAAAATAACTGGCTTTGCCTGCAGAAGTTTTGGTGCTTTGTCTTACTCCTTTTACTATGTATTGTTGAATTCCAAACAACTCTGTGTAAACACTAGTAATAATACTAGTATCTCCATACTTTACAGTACGCAACACAATGCCCTTAGTAGCATGAATCATTGAAGAAAGATTGACTCAAAAATACAGTTAATCTGCGCGAAAATTAAATCAATTTGGTTTTATCTAAATTGAGCTCTTTGAAGCATTATCGGCATGTTGAGGAACGTTAAGAGATGCTGGAATGAGCTGAATGATACCCACAGCATTTAATCCTCGCATGAAGAAAAATGTAAGATCAAACTCAAACCATTTCTTGGCAAAATTGGCGTCATCTTTTGCATAATGGTGATTGTTTTGAAACAATTCACCCATTAATAAAATACCCCAAGGAGAACTGTTTTTAGAATGATCGCCATTATCAAAATTACTATAGCCATACTTATGACCACACCAATTAACTACTGCACCCTGGATGGGTCCCATTAAAAAATGAATGGGTAACAATAAATACCACCATGCATTGGGTGCAAAAAAATAATAAAACGCAACATACCCTATCATAAAAACAATACGGGTAATTGGATGATGTCCGAACTTATCTAATCTATCCCAAACAGGTAAATAGTCTTTGGTAAATTGTGCTTCAGGTAAATTTTTACCTGTTAAAAATCCACGAAAAATCAAAATGGTGCTTTGCATCATTTGGTATACATCTGTAAAAAAATGTGGCGAATGCGGATCTTTTTCTGTGTCACTATAAACATGATGCATTCTATGCATTACTCCGTATGCTCGAGGAACCAAAAATGAAGACCCTTGTACAAACCAAGTAGTTAAATAAAAAAATCGTTCCCAATTTTTACTGGTGGTATACATTTTATGAGATGCAAAACGATGCAAGAAAAATGAATGGAAGAACAAAGACAGGAACCAATGGGCTCCAAAAAAAATCAGTATTGCAAGCATCGTTAAATATATTATGATTTCTAAGATAGTGCTAAAAGCCTGTAATCATAAAACTATCAACGATTCCCTGTAAATTATTCGAAATGCTTAAACAACTCCTGTAAACTGTTTCAAAAACCGCACATCATTTTGAGAATACAAACGCAAATCGTTTACCTGGTATTTCAATTGGGTAATTCTTTCTACACCCATACCAAACGCAAAGCCTGTGTACTTATTAGGGTCGATACCAAAATTTTCCAACACTTTGGGGTGTACCATTCCACTACCCAATATCTCTACCCATCCTGTATGTTTACAAATATTGCATCCTTTTCCCTCGCAGATCAAACAACTGATGTCCATTTCGGCACTTGGCTCCGTAAAAGGGAAATAACTTGGTCTGAAGCGCACTTTCACGTCTTTTCCAAACATTTCTTGTACAAAAAAGTAAAGGGTTTGTTTTAAATCGGCAAAACTTACATTTTCATCTATGTACAAACCTTCTACCTGATGAAAAAAGCAATGTGCTCTTGCACTAATGGTTTCATTTCTATACACTCTTCCAGGGCAAATTACCCTGATTGGTGGTTTTTGATGTTCCATAACCCTTGCTTGAACACTGCTTGTATGTGTTCGCAAGAGCCAGGTTGGACCATTTCCATCTGCTGGTTTTTTGATATAGAAAGTATCTTGCATATCCCTAGCAGGATGGTCTTCTGGCAGATTCATTGCTCCGAAATTGTGCCAGTCATCTTCTATTTCCGGACCTTCTGCTACTACAAAACCCAATCTTTTGAAAATAGATACCATTTCATTTTTTACCAAACTAAGTGGATGCCTGGATCCAACTGATACTGGATCTCCGGGAAGCGATTGATCAATTAAAACTTTAGCACTTGATTTTCCTGAAACATCATTGCTTGCTTGTAAAGCTTCAAACTTGGCTTCTGCAAAGAGTTTGAACTCATTGAGTATTTGTCCAAATTGCTTTTTTTGCTCATTGGGAACATTTTTCATTTCGCCCATTACAGCTTTCACCAAACCTTTGGTGCCAAGCCATTTAATGCGAAACTGCTCCACTTCATCTGCGGCTTTAGCCACAAAACCATCTATTTCTTGCTTATACTGCTCTATTTGCTTCAACAAGTCTTCCATGCTGCGAAGATAAAAACTAGATTCCGTTGAGTGAAAAATGATTTGAAGACCCCTACAATGCCTATATTTGTTACTGCAACAAGCATATTTACATGGATTATAATACAAGTAGGAACTTTTTAGGGATGAAGGAATATGGCCGCCACGTTCAGAAAATGGTGGAATATGTGCTTACTATTGAGGACAAAGAGAAACGCCAGCAACAAGCGCAGGCAGTGATTGAATTAATGGGCTTTTTGAACCCGCATTTAAAAAATGTAGAAGATTTTAAGCATAAATTATGGGATCATCTTTTTTTCATTAGCAACTTTAAATTGGACGTAGACAGCCCATATCCAATTCCTACAAAAGAAACCTATAAGCTTAAACCAGATCCATTGCCTTATCCTAAGCGATATCCAAAATATGCGCATTTGGGCAAAAATTTGGAAGTGGTAATAGACAAAGCTTTGAAAGAAGAAGACCCAGAGAAAAAAGTAGGTTTTGCCAATGCCATTGCATACTACATGAAATTATCCTACAGTACTTGGCACAAAGAATTGGTACACGACGATTCGATTCGTTCCGAATTAAATAGCATTACAGGAGGTCAATTAGAATTTAGCAATACGCCATACATTAAACACAGAAACCAAAATTTTGTAAGCGACGATTATCCACCTGCTCGCAGTGGCGGAAGATGGCAACAGAATTTTGGTGGAAGAAACAATCGATCTGGTGGTGGTCAACAACGCAATAATGACAACCGCAATATGGGAAGAAACAATAATCGCCCAGGAGGAAACAGCGGTGGCCAGCAACGCAATAACGATAACCGAAACAATGGTGGCGCTCCTCGCAACGACAGAAATGCAGGGGGCGGATTTAAGAAAAGGTATTAATAATTTTATCAGTTATTTATATAGCATCAGTAATCACTGATGCTTTTTTATTTAACTTACTCCCAATAATTAACAATGAGTAGTTTCGAAGTCATCGGCGGAAAAAAATTAAACGGTACAATTGTTCCGCAAGGTGCAAAAAACGAAGCATTACAAATATTGTCTGCAGTTGTATTAACTGATCAAGTTATTACTGTATCCAATATCCCCGATATTTTGGATGTGAATTTATTGATTGAATTATTGAAAGAGATTGGCGTTAAAATCAATCGAATCAATGCAGATACTTATTCTTTCCAGGCAAACCAAATTGATATTGATTATTTAGCATCAGAAGCATTCAGAAAAAAAAGTGGAAGACTAAGAGGCAGTGTAATGTTGGCTGGGCCTATGTTATCAAGATTTAAAAAAGCCTATATACCAAAGCCCGGCGGCGATAAAATTGGAAGAAGAAGATTAGATACACATATCATTGGTTTTGAAAAATTAGGTGCAGCTTATGTATATGATGATGCATTGGATTGTTTCACCTTATCATCCAATCAATTGAAAGGAACATTCATGTTATTGGATGAACCATCTGTAACCGGAACAGCCAATATCGTAATGGCAGCAGTATTAGCAGAAGGTATTACCACTATTTACAATGCAGCTTGTGAGCCCTATTTACAACAACTATGTAATATGCTCAATCGTATGGGGGCAAAAATTACAGGCATTGGTAGCAACTTATTAAACATTGAAGGTGTATCAAATTTAGGAGGCACCGAACATCGATTGTTGCCCGATATGATTGAGATAGGAAGTTTTATTGGCCTGGCAGCAATGACCCAAAGTGAGATCACCATTAAAAATGCTGGTGTTGCTCATTTAGGAATAATACCAGAAAAATTCAGGTTATTAGGAATTGAATTTGATATCAAGGATGATGATATTTATATACCAGCTCAAGAATCTTATACCATACAAACTTTTATGGATGGAGGAATCCTAACCATTTCCGATCATCCATGGCCAGGATTTACACCTGATTTATTAAGTATTGTTTTAGTGGTTGCCACTCAAGCAATCGGCAGTGTACTCATTCACCAAAAAATGTTCGAGAGCCGATTGTTTTTCACCGATAAATTGATAGACATGGGTGCGCAAATTATTTTATGCGATCCACATCGTGCAACCGTTATTGGTTTGGGAAGAAAAAATAATTTAAGGGGAATCACCATGAGCAGTCCAGACATACGTGCAGGGCAGGCATTGTTGATTGCTGCATTGAGTGCAGAAGGTAAAAGTACTATTCAGAATATTGAACAAATAGATAGGGGGTACCAATTTATTGATACCCGCCTGCGAGCATTGGGGGCAAATATTGAAAGGAAATAGTTTTATTTCAACTTATCCTCTAATCCAGCCCAACCTCCACCATTGTATACTTCTATAAAACCATTGGACAATAACCAAGATTTTGCAGAACCACTTCTCATCCCTGATGCACAGCAAGTAATAATAGGTTTGTCTTTTATTAACTTGGATGCAAGTTGGGGCAATCGGTCAAGTGGTAAATTGATTGACCCTTTAATATGCCCTGAGCGATATTCTCCCTCAGATCGTACATCAACAATTTGTGCTCCATTTTTTGATAATGCAGCATAATCCACTGCTGGACCTACGCCAAATAAATTTTTCAAAAAATCCATCATAGCTGTTATGATTAATGAAACACAAAATTGAATCATTAAAAGCAAAGCTTTGGTAACTTATGTTACAAAAAAAGTCCCGGCCACCTAAGGTAACCGGGACTTATATAAAATACCAGGTCTTATTTTATATCTTTCATTAATTCTTTAACTGCTACTTCTAATTGTTGATCAATTCCTTTTTTTACCAGTTCGTATTCATTCATCAATTTGATATCTGGTTCGGTTTGACGATTCTCTAAATATTGACCACTCATGTTTTTAACTCCAACAGAAGGTGCTCCCCAACGAATACCCGTATCCATTAAAGATTCCCATGCTGCAAAAGTACATGTGCCCGGAACAGGCATACCTACCAATTTATTAACCTTTAATTCTGTTACCATAAAAGCATAACAATGCCCATCACTATAATTGGCTTCATTGGCAATTGAGATACTAGGTTTTGTCCATTGGAAATTGGGTTCATATCCATTGCTTCTAATATCATTGGTGTAATTCATAAATTTCTTACCACTTAAGAATACAGCAAGATCTGCAACTAAATCTCCGCCACCATTATTACGAGTATCTACAACTACTCCTTTCTTATCAAAGAATTTACCCATGATATCCTCGTAAGTGCTTCTAAATGCTCCATCGCTCATTCCTGGAATATGCACGTAACCCAATGTTCCATTACTCATACGATCTACCTCATCAGCATTGCGTTTTATCCAACGCTTGTACAATAACCCATTTTCTTCGCCAGCAGAAATTCCTTTTACAGTAATCTCTCTTTTATCAGCGCCTTCTACGATCGACAATAAAATAGTTTTTCCTGACTTGCGATTTAGATATTGTGCAAGGTCTTTGTCGGCTGTGATGCTTTCTCCATCAATAGATTCTATAATTGCACCTGTCTTTATATTTAGACCTGCTTTATCCAATGGCCCATCTTTAATGATTTCTTCAATTTTTACACCTGTGCCCTTGTAAGCTGCATCATAAAATACACCCAATGAAGCAGTGAGATCTCCATTAGGATTAGGACCTCCGCCATAACTACTGCCGCTATGGCTTACATTTAATTCGCCTAATAACTCCGCTAACATTTCACTGAACTCGTAATTATTTCCGATAGAAGGAATGTATTTTTCATAATCGGGTTTATAACTATCCCAATCAATTCCATGATACGTTTTATTATAAAATGTTTTTTTGGTTCTTCTCCAAACATGGTTAAACATAGCTTGACGTTCTGCAGCAGCATTTACCATCATTTCTCCATTAATTCCTATTCGATCTTGTTTACTAGTTGCAGGATCTAATTTAATAATACCTCCATCACTGCTAATAAAAATACTTTTTTGATCCTTATCCCATGCCATACTAGCTCCTCCGGCATTCAATGGCACCAACATTTTGGTTTCTTTGGTTCTTAAATTGGTTGTCCACAAATTCATGCCTTTTTCAAAGCGAGCCAAATAATACAAAGTCTCTCCGTCTTTGCTTAGTAAAGCATCACTCATACTAGATGAATGAATGGTTACTTTGGATTTACGTTGAG
>CANGTR010000094.1 GCA_947456855.1 Sphingobacteriia bacterium | reverse complement strand
GAGCCCGAAGTCCAATCACCAGAACCCAATATAATTACTGGGTTTACAATTGCTACATCCAATCCCTCTCCCATACCACGCCAAACTTCTAGTTCGGCCAAGTATTTTGTTTTACCATATTCACTGTTGCTGGTTTCTGGTGTCCAATTCATTGTTTCATCAATGGGTTTATCTTCTCTAATTCTTCCGAGTGCAGCAACCGAGCTTACGAATAACAATTTTTTTACACCTGTATTAATACAAGCATTAACAACATTTGCTGTACCCTCTATATTGGTTTTTTGAAGACTCGATATTTTTGAAGGGTTGAAGGAAACAACTGCGGCGCAATGGTATACCTGAACCACATTTTGCATTGCATCTTCTAATGAAAGAATATCTAAAATATCCCCTCTTACCCATTCTACATTTTTACCAAATTGGTTGAATGGAATTGCTGAGCGGTAGATTGCACGAACTTTTTCTCCGTTTTGAACGAGTTGTTGAATCAAATGTGACCCAACCAGTCCGGTTGCCCCAGTTACCAATATCATTGCTCACATTTATTACATACACCACTAACAACCAGATTGGTTTGTACAACAGTAAAACCCTTTGGTAGTTTAACTTTTGGTATAGATACATGGTCTAGACAATAAGTGCTTGCACATTCATCACATATGAAATGTACATGATCATCATGGTGATGCCCGGCAACACAATCATCTTTACACAATGCATATAAGATGGAATTATCGGCTGTTGGAATAGTATGTATAATGCCTTTCTCAACAAAAGTTTGTAAAGTTCTGTAAATGGTTACACGATCAAATTCTGTACTCGATTTTACTTCAATATCTGCATGTGCCAACGCGCTACCAGACTCAAGAAAAAAAGATAAAATTTTCTTTCTCGAATCGGTAATACTCAATTGGTGTTTTTTTAAAGTATCGGTAATCCTATTTTGCATAGATTTTTAAATTAAGGATTATTGGTAAATATTCCGTTTACAAAATTTCCATTCGACGACTTTTCGGATAACAATGTTTTAATATCTTTTTTGAGCTTTTCAATTTCATCTTTTTTAAGGCCATCATAAATTTGAGAACGAACCCTTCCGTCTTTATCAACCAATGCAAAAAACTGTGTATGTATAAACTGGTCTTCAATTTTTTCAAAGCTATTTTTTGGATCATCTAATAAATAAGCGTTTCTGGCCATTTTATATAAACTGTCTTTTCTGCCAGTCACAAAAACCCAGGTATTGGTATTTACTTGTAATGAGTCGGCATATCTTTTTAGCACAGGAACAGAATCTGTTTCAGGATTGCAAGTATGCGATAGAATCATGAAATTAGGCTCCTTTTTAAAAGTTTCATAAATACCCTTCATATTGGTATTCATTTTAGGGCAAATACCCTTGCAGGTAGTAAAAAAGTATTCTACAACAGTTACTTTTCCCAATAAATCTTTGTCTGTAACAGGGAGTCCGTTTTGATTGTTGAACAAAAAGGGTTTAACATAACTAATAACAGCTAGTTTTTTCTTCCACATATCGTTGTCGCGAAAAAGGAAAAAGTAAAACGCTGCAACCAAAAGGGTAAAAAAGCCCAGGTAAACCAATAATTTCTTATTCATAGAACCAATTAATGGTCAAAGGTACAATTGTATCTACAAATATTTTGCAACATGGTTGCACTGTTGTAAATTTGCACTCTAATGAGTATAAAATTCAATTGGGACGCTTTAGGTATAACCGCTTCGGCAGTTTGTGCTATACATTGCGCTATTTTGCCCCTGTTTCTGAGCAGTCTTCCTTTATTTGGGGTAAATATTATCGAAAATCTCGGCTTCGAATATTCTATGATTGGATTGGCGTTTGTAGTTGGGGTTTATGCTTTGTATCACGGTTTTAAAAAACACCACCACAGTTGGTTGCCTTTATTGTTATTTGGATTCGGCATTTTATTGTTGATTGCCAAAGTAAGTTTTCATCAGTGGAGATTATTGCTTTTAATTCCTTCTGTATTATTGATTGTTATTGCTCATGTATTAAATTATAGGATGTGCCGAAAACACAATCATGCGCATGCAGATGATTGTAACCATTGATTTTCTGTTTTTCTAAAACCACCCCCTCTTTCTAAAAATATACACCATAATGATAGGCGCTAAAATCATGAGCGTTGCAGCAATGAAAAAACCATGTTCATTGTGTATATAAGGAAGTTTGTCGAAGTTCATTCCGAAAATTCCACCTATTACAGTTGCGGGTGCCAACAAACAGGTAACGATAGCCATTACTTTCATTACTTCGTTCATTTTCAGGTTTACATTACTTAGATAAAGGTCCTGTAAGTTGATCATCATGTCTCTATAACTTTCTGCTAAATCATTTGCTTGAATAATATGATCATAAATATCTTTAAAATATTTATGGGTTTTATCTTCCATTAAATCGCTGTCTGTTCTTAAAAATCCATTTATTAAATCCCTTACTGGGCTTACATTTCGTTTGAGTACAATCAATTCTTTTCTGAGTGCATTGATTTCTGCTAAAGATCTTTTGTTGGTACTTCTAATGATTCTATCTTCTAAAAATTCTATGCGTTCTCCTATTTTCTCCATTACTAGATAATAATTATCTACTATCATATCCAATAGCGCATAACATAAATAATCTGCTCCGCTTAATCTAAGTTTACTATTAGCAACCCTTAACTTTTCTCTTACAGGATTAAATACATCTCTGTGGGCATCTTCTTGAATGGATAAAACAAAATTATTTCCAAGTACAATACTTATTTGCTCTGTTTCTACTGCACCAGTTGCTTCATTAAAATACAACATGTTTAGTAAACAGAATAGTACTGGTTCCATTTCGTCCATTTTAGGACGTTGGTTGATGCTTAAAATATCTTCTAAGATTAAATAATGAACTCCAAAATGCGTACAAATTGATTCTATGTCTTTTTTTCGAATACCACCTATATTAATCCAACTAATATTGTTATTGTCTCTAAACGGAAAACTGGGTTCTATTGAATAAAAATTAGCTTCTTCTAAATGGGAGGGGCTGTAATCAAAAACATCAATATGAATTTCATCGGCTTCTGTTCTATGAGTTGGTAGGGTTGGGTTAATTTGAAATATATCCCTTGTTCTTTTGGTATCGAATAATGATAAAACATTCAAATATTTCAAGTATTTTGTTGCTGCCATGCTTTGAAGATAGAAAATTTTGTGTATTCAATAGAATACTCAATAAGTTTGTATATGCCTTTATTGCCAAAGCCTATTATTACCCCTCCATTATGGCAATTCAATGGTCATATTCAAAGCATTTATCCAAGCTTATTTCGTAAAGTGAAGTTTAATTATGCTCGAAGAGAACGATTGGAATTACCGGATGGTGATTTTGTAGATCTAGATTGGTCTTCGGAAAAAAAATTAAATAATCGATTGGTCATAATAACACATGGATTAGAAGGAGATTCTACCCGTCACTATGTTACAGGCATGGCAAAATTATTTTCTACCAACGGCTATGATGCTTTGGGATGGAATTGTAGAAGTTGTGGTGGCGAGATTAATCGGTTGCCACGTTTTTATCATCATGGCGATGCCAATGATTTACGTTTTGTAATAGAACACGCAATAGCTGTTCATGGGTATGAAGCAATTGTATTGATAGGATTTAGTATGGGCGGAAGTTTAACATTTAGAGCAATTGCAGAAAATCCAATTCATGTTCCCTCGCAAGTAAAAGCTGCTATTGGATTTTCTGTTCCCTGCAATTTAAAAGGCAGTGTAGATGCTTTAGCTACCAAGGAAAATGCAATTTATCGAAAACGTTTTTTAAGAAAATTAGGTGTTAAAATAAAAATCAAAGCAACTCTTTTTCCCGATTTAATCAATGCCGATGGATATGATGAGATTGACGACTTTATCGGTTTTGATAATCGTTATACAGCCCCATTGCATGGCTATGAAAATGCGTTGGACTTTTATGAAAAAGCAAGTGTGGGTCCATATTTAAAAAACATTGCTATTCCATCATTAATGGTTCAGGCCAAGAATGATCCTTTTCTATTACCCAATTGTATGCCAATGGATGTTGCTTCAAACAACCCTCATTTATTCTTAGAAATTCCCGAAAATGGAGGGCATTGTGGTTTCATGTTAAAAGGTGATCAATATACTTGGGCCGAAAAAAGAGCCTTGGATTTTGCAATACAACAGGTTTCGGCCTAATCACTTATTTGGAAAAGCTCGAGGGCGTTTTGATTATATGCATTGCTAATGCATATAAAATCCAATGTTTTGTTTGTAGAGAAATCATTGTTTGCTTATTTAATTCCAAAGAATTCATAAAATACCGTGAAAACACCCAATAATTTAGGTAGTTATACTTGTATTATTGATATGGAATAAATACATATTGCTTATAGTGAGTTTAAATTAATCATTTAACTACTTTATTCTTTGTCAAACCAACAATATATTAAAGTGCTTATTGCAGATGACCAGCAAGTGTTTCGCAAGGGCCTATCGGCATTGCTAAACGAAATGCCTGGTATTGAATTACTGGGTGAGGCAGGCAATGGAGCCGAATTAATAGAAAAATCTTTACTTCTAAAACCAAATGTTATTGTTACAGATATAAAAATGCCCATTTTAGATGGAGTTTCTGCTACAAGGGAATTGCTTAAACATATTCCAGCATGTAAAGTCATTGCATTAAGTGCTTATGCAAACGACCAATTGATATTACAAATGCTGGAGTCTGGCGCAATTGGCTATCTACTAAAATCCGCGGAAGCCATTGAAATAAAAGAAGCCATCGAAATGGTTAATCTTCATAAACCCTATTTCTGTAAAGAAATAACTCAAAAACTCACCGAAATAGTTGCTAAAAATTATAAGTTGCCCGATAAGTCTACCGCTAGTTTTACAGAAAGAGAGCTGGAAATCATACGTTTAATCTGTAATGAATTTACAAGCAAAGAAATTGCTGGCCAGTTACACTTAAGTAAAAGAACAGTAGAAGGGCACCGCACAAGAATCTTAGAAAAAATTGGCGCTAAAAGTATTGCCGGAATAATTACCTATGCTTTATCTGTAGGTATTTACAAAAATAATAGATGATTTTTTTATTTATTGTTAATCAAATTATTGCCATCCCCCACCCAAGGATCTGTACAATCCAATTAACTGAGTAAAAATCATTTTTTTGTTTTTAATAGATTCTAATTCAGCATCCAATGCACCTCTTTGTGCGGTAATCACTTCTAAATAAGAAGCAAATCCTGAAATGTATAAATCTTTTGATGTGCTTACTGCCAATTCTAAAGTTTTAGATTCTGCTAATTTATATCCATAAATCTTTTGATAATTATCTATGCCTTTCAATAGTGTTTGTATTTCTTGAACAGCCACTAAAACGGTTTTTTGATAAGTGTAAAAAGCCTCCAATTGAGCAGCTTTATTCTTTTCATAATTTCCTTTCAATAAACTTTTATTTACCAAAGGGGTTGTTAATCCGCCCAACAAACCAAACGCAAGTGATTCGGGGCTTAATAAAAAAGATGGATTAAATGAATTGAGTGCAACAAAAGCAGTAATATTTAAAGATGGCAAAAACGCTTTCCTACTTGCTTCTACATCTGCGCCAGTTGCTTCTAACTGCCATTCAGCAGATTGTATATCTGGTCTTTGATGAAGCAATTGACTTGGAATTCCAGCTTTTATAATTGATGGTAATGCATATTCATAAATATCTTTTTTTCTATTAATGTTTAATTGCTGCTTTCCGGTTAATATTTTTATCGCATTCTCTGTTTCTACAATAGATTGTTTAATAGAGTACAGAATACCCTTGGTATTTAGTATTTGGGCTTGAAATTGTTGAACAGCCAACTCTGTTGCTCTTCCTCCTTGTTTTTGTGCAATAACAATTTCTAAAGCCCTTTCTTGTAGTTCAATATTTTTTTCTAGTATTAAAACCTCTCTGTCTAAAGCCAATAATTCAAAATACAAGAATGAAATTTGAGCTACTATTTGAGTGGTTAACCATTGTTTTTCTTTTAAGCTAGCATTGTATCTGGCAAATGCAGCTTTTTTAGTATTGGATAATTTTTTCCATATGTCAATTTCCCAATTGCTTCTAAAGCCAAGAAACATATCCGGCATCACGACTGGTATTTGTTGATTTTTATTGATGTTGGGGGATAAATTCATGTCATAATTTCCCAAACCATTCATGGTATAATCACCAAATTTCTCCACACCACTAGAAACAACTCCGTTTACTACTGGCTTTGTTAGGCCTTTGCTAATTAACCAATTATTATTGGCCATAGCAATTCGTTGCACTGCTATTTGTATATCAAAATTATTTTTTAAAGCAGTATCTATTAATTGAATTAATTCTTCATTTCCAAAGAATGCTTTATATGAAATCGTTCCAAAATTGCTGCTATCATAGTTTCCTTGATAATTGGTTGGAATTGGATTACTGTTGGGTAAAACTGTTTTTGCAGGTGGTTTACAAGCAAATTCAATTATAGAAAACAACAATATAGTATGTAGAATAGAAGCTGTCTTTTTCATTAAAAAACAAGTTGTTTTATTTTTTAAATAGTTTTTCTTTTAGAAATATATTCCGATAACTGTGCAAAAACCACATAAAGTCCTGGGATGATTAAAACACCAAATAAAGTTCCAAACAGCATTCCACCAGCAGAAGCCGTTCCAATAGATCTATTGCCTATTGCACCAGCCCCACTAGCTATACATAATGGAATAAGGCCTGCGATAAATGCAAATGATGTCATTAAAATTGGGCGTAGTCTAGATAATGCTCCTTCTTTGGCTGCTTCGATAATACTCAACCCTTGACTTCTTCTGAGCATCGCATACTCAATAATTAATATCGCATTTTTCCCCAACAATCCTATTAGCATTACCAATGCAACTTGAGCATATATATTGTTTTCTAAGCCTACCAATTTTAAAGATAGAAATGCACCGAATACGCCTGTTGGTAGAGAGAAAATAACAGCCAAGGGCATGATGAAGCTTTCATATTGGGCAGAAAGAATTAAATAAATAAAAATTAAACAAATAAGAAATATTCCAACAGCTTGGCTTCCAGATGCTACCTGATCTCTGGTTATACCAGACCATTCATATCCATAGCCTCTTGGTAAATTTTCTTTTGCAATTTTTTCGATTGATTTTATGGCTTCACCACTACTATACCCCGGTGCTGCATCTCCATTTACCATTGCTGCGGTATACATATTGTATCGGGTAAGTTGTTCAGGGCCATACACTCGCTCGATAGTTATAAATGTTGAGTAGGATACCATTTCTCCGCGATCATTTTTTACATATAGATTTAATAAATCAGTTGGCTTTGCTCTAAACTCGGGATATGCCTGAACCATTACTTTATACATTTGACCAAATCGTATAAAATTGGTAGCATAAAAACTTCCAATTAAGGTTTGTAAATCGCTCATTGCATTGTCTACGGTAACACCTTTTTTTGCAGCCATCGCATAATCGATGTTTATAAGGTATTGCGGGAAGTTTGGATCGAAGCTGGTATAAGCACTATTTACTACACCACCTTGTTTTATCTTTTCAATTAATTGGTTTGTTACTGTTGCAGTTTTTTGTAAATCTCCGGACCCTGTTTTATCTATAATGCGCAATTCAAACCCACTGGTATTTCCAAATCCTGGTACTGTAGGAGGTGGCATAAATTCAATAGCAGCATCATTAATATGTTTTGTTTTTTCTTTTAATATGGGGATCAATTCTTTTACTGTTTCCTTTCTATCCTGCCATGGTTTTAGATTGATCATCATCATACCAAAAGATGCCCCAGCTGCTTCAGTAATTAAACTGTATCCAGATAAACTAGTTAAATTTTCAACTGCAGGAACCGATTTAATGGCGGCTTCTAATTCTATTAATACTTTTTCTGTTCTTTCAACAGTTGCTCCAGCAGGAGTTGAGATATTTACATAAATGATTCCTTGGTCT
>CANGTR010000093.1 GCA_947456855.1 Sphingobacteriia bacterium | reverse complement strand
ATCTTTATTATTAAAACGAACTATTTTTTTATCAGCAATATGATACGCTTCTAATTCATAAAAAACATCTTTTAATTCTACTCCATATGCGCCAATATTTTGCATAGGGGAGGCGCCAACATTGCCGGGTATTAAGCTAAGGTTCTCCATTCCGGCATATCCATTTTCAACACAATGTAAAACCAATTGGTGCCAATTCTCTCCAGCCATGGCTTTTACATAAATAAAATTGTTGTCCCTATTAATTACTTCAATGCCTTTTAAATCATTTTTAATTACCCAGCCATCAAAGTTTTTGGTAAATAATATATTGCTGCCGCCACCTAAAACCAGTAACGGATCTGATGATTTTTGTTGATGTGCTATAATTTCTTCTAAGGATTCAATTGAACTAAAAGAGGAGAAATACCTGGATGATATTTCAATACCAAAACTATTGTATGGTTGTAATGAATGATTTTGCTCAATTTTCATGTCTATCTAATAAACAGGATCAATGTTTGGAATAATATGAACTGATCTGTATCTTTTATTGCTTTGAACAATCACCATTTGTTGATGGATCGCTTTTTTGCATTGTAATAAATAGGCAGCGTCTTTGGGCAATTTGATTAGTATCTCCCATAGGTATTGGTTTCTAACCCTATCAACAATTGGTTGCGAAGGGCCATTGATCATTAAGCCGTAGGGATTTTTAAGACCCTGTGTAAATATGTTGGCAGCTTCTTCGGCAATATGTTTTTCCTTGTGCTTAAACGTTACTTGAATCAATCTTGTAAATGGTGGATAGTCAAAATGTTTTCTATTATCAATTTCAAATTGAAACAAATCCTTGTAATTGTGTTCTTTCACAAATTGTAAAACCGGATGATGGATATTGCTTACCTGAACCATTACTTTTCCATTGCCATCTTTTCTCCCAGATCGGCCACTTACTTGTTCCATCAATTGATAAGCCCTTTCATTTACCCTAAAGTCTGTAAAATTTAAAATACCATCTGCATCGATTATTCCTACCAGACTAACATTTTCAAAATTCAATCCTTTCACTACCATTTGGGTGCCTACTAAAATATCAATTCTGTGTTGTTCAAATAAATGAATCAAGGTATCGTGGTCATGTTTTCCTTTTACGCTATCATAATCCATTCTGGCAATTTTTGCATCCGGAAAGGATTCTGCCACCAGTTCTTCAATTTTTTCGGTCCCAAAATTCTTTTGAATAAAATGATGACTTCCACATGCTGCACATGTTTGAATTACTGGATAAGTTGTTCCACAGTAATGGCAACTCAACTTATTTTTTGCTTTATGAAAGGTGAGGGTAACATCGCAATGCTGGCAATGAGGAATCCAGCCACAAGTATCGCAAATCATGTATGGCGAATAACCTCGTCTGTTCTGAAATAAAATAATTTGTTTTTTTGCTTTCAGGGTTTCATCAATAGAAGAGAGCAATTGTGGTGATAATGGACTTTTTGTTTTGTTGGCCAAAGATGTTTTTTTGAGATCTATTAATTCTATAGCTGGCATTGCAACATCTCCAAACCGTTCAGTAAGTGTGACCAATCCATATTTTTCTTGCTGTGCGTTGTAATAACTTTCTATAGAAGGAGTGGCACTCCCTAATAAAACTTTGGCATTGAATAAAGAAGCGTAGTAGATAGCAGCATCTCTGCAATGGTATCTTGGTGCAGGGTCTTGTTGTTTATAAGATGCATCGTGTTCTTCATCGCAAATAATGAGACCTAATTCTTTAAAAGGAAGGAATAGGGCAGATCTAGCGCCCAACACAACTTTGGTTTCACCAGATTTTATTTTATTCCAGATCTCCACCCTTTCGTTGGGATTGAATTTAGAATGATAGATAGCAATATGACCGCCTAAACTTTTTTGTAATCGACGAATCATTTGTGCTGTTAATGCGATTTCTGGTAATAGATAAAGTACTTGTTTATTTTGAAGTAATTGTTGCTCAATTAATTTAATATAGATCTGGGTTTTGCCGCTGGACGTAACGCCGTGTAATAAGCATACCGACTTTTTTTCAAGTTGGGTGTTAATGCTTTCCAAAGCAATTTGTTGTGTTGTTGATAAAGAAAAATCCACTGCAATTTCTTTGGAAAGATTCGGCAACCTGTCTGTGTTTCTTTTCTCAATAATCAATACCCCTTTTTCTACAAGCCCTTTTAATTGAGCCAGTGAAGCATTGGCTTTTTTCAGCAATGCTGACTGTGTTACTTCGCCCTCCGTTTGTTTAAAATGTAAATAGGCTAATAGCAACTCCATTTGCTTAGGTGCTTTACCAAAATTGTTCAGCAGTGATTCTATTTTTTCCTCACTGTGATAAGCAGGGTGCAATAAAATATAGGAAGTTATTTTTTGTTTGTATTTTTCTTTTAACTCTTCCCAAATAAAACAGACTCCTTTTTCAATCAATTTTTTTATTACAGGATACGTATTATTAATATCCAATAATTGCTGAACCTCACTTAAACGAAGCTCTTTTTTTATTTCCAAAGCTTCGGCTACAATGAATTCATTGTCTGTTAAATCACTAAAGTCCAAACTTCTTTCTTCGTTCCACTGTAGTATGCTTTCGCTGGATAATTTAAGATTGGCAGGAATGGCTGCTTGCATTACTTCGCCCTCACTACACATATAATAATTGGCAATCCATTCCCAAAACTGCAATTGTTGTGCATGTACTAAGGGAAGCTCATCCAACACATTTTCAATAGAAGATGGATTAAATCCATCGGGTATGGATCTAAGTATTTTTTTAACTATACCAGCATATTTTTTATTTTTCCTAAGTGTCACTTCAACCCGAATGCCTGGTTGAATAGCATCTTTGAATTTATCTGGAACAGACCAGGTATAATTCTTAGGTAAGGCAAGTGGTATAATAACTTCTACAAACAAAGTGCTAATTTTTTCAAATTTACAGTTAAGAGGTGGGATATTGTATATATCGTTTTAAACCATCTTCCATCAATTGATAAACATGTTGTTTTAATGTTGGCAGATCTGCAACTGTTAGGCCGTCTACCGGAACTTCTGCTAAGTAAACTGCTCTATTCATGCCTGGTGTTAATTCAAAAATACTTCTGTAATGAAGTCTTTTAAGTGTGTCTACAAAAAGTATAGGCTTTAATGGTGTTTGTGTTTCTATGGCAATTCGGAAGGCGCCGTCGTAAAAATTTTTTAAAGGCCCTTTTGTTTCGTTAAAAGTGCCCTCTGGGAAAATAAAAATGGACACATTGTTTTTGATTGCAGCTTTTAATGCTCTTATACTTTTGGCCCTGGCGGCTGCATTTTTTCGATCTACCAATACAACTGCAGCTCTATAGATCCATCCAAAGATGGGTACTTTTACCATTTCGTATTTACCCAATGCTCTAAATGATTGATGCATGCATAAAACAATTGGGGGAATATCCATGTACGAAATATGATTGGCAACAAAAATGTATTGTTTTGATTGATCGTGCGGGGTTTCATAAATCTCTCCATGTTGAATGCCAATCATTATATACCAGATCCTTGCCCAAATTTTGCAGAAAAAATATACCAAGTTTCCTCCCCTTACTTTTCCAAATGGGATTGATAACATGATAAAAGGAAATACCAGTAGCATTGCAAGAATAAAAGTGGCAAATGCATAGATCGAGTATATAAACTGCAGAAATCGAATAAGATGTTTCATTAGAGGCATTCAAGGTATAAAACAGTTGAATACCTGCCAAAAAAACCACGTAATGGCTGTTACAGGGGTAATTAATTGACGGATTTAATTTATTTTTTAATGGATTTGCCTAAACTAACTGAGGTGTGCTGCCATACTTTTCATTGTGTTGAGATGCGTCTAACCCTTGTTCTTCTTCTTCTTCTTCTTCTTCTGAACTAACCCTTAATGGAAGTGCTAAATCAATGAATTTAAATATAGTATATTAGATTGTAAAGCTATAGGTTACCACAATCAGAAAAGCTTTTACTTGTCTAAAAAAGAATGCATATGGCTCATAATTTATCAATTTTTAAAATCGTTTGCAACAATACATTCGCACCATTGGCCATATCGGTTGCAGTTGAAAATTCTTTTGGAGAATGACTGATGCCGCCTACACTTGGAATAAAGATCATAGCTGAAGGTGCAATATCTGCAACATGTTGAGAGTCGTGACCGGCGCCACTTTGCATCAACTTGGTAGTAAACCCGAGTGATTTTGCCGTTGAATCAATTATTTGCTGAAGACCCTTATCTGTTAATGCGGGTTTCGATTCATTCGCCTGCCTTTCGAAACTGATTTTTGTTTTGCTTGATGCTGCTATGGCTGCTGCACGCTTTTCAATTTCCTTGAATAGGAGCTCTATTTTTGCAGCATTTAAATCACGAATTTCTAAGCCTAACTGAACTTTACCAGGTATAACATTGTAAGCGCCCGGCTGTACAGCAATTTTCCCAACTGTACCTACTTGGGTACCTTTTATACTGGTGATGACTTCATTTACTGCAACAATAAATTTGGAAGCAGCAAGCAGCGCATCTTGCCGCATGTTCATTTGTGTAGCACCTGCGTGATTGGCAAAACCTTCCACGGTTACTTCCCAATGCACAATACCTACTATTCCTTCTACTACACCTATTTGTATTTTTTCTTTTTCTAAAATGCCTCCTTGCTCAATATGTAATTCAACCCATGCATGGATGTCGCCTTTTTTGCGGATGCAGGATTGAATGTTTTCTGGATTGCCACCTATGGCTTTAATGCCATCTGCCATGGTTAATCCGATTTGACTTTTTTGATTTAATCCATCGTTTGTTATATCACCTACCATTGCTTTACTGCCAATGGTGCCGCCCTCTTCATTTCCAAAAATGATGACTTCTAAAGGATGTTCTGTTAAAAAATTGTTCTCATTCAATGTTTCTATTAATTCCAATGCAGCAATTGAACCGAGTGTGCCATCGTAGTTGCCGCCATCGGGCACCATGTCAATATGTGAACCAAATGCAATGGGTTTGAGTGATGGATTTTTACCATTGCGCTTACCAATAATATTGCCTGCAGCATCAATGCTTGGATTGAGGCCAGCTTTTTTCATCAGCTCCATAAACCACGCACGGCCTTCAATATCGCCTTTGCTATAAGCAACTCTGAAGCCACGCCCTTTTTCATCTACACCAAATTTTGCCAATTCAAAAATGCGGCTTTCAATGCGTTTGCCGTTAACACTTAAATTGATCTCATTGATTCTATTATTCGATAACAAAGATCCAAATACACCTATTCCAGCCAAGGTGAGTGAAGATTGTTTAATGAATTTTCTACGTTGCATAGCTATGGTTTTATTTTTTCAACAACTTTTTTATCTCTTCATCATTTCCTGTTAATTGCCAGCCCACCAATGAAACAGGAATAATTCCTGCCGCATAAAACTTTTCAAAGAAGTTGTATATCGTAAAATTGTTTTGTTGCAAACGGCCCATATCCATCATGAGCTTTTCAATCAAATATTTTCCGGTTACATAACAGGTACCATAAGCTGGCTGGCGCAAATACAAATGCTGTTCAAAGCCCACTAGACTTTCATCGCCCGTCCATCCTTTGGGTGTATTATCTACCTGAAATTTTCTTGATTGTTCATAGTTAATTAAATTGGCCTGTGCATATAAAGAAGCCAATCCTCTAGCACAACGTTGTGCCAGCATAATCCAAACAAGTTCTCTTGCTCTGGGGTTTTCATCCCACATGCCTGCATGCATCAATGTTTCTTCCATACTGGTTGCCAATCCTTCATCACGCATCATCCACATATTATAGGGCAATGCATTTTTACGTAATAAACTGGTGTGAGGTTCTTTGGTAAGGCCTTCCACTTCAAACCAATGGGTGGAATGAGAATACAATACGGCCGGTGCACGGTGGCTGATATTGGTAAAGAAATTTCTTTTTTCCTCTGGTACAAATTCACCCAAATGCTTTCGAAGCGCCGGCTCCATATAGTATTTTACTGGAAGAATTTTTTTCTCTTTTAAAAAACGCATCATCATGGTTGCTGAGGCATCTGTTTGCATTCTGTATTGCGCTGTATTGGCAATAGGAGTAAGCTCAGGTAAATTCTTGTTGCGTTCTCGTTCTAATTGAAGCGATGCATAAGCTCTTGTTAACTCACGTTTTAGCAGCATCACTTCATCTTCCCATGTAAGCGGAACAAGCAATACATTTTTTAAATGCCAGTTATAATTTTCTTTCCCAATGCCTGAAGGGCCATTCTTAAACGCTAATTGTTTTTGTAGCCATGTGATGAGTTGAAGACTTGCTTTTTTTGCATTGACAATAGCGTTTTTTAATTCAATACTGTTGCTGGTTGTTTTATTGGCAAGTTCATCTAAGATGGTTACCTGATCTTTGATGTTACCAATACCTGCAGTCCATAAATCTTTTGCATTGCCGGTGAGGTTTATTCTTGCTTGCTCATACAAAGACGGAATAATTTGTAGCTCTGATGTAAGTTTGGATGCGTCTGCATCAGAAAGAGGAAAAACATAATTCCATAATTCAATGGCAGCAAAACTATTTGGTCCTTCATGGTCGGGGGTGTCGCTTTGTTCATTCCATACAATGGCATAAAAAGCAGGGTCGCGTACCCATGGTTGTAAAATACGGCAATTGTAGTCTAATGCATTCATTTCGGCAAGCAGTAAAATATAATCTACCCGTTGTTCAGTTGACCAACCAGTTGTGTCCAATTTTGAATGGCGTGTTTTGTATTGCAATAATGTTTGCTGCATTTTGGCAATGGTTTCTTTTCGATAATCGGGCACTCCATTGGGTAGGGAAGTTCGTTCTAGTGATCTTAAGGCTTTGCACAATTCCAATAGCGAAGGATAAGTATTGGTTTTTGTTTGTGCAACAGCGTTAAACTGCAAAAAAAGGCATAACAGAATAGTGATATTGATATTGATGCTCATGATTAATGGTTAATTGAGATGGTATTTTTTTTGAAATGCAATGCTTGGGGATCATGTGTATAGAGGTGTACTTCCATTGCAGGTTATTTTCAGCAAAAGATACTAACTATATAAGATCCGTTCTATAATTCAATTGTTTTTTGATTTGGATGTTTGCATGTTGTGGATAGATGCCAACAACAGAACTTCCGCTTCCACTCATACTGGCATAAACAGCCCCATCTTCATACAATGCTTTTTTAATTGCAGCAATTTCAGGATGCTGTTGCATGATGGGTGCTTCAAAATCATTTTGCAAATGATTTTTCCATTCTTCAATAGGGTATTGAATGATTTCTTTAATAGATTTTGTAGGTGTTTTTGGCTGGATCTGTTCAAATGCCCATTTGGTATTTACGTGTATTTCAGGATGAACCAATACAAATGTATAGTGGCTTAAATCCAAATTGATTGATTCGAGTATTTCACCCCTACCTGTGGCAAAAGCAGGTTTATTTAAAATAAAGAAAGGGCAATCGCTGCCTAATATAGCAGCATAATTGATCAGCTGTTCTTGAGATAAATTCAACCGAAATTTTTCATTCAACAATAGTAATGTGAACGCCCCGTCTGCACTTCCACCACCCAATCCTGCGCCCATAGGAATATGTTTGTGCAAATGCATTTTTATGGCGGGTAAATCTCTAAAATCTTTTTTTAATAACTGATAAGCTTTGATGCATAAGTTATTGGCAGCGTCTCCGGGAATAGGTATGCCTGTTGATGAAAATTCAATATCATTGAGCGCATTGATTTCTATCTGTGATTGATTTTGTATTACTGAATTGGGCGTGTTGCGCACAACTATTTCCAATATGTCTTTTAATCCAACAGGGTAAAAAATAGTTTCTATGTTGTGAAATCCGTCTACACGCTTACTTACAATGTGTAAGCCTATATTAATTTTGCAGTTGGGAAATTGAACCACTATTTTCTTTTGTTAAGTTCGTCTCTGATTGCGATAGCCCTTATATAATCTTCTGATTCTAATACATCATTTAATAAAGTATTCAATTCTTCGATGCTTAATAAGCTTAAATCATCTCTTCCAGAACCAGTTTCTTCGATACCAACAGCATCACCTCT
>CANGTR010000092.1 GCA_947456855.1 Sphingobacteriia bacterium | reverse complement strand
TGGGCTACCAATCTGCACTTTGATATTGCAAAGCCTAGTATTTTATTCAATTCTCATCATGATACGGTTAAGCCGAACAAAGCGTATACGGTAGATCCATTTTTGCCAACCATTCAAGATGGAAAATTATTTGGTTTAGGCAGTAATGATGCTGGGGGTTGTTTGGTATCGTTGATAGCAGCATTTATATATTTCTATCCTCAAAAGAATCTGCCTTACAATATTATTTTCGCTGCAAGTGCAGAGGAAGAAATTTCCGGATTTAATGGAGTAGAAGCGCTCTTGCCTCATTTGCCTCCGATTAGTTTTGGTATTATTGGTGAACCAACGCTTTTGCAAATGGCAGTGGCCGAAAGAGGATTAATGGTATTGGATGCATCTTCAATTGGCATTGCTGGTCATGCTGCAAGAAATGAAGGAGATAATGCTTTGTATAAAGCAATTAAAGATATTCAGTGGATAAGTACTTATCGTTTTGATAAAGTAAGTGATTTGTTGGGGGAAGTAAAAATGACAGTAACTTCTTTGAATACGGATAACAAACAACACAATGTAGTGCCAGCCCATGTAGAATTTTTAATTGATGTGCGTGTAAATGAATTGTATAGTTTCGATGAAGTGTTGAGCACCATCCAAAATAATATTCAGTCTTCAATCAATCCTAGAAGCACACGTTTGCGTTCCACTTCAATTGCTTTAGATCATCCTTTGGTTAAAGCTGGTATTGAATTGGGTTGTACTTACTATGGAAGCCCTACCACAAGCGATAAGGCATTGATGCATTTTCCTACATTGAAAATAGGACCTGGGGATAGTGCAAGAAGTCATATGGCAGATGAATTTGTATATGTACAAGAAATCAAAGAAGGAATTGAATTATATATTCAGCTTATAAATAGAATAATATGAAATTGTGGAGCAAATCCAATTCAATTACTACCCAAGCAGTAGAATTATTTACAGTTGGCAACGACAAAGACTTTGATCAGCTTTTGGCTCCTTATGATGTACTTGGGTCTATTGCACATGTCAAGATGCTCGCTTCTGTTTCGCTATTGACTCAATCTGAAGCCGATTTACTAGTGAAAGCTTTACAGAAAATTTATCAGATAGTGATTGCTCCTGCATTTGTAATACCTGATGGGGTAGAAGATATTCATTCCTATGTAGAATTATTGCTTACCAATGAACTAGGTGAAATTGGTAAAAAAATTCATAGCGCAAGAAGCAGAAATGACCAGGTTTTAGTTGATATAAAATTGTATTTGAGAGCAGAAATTCAGTTTTTGGTAGAGCAGGTAATTCCCTTATTTGAATTGTTGCAAAAGCAAAGCGATCAGTATAACAATCATTTGTTGCCTGGGTATACACATCTACAATTAGCCATGCCTTCTTCATTTGGTTTATGGTTTGGGGCCTATGCAGAAAGTTTAGTAGATGATATGGTTCAATTAGAAGCAGTTTTTCAAATAGTCAATAAGAATCCTTTAGGATCTGCAGCGGGATTTGGCTCTTCGTTTCCAATCAATAGAAAGCTTACTACTCAGTTATTGGGTTTTGAAAATTTGAATTACAATGTAGTCTATGCGCAAATGGGTAGGGGTAAAATCGAGAGAATTGTTGCCAATGGTTTAGCCAATATTGCAGATACCTTGGCCAGGTTATCGATGGATATGTGTTTGTATTTGAATCAAAACTTTGATTTCATTTCATTTCCTTCAACACTTACAACCGGATCGAGTATAATGCCTCATAAAAAAAATCCGGATGTTTTTGAATTGGTCAGATCTTACTGTAATCGATTAAAAGCATTGCCCAATGAAATTGCCTTAATGACTACCAATTTGCCATCTGGTTATCAAAGAGATTTACAATTATTAAAAGAACATCTTTTTCCTGCATTTGGGAAGTTGAAAGAATGCATACAAATGATTCACTTAATGCTATCTAATATTGAAATCAAAGCGGAAATTATCAACGATCCTAAATACAAATACCTCTTTAGTGTGGAAGAAGTTAATAAATTGGTTTTGGGTGGTATGGCATTTAGAGATGCTTACAAACTAATAGGAGAACAAATTGAGGCAGGTAATTTTACTTATTCCACCTCCATTAACCATACTCATGAAGGAAGTATAGGTAATTTATGCAATGAAGAAATTGCCAAATTAATGCATCATGTAGTTGGTAAATTTAATTTTAACCAGTCTGCAACTGCTTTCAAAGCCCTTTTATCTTAATATTGTAACTCATAATTATATATTTCAAATGAAAAAAACAGTTTTTACCATTATTGCTTGCTCAGTTTCCTTGATGGCTTTTGCTCAGACTAAACCAGTAGTAAAACCTACCACAAAACCTGCTGCAAAACCTACTACTCCAGCAATGGTCTTTAAAAATAGTGCAGATAGTGCCAGTTATGCATTAGGTGTTAGAATTGCTCAAAACCTAAAATCACAAGGGTTAAGCCCTTTGAATAGTGTAGCTTTTCAAAAAGGAATGGCAGATGCTTTACAAGCTAAAAAACCTTTGATAGCAGATGAATTATTGGATAATTGTATTGGAACCTATCAACAAAAAATAAGTTCCGAAAAATCATCTGTTGCTAAAAAAGAAGGTCAAGCTTTTTTGGCTGCTAATGGCAAACGGAGCGGAGTAGTTACACTGCCTTCAGGATTACAATATGAAATTATCAAAGCTGGTCCGGATACTGCAGTGAAACCAACTTTAGCCAGTACGGTTAAATGTCATTATCATGGTACAACCATCAATGGTACTCCATTTGATAGTTCTGTTGATCGTGGCGAGCCCATTAGTTTTCCTTTGGGTAATGTAATAGTAGGTTGGCAAGAAGCGCTTCAATTAATGTCTGTTGGTAGTAAATGGAAATTATACATTCCAGCTGATATGGCTTATGGAGATCGTCAACAAGGTGATAAAATTCCCCCTGGTTCTACATTGATTTTTGTGGTAGAACTATTGGGCGTTGAAAATAAATAAATCATTAACCTAGATTAACTTTTAACTCATCTTGGTTAACTGGAATTTTGAAATTTGCCAGCTATTTTCGTACCTAAATTGGTAATATGAAACTAGCTGGCTTTTTTTTGATGGTGATTTTAGGGATTGGTAACCTGAATGCTCAATCTACAGCATCTGTAACCGGTGTTGTGTTTGACACTATAAGCAAGAAAGGATTGGCTTATTCTACCGTTTCAATAGTTCATCAAAAAGATTCTACTCTTGTGAGTTTTACAAGAGCAGATTCGGCTGGAAAATTTAAGCTATCAGCACTTCCCAAAGGAAATTACTTAATTACGTTCTCCTATGTAGGTTATGTTCCTCTATGGCTTCCAGTTAAACTATCTGAAACAGAACAGTTAGATCTAGGAAAACTAATCCTTACCGATTTATTGAATGCCAGTAATGTTACAGTTACTGCAAGAAGACCTCCTGTAACCATCAATAATGATACAGTAGATTTTAATACTGAAAATTTTAAAACCCAGCCCAATGCAGTTGTAGAGGATTTATTGAAAAAACTGCCAGGTGTTACAGTAGATAAGGATGGAACGGTTAAAGTAAATGGCCAAAAAGTAAATCGGATTTTAGTAAATGGAAAAGAATTTTTTACCGGGGATCCCAAAATGGCCACGAAGAATTTAGATGCAGATGCAGTTGATAAAGTACAGGTTTTCGATAAAAAATCTGACAGAGCTGAGTTTACCGGTATGGAAGATGGGCAATCTGAAAAAACCATCAATCTTAAATTGAAAAAAGATCGGGATAATTCAACTTTTGGAAGGGTTACTGCTGGAGCTGGAACCGATAAAAGATTTGATGCTCAAGCTAATCTCAATAATTTTAAAGGAGATAGGCAACTTTCTTTTATCGGAATGGGAAACAATACCAATAAGCAAGGTTTTTCTATTAATGATGTAATGAATTTTACGGGTGATTTAGCACGTGGAATGCGAAACGGTGGTGGAGTAAATATTAGACTTGGGGGAGATGATAATGGAGGCCTACCAATTTCTGGCATGGGCCCCAATCAGCAAGGGGTTGCTGATACTTATTCAGGAGGATTAAATTACAATAATATTTGGAAGAAAAAAACCGATCTTAATATTAATGGCATGTTCTCAGATGTTAATTTAGTTACTGATAGAGACATTAATCGTAAAAATGTATTACCAGGAAATAATTTTGATTATGTTTCTAAGTCTAGTAATGCTAAGCATAACCAGCAACAAAGGGTCAATGCAATTTTAGATCAAAAAATAGACAGTTTTACTTCAGTTAGATTTACTCCACAACTCGCTTTTCAAAAAAATGCAAATAGAGCCATTAGCAATTATGTTTCTACTAATGATAAGGGTTTGAAAATAAATGAAGGTTCCTCCAATTCATCCAGTGTATCGGATGCAGTTAATTTTAATAGCAATTTATTGTTCAGGCATAAATTTAAAAAGAAAGGTAGAACCATATCATCCACAACTAGTTTAGCCTATAATTCTAGCAAGCAGGATGGTAATTTAAAAACAACCAATCGATTTTATATTGCAGGTATTCCTTTACCTGATTCCATAGTGAATCAAACCAATTTAAGAGATGCAACTACAAGAAGCATCGGAACCAATTTAGTATATACCGAACCCATTGGTTTAAAATCTTTGTTAGAAGTTAATGGTTTTTACAATACCAATAATGGCGAAAGCAAAAGAGATACGTATGATTATAATGGAAGCAGCGGTAAGTTTGATATTAAGAACACTGCTTTAAGCAATGACTTTAGGAATATATACAACTATGGAGGAGGTGGCGCAAGTATTAGAGCTAATTTTAAAAAGTTTAGTTTAACAGCTGGTACAAATATTCAGTTTTCCGAATTGGGAAGCATCAATAATACCAATGGATTTGTAATTAACCAAAAATTCACCGATTTATTGCCATTGGTAAATGTACAGTACAAGCGAAAAAATACAAGTTCAATAGGCTTCAATTACAATACATCTACCACACAACCCTCTACTTTTCAATTACAACCAGTGGCGGATATTAGCGATCCACTAAACACCTATATTGGCAATCCTAATTTAAAACGAAGTTATAGTCATAATTTATCGCTCAACATGTCTTCAATAGACATCTATACTCAAAACAATCTTTTTGCATTTATCTCTTATAATCAAGTGAATGATGCCATTGTAACATCTGATGAGATAAAACAAAATGGAGCTAGGGTTTCTACACCGGTTAATGCAAACGGAAACTTTATTTTAGTAGGTAATGTAAGTGCTGGTTTTCCAGTCAAAAAAATAAAATCAAGAGTAGATATAGGTTTGGGTGCAAATGTTTCTAGAACCATGAGTTTTGTAAATGGAGATCCCAATGCAATTGATAATTATAGCATTACACCAAATTTTGGGTATCAATTTGTACTTGATACTAGTTTTGATATTTCCTTATCTGCCAGAATCAATTTTAATACAGCAAAATATTCTTTACAACCTCAGTTGAATAACCAATTTTTACAGCAAGTATATGGAATTGATGTAACCAATTATTTTCTTGGAGGATTTGTATTAAACAACAATTTAGATGTAACCATTAATTCAGGAAGATCGGATGGATTCAATGCAACAGTTCCATTGTGGAATGTTTCCTTGGCCAAAAGCTTCTTGAAATACAAAAGAGGAGAATTTAAATTATCTGTATTTGATTTGTTGAATCAAAATCAAGGAATCAATAGAACCGCTAACCAGAACTTTATTCAAGATACTAGATACAATGTGTTGCAACGCTATTTCATGTTGAGTTTTAGTTATCGATTAAATCGATCAGCGGCTGGTAATGGAGGTGCAAGGGTAATGTTTAGAGCCATGTAACAAAAAGAACCGCATTTATTGCGGTTCTTTTTTTAATCATTTTTATTTTAGTTGTTTTCCCTTCTCATTTGCATCATACCTGGCATTTGTTGTTGCAACATGTCCATTTGCAATTTTTGAAATTCTTGTCTTCCAATTGGCTTTCCTTTAGTTGGCTCTTTTAGCTCTTTTTTATTGAGTGATGCTTTTACTTCAGTTGCTTTAAAAACAGTTGTTCCATTATCTACATCTATTTCTAAAATTAAGCCAGGTAACAAACCATAATTTTCAGGTCCTGCAGGTGTTACAATATCATTGGTAAACCAGGCTACTATTTCCATTTCCCTTGGTGTTGACGCTGGCGCATTTGATTTTATGGTGTCACCCGAATTTGGCCCTCCAACAGACATGCTTCTCATCATCATTCTTGGTGCTGTTGTTTTTCTAGTAGCTTTATAACAGGTATAACCCAATATTTTCTTGGTTTCTTCTGTTAATTTCCAAGGCTGCGGCTTCAATGTATCTACAATTAAAAAATTTTTGCCACCCATTTCAGTTGATTGAAGCCCTTTTTGTTGAGCAAAATTTTTATACAGATCACCACCATCTGCTCCTCCACTCATTCTAATCGTTACACCTCCCCCTCCGCCACCAGCAAAAGGATCAGGTGCATCTACTTCAGGAATTAAACGGTAAACAGATATACTATCACTAAATAACAACATATGATTGCTTGTTCTAAACTCCGGAATAAATGCTTTCATTTGTTCATTGGGTAAGTTCTTGTACATATTCTGTTTTTTTTCATACAGAATTGTCCCTTCTTTTTGTTGGGCGGAAAGAGTGCTAATAGCCATTAAGGCTATTGAAGTAAACGAAATTTTCATTGTCTTAATTTTTAGACTACAAATTTATACGAAGTAAAATTAAGGATCCTTGCTCAAAGGTTAATTTAGGTTAATGGAGTATAGTAGCAACATTACTAGCTATATATTTGTTGTGAATCATGCAATATCAGGGATCATGAAAAAACTATTTATTTCGAGGTTAGTGATGATTAGTGCAATCTGTATGATTGTGGTATTTCAGCTATATTGGATAAATCGGTTATTTAGCGAAGAAAAGGAAAGGCTGCAAAAACAGACCGATGTACTTTTCAAAGAATTGGTATACAAATTACAATTAAACAGATTTAAGGCAGATACATTAATATATAATACTAGCAAAGGAAACAATCTTTTTGCTCTTCAAGCTGTGAATTTCTTTTTAAAAGATAGAGATAGCATTAAAGGGAAGGCAATGGGTAATCCTAAATTGGAGAAATTGACGATAAAGATGGTACAAGATACAATGATTAAGTCTTTTAGTTTTTCAAGTAGAATGCCCACTGATACTGAAAGCATTAAACTGTTTTTTGATACAAGTATTAAACATGTCGATTCTTCTAAAAATGCCCTATTAGATAAGCTTATAAAAAGCAATCCACAATCTGTACTTGTATTTAAGCCAAATCCAAAAATTGCAACCTACAATCAAACTGATAGTCAAGCCTATAAAGCAGATAAAGCAGCTCAGCTAAGTTTTAAAAGAAATTTCACCAGCATTTTAACAAGGAGTAAACCAATTGCGGATTCATTGTCTTTAAAGGAATTAGACTCTGCTTTACAAACAGATCTAAAAAAGGCTGGTATTTTATTGTCTTATCAAATAAAAACCGGTCTTTCTAATTCAATTCATTTAAAGGATACACTGCCTAATACGGCATTTAAAACCAGTATTGCAACAGTTGGATTCATCAGTCCAAAATGGTACCAAATTGCATTTGAGTCTCCTTCTAATTACCTGTACAGGAAAATTTTCCCTCAAGTGTTGTTTTCTTTACTATTGGTTGTTTTTACTACTATCGCTTTTGTTTTTCTATATAGAAATCTATTGACCCAGCAAAAGTTGGCTGCATTTAAGAATGATTTTATTAGCAATATGACGCATGAACTAAAAACACCTATTGCTACTGTAAATGTTGCTATAGAAGCTTTACAAAGTTTTAATGTATTAGAAAACCCCAAAAGGACCAAAGAATATTTACAAATTTCATCGGCAGAATTGCAACGACTTGGTTTGTTGGTTGATAAAGTACTTAAGCTCTCTATGTTTGAGTCGGATAGAATTGTTTTGGATAAAGAGTGGTTTGATTTTGATCAATTAATTGGCGAAACCATCTATTCCATGCAACCGCTGTTTGACAAGCAAAATGCAGCAATAAAATTTACAAATAACAGTAGCCCTGTTAAAGTTTTTGCAGATAAATTACATGTA
>CANGTR010000091.1 GCA_947456855.1 Sphingobacteriia bacterium | reverse complement strand
AAATTGTTTATAGCTCATTTTCTTGCTGTCTACCAATTCTTTTTTCAATGCATAAAATTGACGGCCCCCTGTTAAATAAGCCAACTGGTATAAAGGAGGATATTGCCCCGTAAACGAACGCCTTACTTCTCCTTCTGCATTTGCACGTTCATGCCCAACACGATCAACTAAAAAATCGATGCACTGCTGTGGGGCCCATTTGCCTGTATGATAATTGAGCGAAAAAATTATCCTTGCACAACGATGCATATGCCAGAACAGCATACCAATTCTATCTTCTGGCGATTTAGCAAATTGCATATCCCATAAGATCAATTCCCAATACAAAGACCAACCTTCGGTCCAAAAAGGTGTGCCAAAATTTCTATAAGTGCGGTTACGTGAATTCACAAACTGCTGTAAATTATGCCCAGCAATTAATTCATGATGTACAGTAGCCCTTGAAAAATGAGGGTTGTTGCCACGCATGCTCATCATTCTATCTTCAAATGCCATGGTATTGGTAGGATAAGAAATAATGATATCTGCACCACCTAAAAAGAAGGGTGCAATCAATTGACGCTCTGGGCTCATCATCATCATTCCCCAAGTTTCTTCGGCAAGTGGTGGAATGGATAGTAAGTTATTTTTCTTTAAGAAATCAATGCTTTCTGTATACAATTTTAGTATGGCTTCGGGTTGTTTGCCTGCAGGCACATAGGTGTTTTTTACTTTTTCTAAAGCTGCTTTCCAATCAGTACCAAAACCCATTTCTTTAGAAGCTTTCAACATTTCTTCATCACACCATGCAAACTCTTTGTTGGCAATATCAATGAGCTCTTCCGGAGAATAAGGGATCATTTCTAATTGTAATTGCTTGATCAGATTTTCTCTACCTGCTTGAATGCCAACAATGCCGCTTTTATCGGTAGCAACCGAAGTCATTGTTTTTCCCTTCCATGCTGCTGCATAAGCGGTCAATGTTTCGTCTAATGTTTTATAGGTTGTGGGCACCCACCAGCTAAACATCGGATCATACCCATTGTAAAAATCAAAAATACTTTGGGTAGTTTGTTTTAAATTATTGATTACAGCTATTGATGTAGTAACTCTTTCTTGATCAACATTTTTCTCCTCCTTTAATTTATTTTGTAAGGATTTTATTTCTTGGATAATGGCAGCCCAATCTTTTGCAACAGCTTCTGCATTGGGTTGTATACCTCTTCTTCTATCTGCTTCAAGGGAATAAATTTTTGTAGAAAACGGAACCCATTGTTGAATTTTATTTATTGATTCCGCTTCTTTCACCAATTGATCCATCTTTTCAGCAAGGTCTCTTTTAAATAAAATATAATCAGCTTTACATTCCTGTGAAAGATTTTTAAAATTCAACTGACTCATCTGTTGTTGATAGTCTTTCACCAACTGTTGTAAACGTTTATTTTTTTCTGGAGAACCAATAGATATATCTCCGCCAAAACCGCCTCTACCTGAAGTTGCCGGACTATAGTAACGTACAAGTGTTCTGCTATCCACGCCATATCGTTGAATCAAAGAAGGCATTTCTTGACATGGAACAAAAGCATCTTTAGATACTTGTGCGTTTCCGATTGATGGAAATAATCCAATCAATAAAACAATGCTGGCAATAATTTTTTTCATACTGATGGTTTAAATTTAAATTACTTGAAATCCATGTGCATAAGGATCTTCATCGTCTATAATAATTGTGTTATAACCCGTTATTCTTGACCAACCTTCAATACTTGGAATGATGGCTTTAAATTCATTTACCATCAACGTGTCTTCTATTCTTCCAATAAAAGTTGAACCAATAATGCTTTCATGTACAAAATCATCTCCTTGCTTCAATAACCCTTTTGCATACCATTGGGCCATTCTTGCCGATGTTCCTGTACCACAAGGAGAGCGATCAATTGCTTTGTCTCCATAAAACACCGCATTACGTGCAGTAGCGTTTTTGGCAATCGGTTTTCCTGTCCACAAAAAATGACTTAACCCATTGATATTTTGATTTTCAGGATGAATAAATTGGTATTGTTCATTCAATAATTTTCTACAAACCCTGCTCCAGGAAATTAATTGATCGGCAGTAAAAAATTCTAAACCAGGAAAATTAGTTTGTACATCTACAATTGCATAAAAATTTCCACCGTATGCTACATCTACTTTTATTAAGCCGAGATCAGGGCAATTCACTTCCAAATTAGTGGCATATAGAAAGGAAGCAATATTGGTGAGTTTTACCGAAACAACTTTTTTGCCTTCTTGTTTATATTCAATCATTACCAAACCTGCAGGAGTTTCCATTCTTAGTTTTCCTAGCACTTTCGGTTTTACCAAACCCTCTTCTATTGCAATCGTAATTGTTCCAATTGTACCATGGCCGCACATCGGCAAACAACCACTTGTTTCAATGAATAAAACAGCCACATCGTTTTGAGGATCATGAGGTGGATACAAAATACTTCCACTCATCATATCATGCCCACGAGGTTCAAACATTAATCCTTTTCTAATCCAGTCATACTCGCGCAAAAAATGGAGTCGCTTTTCCATCATTGTTTCACCTTGTAAATCAGGACCACCCTTTGCTACAAGTCTAACAGGATTGCCACAAGTATGTGCGTCGATACAATGAAATTGATGTTGCGCCATAACAGTAAATTATTCTATTGAAGCTTTAGTAATTATGCCATTGATATTTCTATTAATACCTGCCTCATTTTTGTTTTTAAGATAAAAAGGTAACAAATCATCCGGACAATCTTGATAACATATTGGTCGAACAAATCTTTTTATTGCTTCTGGCCCAACCGATGAAGTTCTACCATCGGTTGTTGATGGAAATGGGCCTCCATGTACCATTGCATTACACACTTCTACACCTGTCGGTACATTATTAAAAATAAGTCTACCTACCCTTTGTTGCAATAAGTTGATGGTATGATTGTATTCTTTTAGCTCTTCGGTGGTTCCAAAAAAAGAACCTGTTAACTGTCCATGCATGTGCATGATGGCATTGTTTAATTCTATTTGATCTTTGCAAAAAACAATCATCGAACAAGGACCAAATACCTCTTTTTGCAATAACGGTTCTGTAATAAAATGAGCCGCGCTAACAGAGAGTAATGTAGGTGTTGCTTTATAAAGTGATGATTCATCTTCGCCTTGCATTATTATTTTCACTCCATCATATCCGCTCAGTTTTTTCCTATCTAAATAGTAGGCGTTACTGATTGTCTGGTTCAACATTAGACCAGAACTTGCTACTTTTAAATGATGGGCGAGTAATTCGATCAATGAATTGGCTGCCTCAGATTCAATAACAAATATCAATCCAGGGCTAGTACAAAACTGTCCAACACCTAATAAAATAGAAGCCGATAAAGTGGTTGCAATTTGTTCGGTTATCTCTTCAAGTGTTTTCGGTAATAATACAATCGGATTAATACTACTCATTTCTGCATAAACAGGTATCGGTGTTTTTCTTTTTTGAGTGGCGGTTGTATACAAAGCCATGCCAGCTTTAAAAGATCCTGTAAATCCAATTGCCTTAATCAATTCATTCGAAGCAAGGTGTTGGCCCAGGCCAGGGCCTTCGCCGATAAGTGTATCAAAAGTTCCCAGCGGCATATTGGTTTGCTCAATTGCTTTTTCAATTGCACTTGCAACCATCTTATTAGTGCCCAAATGCGATTCGTGTGCTTTTACAATAACAGGGCAGCCCGCTGCCAATGCAGAAGCAGTATCAACTCCTGCGGTTGAATAAGCGAATGGAAAATTACTAGCACCAAAAACCAATACAGGTCCAAGTGGTTGTAGCATTCTTCTGATATCGGCTCTTGGTAATGGTTTACGGTCTGCAATTGCAGTATCAATCACTGCGTCTACCCAAGATCCTTCTCTTAATAATGCAGCAAATAATTTTAATTGATTAATGGTTCTATCTCTTTCACCTGTTAATCTTGGGATAGCTAATGCGGTTTCAAGATGAGCCTGCATTAATAAATCCTCCCCTAATGCAAGTATATTTTGAGCAATTGTTTCTAAAAAAACAGCCCTTTGTACAAAATTTGTTTTGCCATAAGGAAGTACTGCATCATTTGCATTAAGTAAAGTCTCCCTGATTTTTTCCTCCGACGAAAAAGGATAAATTGTTGGAAGAAGTTCGCCCTTAAGCGTACTAAACGATTGAAAGTTATTATTCGGTTGCATTTATTATTTATTCAGGTTCAAATAATCGGGTAAGATTGGTCGAGTAGCAATGGCTTTTTTTATAATTGATTCTACTTCATTTAATTCTGCACCAACTGGAATCAATCTTGGTGCACGTACATGAGGAGAACCAATACCTGTATGTGTTGCAGCCAATTTAATGTATTGTACTAATTTAGGATGAATATCTAATTCTAAAACAGGAAGAAACCATCGATAAATATCCAATGCCTCTTTTATTCTATTTGCTTTTACCAAACGAAAAATAGCTACTGTTTCTCGTGGGAAAGCATCTACCAAACCTGCAACCCAACCATCGGCACCTAAACACAATTCTTCAAAAGCAAGCGTATCTACTCCACACAGTATACTAAAACGATTACCAAAGCGATTGTACATTCTGGTTACATTCGAAACATCTCTTGTAGATTCTTTTACCGCTTGAATATTAGCAAATGGCAGCAATGCTTCAAACATATCTAAGGTTACCAATATTTTATAATCTACTGGATTATTATAAATCATTATTGGTAAATTGGTAGAAGATGCTACTGCTTTAAAATATTCAACAGTTTCTCTATCGTCTGATTTATATCGCATCGGAGGCAATAACATTAGCCCATCTGCCCCGTTGTCTTCAGATTCTTTGGCCAATTGAATAGCTGCTTTGGTGGTTTGCTCTGCAATATTGATGATAACTGGAATATTGGAAGGAAGTATTTTTTTTGATAAAAGCAGCAGTGCTTTTTTTTCTTCATTTAATAAAGAACTGGCTTCACCAAGAGAGCCTCCTAAGATGATTCCATCAACACCAGCTTCAATTTGGGCCTGTAAATTTTTTTCATACAGTTCAAAATCGATTGAGTCGTCTTCCTTAAAAGGAGTTAATAAAGCAGGGTAAACCCCCTTCCATGTTATTGTTGCCATTGTTTATTTTTTTGCAGGTGTAAGTATAATATTTCTATATTCTATAGGGCCATGGTCGCCCTGTAAATAAATAGGACCAGGCATCGCTTCTTTACTATCCAATGCTCCCCCAGTAATGCCAGGAATAATTTGATCTACAATAATGGCTTTGCCATTTGCAACAACTGTTACTCTTCTTCCAATTAAAGTAATATCATACACCTGCCACTCTCCTGGTGCTTTCGCCACCATTTCATTGGGAGTTAAGAAACCATAAATGCCTCCAAAAAAAGTAGAGGAAGGTTCTTTACCCATATTGTCTTCTACTTGCACTTCATAGCGTCCTCTCAAATACACACCACTATTGCTACCTGCAGGATATCGAAATTCTATATGTAGTTTAAAATCTTCAAATGTTTGATCGGTAATGATATTGGATCCTGATTTTGGGTTTGTAAGAACACCGTCAATAGCAACCCATTGATTGGTTTTACCCGATGGATGCCAACCATCTGTGTTTTTACCATTGAATAATTTAATGGGTTTATCCCAAACAGGCGCTTTATCTCTTTTTAGCAGTGGCGCTCTTTCTCCAATAAAAGAAAATGCTTTGCCATAACTACTGGTTATAATTCCGCTGAGTTGATCATTCAACAATACTGCTTCAAATTGCATATCATTTTCTGCCCGCTCCCATTGAGGAGGAATGGAAAAATTAACTTTCCCGTCTTTAAAATACACATGAGCTATTGGCCTTGCGCTTCCTCCCTCTGCAACAAAATACCCTACTAAGGTTTTTACTCCAGATAATTTTACCTCTAACCAAGAAGGTACAATTCGGTCACCCATTTTAACCGTAAGATCCCATCTTCCAATAATGGCATTTTCATTTACAGGGGGATCGCTGGTATTGGAGGCCTGGGCTGTAATAAACGAAAGGCAAAGAAAAACAAAAACAATCTTTTTCATGTGATTATATATAAGGCAATGAATTAAATATACTAAATCTTCAATACAAATCGAATAATTGAGTTGTATGGTTGGATACAATTCATTAGAATACCAACTACAATATCTATCTTCAAAAAAACAAAACAGTCACAAACACATGAAAACACAAGATTTTAACAATCATTCTAGATTGGTTGCCGGCTGGCATGGTATTACTTTTTTTGCATTGCTTGCTTTGTTAATCGGTTCTTTTATTAATCTGGCTCATGCTGCACCAGAAAATTTATACTCCGCTTCGTTGATTTGTTTAGTGGCAGTTATTCTAGGATTCTTTTTTGCCTATACGCGCATTTTTGCATTAAAAGCACAGGACCGTGCTATTAGGGCCGAAGAAAACCTTAGGCACTTTGCATTAACAGGAAAGTTATTATCTGCTACATTGCGCATCCATCAAATCATTGCACTCCGATTTGCAGCTGATGAAGAATTTGTTGCACTAGCTCAAAAAGCAGCTGATGAAAAATTATCCAGCAAAGACATCAAAATGAGTATTCGGAACTGGAGAGCAGATTATTATAGGGTGTAGCTCTTTGTTTTACATTTAAAACAAACAACCCCCTTAGTTATACTAAGGGGGTTGAAATAAAGTTTGTTTGAAAAAAAGTTTATCTATCCCACCACAGTCTGTCTGTTAGCGCCCCAACAGATGGAGTATTTGAAGTGTTTCTTTGTAGTTCGCTAGAGGGATACTCTAATCTTCTGATAGGCGAAGTTAAAATTGCGTTCAAAGGCAATTGAAAACCAGTATACGCATAATCAAATCTTCTGGCATCATCAAATGTAACTGGTGATAAAAACATAGCAAGGTATTTTTCTCTCATAATATCTGCGATAGTTAATGCAGCACTTCCAACACCAATGGTTGGTCTTGCAACATAAGCATCTCTTGCGGTTGCTGCAACGCCAAGCTTATCCATATTAATTCTAATTCCATTTAAATAAGCATTGTATGCTCTAGTACGATCACCTGCACGTAAGGCTGCTTCGGCTTCTATAAATTCAACTTCTTCAAATGTTGCTACAAACAATGGTGAGTTATCGGCACTATAATATCCTGCTAATACCAAATAACACTCATCATTGGTAGTTCCAGTACCAGTTCTTCCGGCTCCATTTCTTGTTCCACGATAATCATTAAATCTGGTTAAATTGGTTATTCTGGCTAAACGTGGATCTTGTGTAGGTAAATTAGCAGCCATTGCATTATTTACAAATTGTCTACTTAACCAACCATCTAACAACAATGACTGCTGATTCCTTGCAACAGTTGCCCAAGGATTTCGTAAGGTAAAAATGGTTACCCTTGATTCCATCGCATTGCTTGTATAAGCACTATCTACTGCCGATAATACATTGGCTGCACTATAAGTTGAGGTTTTTGAAAGTTGATTTAATAAACGTGCTTTTATGGTATAAGCCGTTCTAATCCACCAAATTCTATTGGTACTATTCCAAACGGTTGCATTTGCAGCAGTATTGCCATGCATAAAATCAGCTGCCGGAGCAACTGCAATTGTTGGGGTTTTTCTAAGTTCAGCAATACCCTCATCAATCAAGGAAATACATTTTAAATGAAGTTGTTGTGCAGAATCAAATTTAGGTTTCAAGTTATCTCCTTTAAAAGCATCGTTAAAAGGAACATTGCCCCATAGGTTGGTTGTCATACTCAAATTAATAGCCATCATTACTTTAGACATACCTAAATGTGCAGTGCTATTTAGTTTAACAGATAACTCTTGTAAATCATAGAGATCTGTCATATTATCGTACAGGCTTCTCCACAAACCAGAATAGTCTACACGATCATAAATATCTGTAGGACTAGAAGCATTTGGTGATGCAAAATATTGCACAAAATAGTTGGGGCCCGCATTGGCTACCCTAAAAACATTAAGCCCGGTATTCTGTGTGGTGGCTGCCAATAAACCATTAATCGGGGCTTCTGTAGGTCTATTAGGATCTTGGTTTATGTCAAGGTATTTTTTACATGACGTTGTAAATACAACTATAAATAAAAACGCTGTGCCGAATAATAGTTTATAAGGAATGAATATTTTTTTCATAAAAGCAAATTAGAAATTAGAAATTAATGTTTAATGATAGAAAATAGCTTCTCACGCCCGGATAGGTAAATCCTGAGAAACCATCTGCATTGCTGTCTGCACTTGTAGAACTACTTT
>CANGTR010000090.1 GCA_947456855.1 Sphingobacteriia bacterium | reverse complement strand
AATACATGAGAAAATGTTGAAATTAAATATTGCACATGATTATACCGAACGGCCAGGAAATCACGATTGGCGTTATTGGGAAAATGCCATTGATTTTCAGTTAATGTATTTCAACAAACTCTTTAAGAAGCAAGCTTCTCAACCTTAAAATTCAACAATTGTATTTTCGTGATTAATAGTTTAATAATCCTTTTAAGGCATCAATTCGAAATTGAATTACTGGTCTCATTTTTGCCGGACTTCCTTGAAATAGATAGCTAATTGCTAAAACGATAGCACCTACGAATTTATAAATGTATTCAATCAGTTTTTTGATATAAGCCCAATTATTAATTGCTTTTGTTCTTACTCTTTCACCTCTTCCAATTCCACTTGCAACCCGATACATGTATTCAGGAGTAAGTTTTTTAGTTTCAACAACATGTTCTACAACAATAGATGGGTCGTAATAAATAACCTTACCTAAGGCCTTTAATTTTAAGAAAAATTCTTTTCCTTCTCCTCCGATTCTCAAAGTACCTTGAACTCCTGGTAATGCAGTGTTGAAGCCATTAACCGCGTCAAAGTCAGTTTTTCGGATAATCATATTGGATTCTAAAGGGTATTTATTGGGGCTAAATTCAACGGTATGTTTACTGTAGTCGAAATTGCCTACCAATGAAGCAACAAAATGACTCATCCATTTTGGCTCTTCTGGAATATACCTTGGAATAATTCTTCCCCCCAAGCCTCCAGCGCTTGGATGAGTTTCAAAAAATTGTATGATTCTTTCTAAATAATATTGATCGGCTACTGCATCATCATCCATAAAACAAAGCAAAGGAGCCTTGGCGCTTGCTGCTCCTGTATTTCTAGCAAATGAAGCTCCTTGTCTTTTTTCTTCCAAAAAGTAAAATGACCCGTTTGGGTGTTCAGCTATATACTTGTTACAAACTATTTTGGTTTGATCGGTTGAATTGTTGTCTACAATAATTACTTCAAATTGGTCTTTCTCCAATGTTTGATTGAACAAGCTGTTCATTGCTTCAAGAATATAATCTGCCCGATTATATGTGCAAATGACAATTGAAATTGCAGGGTTTGTAGAAATCATCTTTGTAAAGATAAAATGGATTTTTCAACAATATTGCTCCAATTAAAATAGGCATAAAATAATGGTGGAGTTTCCTTGATTATAGAAGGGTTTACTTCCATCATAGCTTCAGCAAAACTGTCCCAGTTGTAATCCTCAATTAATTTTAATTGATTGCCCACTAATGTTTGATTAAAACCAGCTCCAGCTTTTTTACAACAGATCACTTGTTGTCCGTTAGCCAAAGCCTCCACTATTTTGGTTTTAATGCCAGTGCCAAGGGTAATAGGACAAATAAAACAATCTGTTCCTTTATAGTATTTATTAATATCATCAACATAGCCTTTAAAGATGATCTGTGATTTACTAAGGAGTAATTTTTCCCAATCTGAACTAATTCGGTTGCCGGCAATAAAAATCTTATAGGGTAGTTGAAATTGATCAAGCCTTAAAAGCAATTCCTGCACAATGATGTAAAGGGCATCTGTATTAGGTAAATAATCCAATGTGCCATTGAAAAAAAATAATTTTGTTTCTTCAGTTAAGCCATGCTCTTTTAACAAAGCTATTCTGGCTTGATTTCTATCTGAAATGCTTGGTTGCCTTTTTGTTGTAGAGCCATATGTAATGGTATCACATTTCACAGGGTCTAATTTCCATCTGTTTATGGCAATATCCTTTTCGTTTTCAGTAATAAAAAAACTCATATCTGCATTGCGGTGAACCCAACCCTCATATTGATCATATAGTTGCCAACCAATCCTTTGCATGTCTTTAAATCGCAAAGCTTCAATATTTGCCGACTTAATAGCAAGCTTTTTTTGGGTGATATATCTTAATAAAATACCCATCCACCCTACATAACTATGGTCAATCATAATTACGTCTATTTGTTCTTTTTTGATGATTGATTTCAACCTGAACAAGTAGATTAGGTTAAATATCGAATTCCAATGATTGAATAAAAATCGATAAATCGTATACGGGATATCGGCTTGTTTTTCATTGTCTTTTGAAACAACCAAAACCAGTTTGCAATGAAGTGCTAACTCATTATAGTAGTTAACTACATGTTGCTGTCCTCCCATTTGTGCTGGAAATACTTTGAAAGCAACTATCCCCAATACATTTGGCCCCTTTGCCATTATGCATGCTTGTTTTTTCTAAAGCCAGATCCTATTGCGGCAAATAACAATAGCCAAATAATTACCGATGATCCTATCGCGGCTTTATTTCCTGTATAAAAAGATGCTGGCTTGAAACTAAATACAATTTCATGTTTGCCAGAAGGAATTACCAATCCACGTAAAACATAATTGGTTTGTACTATTGGAGCTTCTTTTCCATCAATAGTTGCCACCCATCCTGCATCATAATATACCTCACTAAAAACAGCGAAATTGGTTGATGTAGAATTAGATTGATAGGTGATGACATCATTGTTGTTGTTTAATAAAACAATAGATGATAAACTGTCTTTTATTTTATCAATCTGAATATTGGCAATATTCTTTTGTTCAATAACGGCACTGTCTTTTGGATTGAATGATGTTAAAGCGTTCATTACTTCAGCCGGTCCTTTTTCTGACCGAATACCATTTACAAACCAACAAGCCCCTAAAGCGTTGATGTTTTGTTGCACCATCGGTGTGCCGGTTTGTTGGTCGGGTATAATTAAATATTTCGTATTGAGCATATTCAATACCGGAAGGCAATTGGGAAAATTATACAATTGCTTTTCAATTAAATCTTGGTATATACTCAGTTTAGCCGGATGGTAACCGCCAACTGATTTGTGGTAATAGGCCGTGAGTGCTCCCGAATTAAATGCACCTGAAATTCCTTGCGTTAAATTAAGCACCCTATAGTAACCAGTGTCTTTCAAAATTTGATTATCGGCGGCCGATGGGGTAAATGTACTTTCGTATTCGGTGGCATCTTGGTAATTATTGCTATTGAGGTATTTATTGCTGATAGCAAATACATCAATTAAAGAAAAAATGCCAATAATTGCAATGATGTACAAGTAGTTGATTTTTGTTTTTATGGCAGCATATACTGCCCCAGCTGCTACCAAGCAAAACAATAGGCTGCGCAATAAATCACCTAGGAATAAAGTTTTGCGATCTTCCTTCAAACCATCCACAAAAGGTTTTACCGATGCAATAATCGATTCTTTTTGAGCTGCATCGGGAATATTGTTTACTTGATTCATCAACATTTTGTCTCCTTCTCCTGAAAAATCGGCACTCAAGTAAAGTATGGCAGCTAAAGCAAAAATTGCTGCAACAACCATTAATCCCTTTTTATATTGGGCAAATAACAATGCCTTATTTTCTTCTGCTATGATTTTTTGAAGTGCCAAAGATGCCAGCATGCAAAACAAAAAAGTGGGTACAACCAATATCATGCTTGGTGCACGAAATTTATCGTACATCGGAAGGTATTTTAACATAGCAAGATTAAAACCATCAAAATATTTGCCCCAACTCAACATAAGGGTAAATACTATTGCAGCACCCATCCAATAGGTATATTTTTTATCTACTACTATCAAACCAATCAATGCCAAGAAACAAATGATTGCTCCTGCATAAGGTGGCCCTGAAGTACCTACACCATCAATGCCACCCCAATAAAACTGTAAAGCACCTTGTAGTTGTTGCCCAAGTTCTTGCGGCATTTGTTGTAATGCTGCTATTGCTTTTGATTGATCTTCTCCTACTTCTAAATTATTGCTACTACCACCGTAAATTCTGGGGAACATCATCACCAAGGGTTCTGTTTTAAACACACTATAACTCAAAGCATAATCTGTACTTAATCCAGTTTTTGTAGCATTGGTTTTTCCATCTGCTAAAACGCTTCCACCTCTAATAGTTCTTTTTGAATATTCATAAGTAGTTAGTAGAGTAGTGGCATTGATCATGATGCCTAAAAAAGCAGCAAGAATTGCAATACCTGCGGACTTTAGTAAATGATTGATGTCTTTTTTTTGAATGCATTGAATAGCAAATGCAATGCTCATAAAAAGAATAATGATTAAGCTATAATAGGTTATTTGTAAGTGATTAGCACCTACAAGTAAGGCAGTAAATAAGGCGGTACAAGCTGCACCCCATAAATACTTTTTTTCATAAATAAGTACTAAGGAAGCTATCATAGCAGGTAAATAGGCAATGGCATTCATTTTAGTATCATGTCCTGCTGCAATGATGATTGGATTGTAAGTTGCATAGGTATATGCCAAAGCGCCTACAATGCCTATATAAGCATTGATCCGAAGTACTTGGGTTAAAAAGTAAAAACAGATACATGCCAAAAAGAATACTCCTGCTGGTTTTGGAAGTCCACCGTTTAGGATATATCCAATATATCCTACGGAGATGGGGTTATTGCCGATGCCTGTAATTTGATAAGCAGGCATGCCACTAAAAATTCCATTGGTCCATAAAGGGAATTGACCGTTCTTATCTTTGTATTGAAAAGAGTTTTGAGCCATACCCTTCCATTGGGTTACGTCGTGTTGTTGCAATACTTTGCCTTCCAAAGCTGGTTTTGAATAAATCAGGGCAACAACTAAAAATATTGCTACTGCAATGAAATGGGGTAAAATGGCTTTCCAATTTATACGATTCATATGGTTATTTATGAGTAGCAAACCTACTGAAAAAAGGTGGAAGCTGAGCCTGAACCATTTACCTTTACTATATGAAATCCCTTCATTTTGCCAGTAGATTGGCCCTGATTTGCAATTGTTTGTTTATAGTTTGTGTGCTAATACAAAGAACACATGATTTTATCCATCAAAAGGATATCAGTAATCTAGTAATCATACTGGGTTGGATGGTTTCCCCTTTTCTAAATCTAGCGGTGAACATTTGGTATGGGTTCTTGTTATTGCTTAAAAAAGGGATTAAGCTACCTATTTGGTTGGCTTTGGTAAATTTAATAATACTTATTTTTCAATTATACATATACCTAATACTTCCAGCATGATCAATGATATTCTAAAAAGCAAGCCAACCAAACTTTTTATAGGGATTACCGCTTTTTTTGTTGCCAATGCATTAATTGCGGAATGTATTGGAGGAAAAATATTTTCTTTAGAAAAATTACTGGGAATCGATGTTTCTAATTTTACTTTATTCGGACAATCAGGGTTAGCATTTAATTTAACCTGTGGTGTATTACTTTGGCCTTTAGAATTTGTGATTACTGATATTGTGAATGAATATTATGGGCCAAAAGCGGTAAGAAGAATTAGTTATACAGCCATTGCTTTAATAGCATATGCATTTGTGATGTTTTATGCAGCAATGTCTATTCCTCCGGCTGATTTTTGGATTGTATCAAAAACCGAGTTGGGTATCAATAACATGCAAACGGCTTTTGGAGGAATTTTTGGACAAGGTATGTGGATCATTTTGGGTAGTTTAACCGCCTTCTTGGTAAGCCAAATTGTAGACGTTACTGTTTTTCATAAGATCAAACAAATGACAGGTGAGAAATGGATTTGGTTAAGAGCAACAGGGTCAACTTTGGTTTCTCAACTAGTAGATAGTTTTGTTGTATTATTTATTGCATTTAAAATCGGCAATGGATGGTCTTGGCAACTGGTATTGGCAATTTGTTTGGTAAACTATTTGTATAAATTTACAATGGCTATCATATTAACTCCATTAATTTATATATTGGAAAAACAAATTGAACGCTATTTAGGAAAACAAACTGCTCATCAAATGAAACAAGCTGCTATGGGTAAATCAAATGAATGATGAAAAAGAATTAGCACAAAGAAATAACCATTTTATTATAGCAGCGCATATGACACCTGAAAGGAAACATAAAATTGAAACAGTTTTGCTAAATAGGCAGTCTAATTTGGCATTGGTAATGGAAAATGTACATGATCATCATAATATTTCTGCTGTAATGCGAACCTCTGATGCAGTTGGGATACAAGATATTTATGTTTTAAATTCAAAAATTCCTAAGCATGTTTATTTTGGTGTAAAAAGTAGCAGTAGTGCAGCTAAATGGCTTACTGTTCATCATTTTGATGATACTGATAAATGTTTTGAACAGTTACGTAAGAAGTATACAAAAATTTATGCTACACATTTAGGTGAACATGCACAATCTGTTTTTGACATCAATTTTACAGAAAGCATAGCCCTTGTTTTTGGAAATGAGCACGAAGGTGTAACAAAAGAATCGATTGCACTTTCCGATGGTTGTTTTACCATTCCACAAGTAGGTATGATTCAGAGTTTAAATATTTCTGTTGCTTGCGCAATAACCATCTATGAAGCGTATCGTCAAAAGAAAATAGCCGGTCATTACGATCAATCTTCAATTGTTTATCCGGAAGCTGCTCAACTAGAACAGCTATGGGGAATGAAAAATAGATAAAGCTTATGCTTTCAGTGCTGCTGCTTCTTTTCTTTTTCTTTCTGCAGCTTGTTTTGTTAGATAGGTGATACTAACATTTAACTCGAAGCCAATGAGCAAAATCAATGCATTGATATATATTAATAGCATGATGATTAATACAGTTCCTATAGAACCATAAATTTTGTTGTAAGCTGCAAAATGATTCACCCAGTACGAAAATAGGATGGTTGTTCCCAAAGTAAGTGTTGTAGCAAGTAAGGAGCCTGGAGAAACCAATTTCCACCTTTCTTGAACAGATGGAGCATATTTGTATATAAACGCAATTCCATAGAAAAACAAACCAACTATAATGAACCACCTGATTGCGTTAAACCATGGTAAAAATGTTTTTCTTTTTATATGAAAAGCTTTCCGAATCAAAGTGGTTAATTGTTCCTGCCCCAACATGATTAGTGTTGTAGATAAAATCAAAATAATCAAAATGACTGTTAACTTAATTGCTCTCCATCTTTGGTGAAAAAAGAAAACTTTCTTTTCTTGAATGGATTTATCAAATGTGCTAATGAATGCCATCATTGCATTGGATGCATAATACATTAGTAAAATAAAACCAAAGGAAAAGACCCCCACATTTTGATCCATTAAATCGTCTAAAAGATCTTGAATAAATATTCTTGTACCAGAACTAGGACTAAGTTCTTTAATTAAAGTGAGCACTTGAACTTTTAAATCTAAGAATTCAGGAAAATAAGGAAGTATTGAGAAAATAAACAGCATGGTTGCAGGCAAAGCCATGATTAAATTAAAAGAGATGGCTGCAGCTCTGTCGTTTAATCCAATTTTTTTTACTTGCTCCGAAAAAAAAACTACCACATCAAATAATGGAATACCTCTAAATCCAGGAATAATAATCTGCTTGCTTTTTCTTATTAAAAAAGCAATCGGAGGAAAAGTGATAATTATTTTTTCTAATTTGGTCAATACTTTATTTGTTTTGAGTTTGTTTTTTTAGCATGTAAGCATCCAACGCTTTTTGGTATTCATTGGCATATTGATTGTGCTCGGTATAATTATTACTAAAATGATGATAACCACTAAAGTCACTTTTCGCCACAAAATAAATATAGTCTGTTTGAGGGGCATTTAATACAATATCAATTGTTTTTGGTGATGGCGTACAAATTGGCCCAGGAGGCAATCCTTTGAATTTATAGGTATTGTAAGGGGAGGGGTTGGTTAAATACTTTTCATAAATTCTAGTGATTGTAAAGTCATTCATTGCATATTTAATAGTTGGGCATGCTTGTAAAGGCATTTGTTTTTTTAATCGATTAATATATACACTTGCAATTTTGTATTTATCCGCATCATAATTGGTCTCTTCTTCTACTATAGATGCAAGCGTATAGACTTGCTCTGGGCTCATGTTTAATTGCTGGGCTTTTTGCATTCGATCATTTCTTAACCAAAAAGAACTGCCTTCATTGGTTAATTTTTGAAAAATTTTATGCAATGAAGCATCATAGTAAAAGCTGTACGTGTTGGGAATCAGTAGCGTAAAAAGTTCAACGGTATTTGTGTGAAATGCTTTTAAAGAATCATTGTTATTAATGTATTGAATTACCAATAATGAATCTAGCGGGAACGTTTTACTGATCAAATGGGCTAAATCTTCCTTGGTTCTAACTTTATTCAATACCAGTTTAACTTCAGCTAATCTGCCATTTTTTAACATCCGTATGATATCAACGATGCTTTGTCCTTTTTTTATTTCATATTTCCCTGGCTTCATTTTGTCCCACAAATTGATAGATGCACCTGCCAAACCAAGTGTGCTATTAAATCGCAGCAACTCGGCTTTT
>CANGTR010000089.1 GCA_947456855.1 Sphingobacteriia bacterium | reverse complement strand
TTCAGAATGTTTTGAATCATGCCATTGGTTTCAGGAGCTTCCATTTTAATTCCATCTCTATTGAGGTCAAGCCCTTGACCATTCTCTCTTTCGCCGGTTTCCAAAGGGCTGTTTTCTTGCGAAGGTCTTAAACCCTTGGCCATTTTATCGTTGCCATCGGTATTATAAATTGGTACGAAAATGATGATCTGGTTATTGAGTAAATCTTTTTTATTCCCCAACAAAATATCACGCATCAACATCATGGTAACTTCTTTTCCTTCAATTTCTCCTGCATGAATATTGGCTTGAATATATACAACTGGTTTGCCAGAAGCTTTTGCTTCTTCCGGAGAACTAATTTTTGGATTGGCCAAAACCACCATCGGAATATCCTTACCTAATGTGCTCTTTCCAATTGATCCCATAAACATATTTGGGCTCATTGTTTGTATGGTATTGAGGAACTTCATTACATCTGTATAGGTAGATGTTTTTTCGAAATTCGATTTCTCTGGAGTGATGAGTAAAGACTCCGGATAAACCGGCTTTTCTTGGGCAATGCTTTTCAAAGAAAGCGCCAAAAAGCAAAATGATACTAAGTATTTCATACAATAAATTATTGCTGAAAAGTACTCGAAAAAACGGCCAAAAAAATCATTCCTCAAGCAGAAATGCTAAAAAAATTCAAAAAAAATTTGGAAAAACTAAAAAGTTTAGTATTTTGCAGCTAAATACATTAGTTATGTCAAACGCCGGTAAGAACTTAAAGTACCTCCGCAAGCTTCGCGGATGGACCCAGGAAGACTTTGCGAACAAACTGAACATTAAGCGATCCTTAGTGGGAGCTTATGAAGAAGAAAGGGCTGAACCCAAGTTGGAAGTGATGGAACAAGTATGTTCTATTTTCAAATTGAGTTTGGAAGACTTTTTATTTAAAGACTTGAGTGAAACAACTGGAGGTTCTTATTTAGATAGAAGACGACAAATGAAAATGGTGTCTGAATCTGCTGAGATTCGTTTTGTACCTGTTAAAGCAGCTGCTGGTTATATGACTGGCTATGCCGACCCTGAATTTGTTGATGAACTCAATACGTTTACTTTGCCTATGCTGGCTCCAGGTCAATACCGCGCTTTTGAAATAATGGGAGATAGTATGTTGCCTACACCAAGTGGCAGTGTGATTGTTGGCGAAAAAGTAGAAGGCCTGGAAGATTTAAAAAACAGCAATACTTATGTAGTATTATCACGCAATGAAGGAGTGGCATATAAGCGGGTGATGAAAAACAATCGACTTAAAAACAAGATCACTTTAATCAGTGATAATCCTCAGTACGAACCATATAATGTAAGTTCCGAAGATGTATTAGAAATCTGGAAAGCTGTTTATATTTTACAAAAAGCCAATGCTGCTCCACGTTGGGATGTAAATCAATTAGCAGGAATGGTGAACAATTTACAAGAGCAAGTGAGCACACTCAAGAAAAAAATGAATTAGTTTGAATAAAACACATCAATATTCAATAGCTGTTCAATGGACAGGGAATCTTGGCTCTGGAACATCGGCCTATACAGCTTATGAGCGAAGTCATTTGATTGTTGGACAGAACAAGCAATCTATATTGGCGAGTTCTGATCCTGCATTTAGGGGAGATCCACTCTGTTATAATCCAGAAGAATTATTGGTGGCTTCATTGTCTTCCTGCCATATGCTTTGGTATTTGCATTTATGTGCAGAAGCAGGAGTAATTGTAGTTGATTACAAAGATCAGGCAGAAGGAACAATGGAGGAAGACCCTGCCATTGGTGGAAAATTTACTTCAGTAACATTGCATCCAACTATTGCCATTACTGATTTAGCTATGATTGATAAAGCCAATGAATTGCATCATAAAGCGCATCAGCTTTGTTATATAGCCAACTCTTGCAATTTTCCTATAAACTGTAAACCAGTATTTAAAGTTATTACCAACTAATAACCAATAATTAATAACTATTAACTTCTAAAAAAGTGCTGAAGCAATCCTATAGGTATTACAGTGTGCTTCTACAATAGTTTTAATATCCGGCGAATAACCGCCGCCCATTGCAATGGTTACTGGGATCTTGGCATTTCGCAATATTTTGAGAACAAATTCATCGCGTTGTTTGCATTCATCTATACTAACTTTTAGTTTCCCAAATTTATCGGTTGATAAAATATCTACCCCTGATAAAAAGAATGCGAAATCTGGTTGATGTTCTTTTATTATTCGAGGTAATGTTGATTGAAGTAAATTTAAATAAGTAGCACCATCGGTTCCATCTTTTAAACCAATATCCAAATCAGATTTTTCTTTGTGAAACGGATAGTTGTGTTCTCCATGCATGCTAAATGTGAATACACGATCTTCTTGCTCCATTAATTTGGCAGTTCCATTTCCCTGGTGAACATCTAAATCGATGATCAATATTTTTTTAGCTAGTTTATTGTTCAACAAATAATTAGCAGCAGTAGCCATATCATTGAGTAAACAAAACCCTTCACCACGCTCTGCAAATGCATGATGTGTTCCACCTGCTATATTTAACGCTACACCATGTTCCATTGCATACATACAACAATCAATAGTGCCTTGGGTAATGATTAGTTCTCTTTGTGTAAGTGCTGGCGATTGAGGAAATCCAATTTTTCTTTGTTCTGAAGCGGATAGTTGCTGATAAATTAGTTTATCGTAATAGGCTTTTTCATGTGTCCATAAAACAACCGACTCAGGGCAGATTGCTGGCTTAAAAAAATTTTCGATTGTTACAGTGCCTTCATGTATTAATTGCTCCGGTATCAATTCGTATTTCAGCATCGGAAATCGATGCCCTTCAGGAAGAGGATGCGCATATATCGGATCGAAAGCTATTTTCAACATTTGATTACACTATCTTTTGAAATGGCATAAACAGTATCCGTTTTTTTTGGCTTCATTATTTTAATACCACTGAATTTACTAAATGCAGGAAGGATACAATTGTTCTTACTAAAATAATAACAAGGGAATCGTAAAGATTGTTTGGCAATTCCTTTTATTAAAATGCCTGGATGAATATGTCCAGAAAATATAAAACAGTTTTTGTTATATTCAACAGAATCAGCTGGGTCATGTACAAATACAAAATCCTGCACTTGATAAAACCCTTCAACAACTTCGATCTCAGCCTTATTATACCATGTTTCATGTAGAATATCATGATTCCCTCTAACTAGGATAAATTTAATTTGACTGAAATCTTTTCTCCATTTTAAAAATAAATCCAATTCTTTGTTTTCGGTACTATGAAATAAATCTCCTACAATGAGAATAGTATTGGGTTTGAATAAACTAACTTGGCTGAATAAGTTTTGTAAATCTTCCTTATATATATCATGCGGAACAGCTATGCCGTTCTTTCTAAAATGGCCTGTTTTAGAAAAGTGGGTATCCGATAAAATGAGTATTTTTTCTTCTTCCCAAAAAACAACCCTAGTTGGAGAGAGCCAAAAATGCTGTTGGTTAATCGTATGTAAAACAGGTAAACTCACTTGGTAAAGATAGGCGTAGAAATACTTATTAATGCAATAACTGTTCTTGCATTTTTTTAATTCTATCTTCTATTTTTTCTGAGGACAAACTATTTCTGTTCAACCCATCAACAATAATGGGAAAGGAGAGGGGTGTCAATTTTTTAGGGAACTGTAATTTAATTTTACTTTTTGCAATTCTGTCCAAAGCCAACCTTAATCTAACTTCATCCATTTGTTGACTCATTACTTCGTTATAGGCTTGCCTTAATAAAATATTATTCGGATCATATTCTTCAAAAACCTTAAAAAGCAATGCGGCTGAAGATTGCAAATGTTTTGTCTTTATTTTTTCACCCGGGTTGCCTTGAAAAATAAGCCCCCCAATCACAGCAATATCCCTGAATTTCCTTTTAGCCATTTCAGCACTATTAATGCTTTTTTGAATGTCATTTAATAAATTATCCCCAGAAAATAATTCAAGTACATTGCTATCATCTAGTGGAATAGGTTGGTCGCTTAATAATTCAAATCCATAATCATTCATTGAAATTGAAAAACTGATGGGGGTAGTTTTACTCAAGCGATATGCTAGAATGGAACTCATGGCTTCATGTACCTGACGTCCTTCAAAAGGATAAACCAATAAATGAAATTGATTTTTTTCTTCGATCTGCTCTATCAATAATTCTTTCTCTTTTGGTATTATAGAGAGTTCGGCCTGCAATTCAAATAATGCCCGAAGACTTTTTAATTCTATTGGGGCATCTTCATCAAAAGCTTTGGTGAAACTTTGTCTGAGTATTTGGCCAAGATTTGCAGTTAAACTCATTCTGCCACCCATCCAAGAAGGAATGATTGATTTTTTTGAATTTGATTTCTTCACAATCACATCCATTTCTTTGATCATGATCAGTTCTACATTTCTACCAGCCAAAGTGAATGTATCGCCAGGGTTTATCCTGCTGACAAACCACTCTTCAATTACCCCAATAAATCCACCACTCATTAGCTTTACTTTCAACATAGCGTCGCTCACAATGGTTCCAATATGCATTCGATGCCGCATGGCCATTCTTCGGTTGGTAATCTTATATAACCCATCTACCAGTTCAACTTTTTTATACTCATCATATTGTTGTAAAGCATTGCCTCCATTGACTAAATGATTTAAGATTTCATTCCATTCGTTGATGGATAAATCTGCAAAGCAGTTGGTGGTTTTGATCTCATCATAAATGCTTGCAGCATGAAATCCTTCGCCAATTGCAAGCGTACATAAAAATTGTAAAAGCACATCAAAGCATGCAGTCATTGGTTCTTTGCTCTCAATTGATTGTTGTTTTATGGCTTCTTGTAATGCAGCAGATTCAACCAATTCCAAGCTATGTGTTGGAAGAAAATATATTTTACTTATTTCTCCCGGTCTATGTCCACTTCTTCCTGCTCTTTGTAAGAATCGGGCAATCCCTTTAGGCGAACCTACTTGTATAACAGTATCAACAGGCCTAAAATCTACTCCTAAATCTAAACTGGCAGTACAAACCACCGCTTTTAATTTTTGGGTATGCAATGCATCTTCTACCCATAAGCGAAGTTCCTGTTCTATGCTTCCATGATGCAAAGCAATAGCACCTGCTAATTGAGGTGCAATGTTTAATAAGGTTTGATACCATGTTTCGCTCATTCCACGTGTATTAATAAAAATTAACGTGGTTTTACTTGCTTCTATAATGGGTATTAATGAAGCAGCCAGCTTAATTCCTAAATGTCCGGCCCATGGATATTTTTCTATTTCATTTGGAATAATCGTACGTACTTCTATCGGTTTGTCTATATCTGCTTTTATGATTACGCCTTCTTTTTGCAAAGGGGCAAGCAATACTTCTTTGGCCTGTTCTAGATTTCCAATGGTGGCGCTAATTCCCCAGATTAGTGTTTCTTTGGGCGCAGCAGCTTCCTTTTTTTCACCAAAAGAATTAATGGATAAACTTTTTTGACAATGAATGATTCTACAAATAGCCAACTCTGTTTGTACACCTCTTTTGCTTCCTAATAATTCATGCCATTCATCAACTGCAATGATGCGAAGTGTTTTAAAATAGTCGGGATAATTTTTTTGTGTTAATAGCAGGTGCAAGCTCTCAGGAGTGATGATTAACACTTCTGGAATGTTTTTTTTCTGTTTGGCTCTTTCTGAAGTAGAAGTGTCTCCATTTCGAATACCCACTTTCCATTGCATACCTAAAGATTGTATGGCTTCTTCCATTGCCCTTCCAATATCTTTTGCCAATGCCCTTAATGGAGTGATCCAAAGCAATTGTAATCCATTGTTTTTTAGATCTTGGTATTCCTTTGGATGGTCATTGATAAATTGTAGGACGGCTCCTAAAAACACTGCATAGGTTTTTCCGCATCCTGTTGGTGCATTTACTAAACCACTTTCTTCTGCAATAATCTGTTTCCAAGTTGCTTCTTGAAAATCAAATGGATGAAATGATTTTTCACTCAACCAGTTTTTGATGATAAGGTATCCTATAGTAGTGTTATCGATCAACTTTTGTTTTTTGCATACTACAAGATTTGCTGCAATATTTTACAGCTTCCCAGTTTTTGGCCCATTTCTTTCTCCAAGTAAAGCTTCTCCCACAAACAACACAAGGTTTTTGAGGTAGTTTTTCTTTGTTGCCTTTAAATGTTGACATATTTTAATAACATCTGGGATAGTAAAAGAGTTCTAATAAACCACTTTGATTTGGGTGTCTACTTTTTTAATGAAGTAGATTTTTTTATTTTCTAGATAATCAGGAATAGCTGTATCGTTTTTCTGCTTTACTGGCTGAAAGTCGAAATCATTGAACAGTTTATATGATTTGTCTGAAAGATGCGCAATCAAATTTTTGTTGTAAGTAATCAACAATTTTCCAAAATGATACAAAGCTTCAAATCCTTTAAATACCATGTCGCTGGGTCTTCCAAAATAATTATTTCGATATTGATTGTTTATTTGCTGAGCAATTTTGTCGGTTCTTGAATAATTATAGGGTGTGGTATAAATTATTTCGGCATCTTTTCCAATATCTTTAATAGCATCCCAAGTAGGCATGCCAATGGTAATTGCTTTGTATTTTTTTGAAGACGCAATTGATTTTACTAAATTATAGCCAAAAGCTTCATTTAAACTGGCGCATACAATGATGTTTTCTTTGGTACTATCCAAATGCATCTGTACTTGGGCTGTTGTAAATGTGTCTGAAAGTTCTACGGTTTTTATTTTCAACGGAAGTCCTTGCGTTTTCTTGTTGAGTTCGTTGAAACTACCCACAATCATATCCTCCGTTGTCCCCTTCCTTTTAAAAACAGTTATATGGTTGATTGGGTAGGTTTTATGAATAAATTTATAAATAGCATCTAGATGGGTTTTCAGTGTTGGATTCACCATTGCAAAAAAAGGATTGCCTGTAATTCCTCCATCATTGGGATAGGTCATCGATAGCAAAGGAATATTTTTTTCTAAAGCAAAGTCGGCAATTGTTTTTACTTCTATTCTATTATTAAAAGCAGCAATTATTAATGATACATCTTGCATTTCCTTTTTGTCAAGGATTATTTCAATGGGGTTTTCATTGCTTTTGGTATCAAAGAACAATACTTCTAAACTTTGTTTCTCTTTGTTTAAGGAATCAATGGCTAATAACATTCCATTGTAAAAATCCAATCCAGGTAAAACCAATTTAGGTAGATTGGCATTCCCTAATTTATAGGTTGCTCCAACAAATAGCGTATCTAAGTATATTGGAGCAAATACAGCTACTTTAAGTTGTTTATTAATTACTTGTGCTTCTGTTGCATAACCAATCAATAAGCCAATAAAAAGGGTTACTATTTTTTTTAATTGTTGCATTCAATCATTTATTCCCACTCAATGGTTGCAGGAGGTTTGCTACTTATATCGTACACCACTCGATTGATTCCCCTTACATTATTGATAATTTCATTAGAAATATCAGCCAAAAATGCATAAGGTAAATGTGCCCAATCAGCGGTCATTCCATCTACTGAAGTTACGGCTCTTAATGCAACTGTAAATTCATAGGTTCTTTCATCTCCCATAACTCCAACACTTTTTACAGGTAAAAGGATGGTTCCGGCCTGCCAAACGGTTGAATACAATCCAGCAGATTTAAGTCCGTTAATAAAAATGGCATCAGCTCTTTGTAAAAGATCTACTCTTTCTGCATTTACTTCTCCTAAAATTCGAATGGCTAAACCAGGTCCAGGGAAAGGATGGCGATTGATCATTTCTGCAGGTATGCCTAGCGCTAACCCCACTTTTCTAACTTCATCTTTAAAAAGGTATCTCAATGGTTCAATTAAAGACAAATGCATGGTATCTGGTAAGCCCCCTACATTGTGATGCGATTTTATGGTTTGTGAAGGACCATGTACACTTACACTCTCAATTACATCTGGATAAATGGTTCCTTGGCCTAAAAAGGAAATATTATCCATTTTTAATGCTTCTTGTTGAAATACATCTATAAAGAGTTTGCCTATTGCTTTTCTTTTTGCTTCAGGATCTGTTTGGTCTTTTAGCGCATCATAAAACAATTGTTTAGCATCTATGCCCTTTACATTCAGTCCTATGGTATTATATGTATCAAGCACTTGTTGAAATTCGTCTTTTCTAAGAACACCATTGTCTACAAAAATTCCATGTAATCGATTGCCAATTGCTTTTGAAATTAATGTTGCTGCAACGGTACTGTCTACTCCTCCGCTCAAAGCCATAATCACCTGCTTGTCTCCAATTTCAGCTTTTAATTTTGCAACTGTTTCTTCAACAAAAGAGTTAGGTGTCCAATTTTGGTTGCATTTACAAGTGTCAACTAAAAAATTTTTAATGATCTTTTTCCCTTCGGTTGAATGATATACCTCGGGATGAAACTGGAAACCGTATAGTGGATAACTGTCATTTGATTCTTTTTTGAATGCTGCTACAGGAATACTCTCAGTGGTAGCCAATACGGTAAAACCTTCTGGTAAAGCAGTAATTGAATCACTATGGCTCATCCAAACCTGTGATTTATTGGGTATTGAGTTGAAAATAGCATCTTCTTTTCTAATTTCCATGGAAGCCCTGCCATACTCTCTTTTGTTGGATTTATCTACCCTTCCGCCAAATAATTTAGCGGTCATTTGGGCTCCATAACAGATTCCTAAAAC
>CANGTR010000088.1 GCA_947456855.1 Sphingobacteriia bacterium | reverse complement strand
TCAGATTCCATTAACTGAATAATTGGATTGATCCAATCAGGCGTTACTTCTACATCGGAATTTAACAACACATAATATTGGGCTTCAACCCTTTTCAATGCCCAATTATATCCACCAGCAAATCCTTCATTGGTCGAGTTGCTCAATACGGTAACTGAGGGATACTTATTTTGTAAAAAAATCAAGGAATCATCCGTTGATCCATTATCGGCAACAACAATTTTAATATTTGGATAAGTTGTTGCCATTACCGATGGCAGAAACTGTTCCAAATATTTTTGGCCATTATAATTAAGAATAACAATTGCTACCGAAGGATTCAATTAGCTAAATTTTGGCGAAAGTACAATCAATTGGCCAATCCCCAGTTAATCAAGTACCTAACTTCTTTAGGAACAGTTCTCACTCTTAAAGGATCGGTTTTATGCGCCAATCTTACGATGATTGTTTTCTTAGAAGGTATTACTATGATGTACTGGCCCAAAATACCCCTTGCATAGAAAACTTCTGGGTGCTCAGGATCAATCCACCATTGGTATCCATAATAATCACATTTTACCCCTTTTGCATCTTCAATTCCACAAGGTGTAATTGATTGTTTGAAATAAGCACTGTCTATAATGGGCACCCCATCTATCTTTCCACTATCCAACATGAATTTTCCGATTCTTGCAAAGTCCCTGGTATTAGAATTAAAGCAGCAATAGGCTTTTTCTTTTCCGTTTGCTTGATCTACACTCCATAAAGCCGAATGTGTTGCTCCCAGTGGTTGCCATAATTTTTCAGCCGCGTATTCACTCAGTGTTTTTCCGGTTGCTTTGATTAAAATTAATCCCAGCAATTGTGTATCACCACTTTTGTAGGAATGTAATGTACCAGGTGCATGAATCATGTTAACACTATTGGCTGTTTTATTTGCATCGGTTCCAAAATACAATTCTGCTGTAACAGATAAAGGGTTCCAATAGGATTCATCCCAATCGGTTCCACTGCTCATTGTTAACACATCTACAATTCGGAGTTTGGCCTTCTCTCCTTCTTTAAATGCTGGAATAAAATCACCAACAGGCTGTTCAACAGATTTAATTTTCCCTTCTTTAATGGCAACACCAATTAATAAACTGGTGATACTTTTTGCCATTGAAAACGACCCAGACAATGAACTATCAGAGTAACCATCCCAATATTTTTCCATTACAATGGAATCATTTTTAATCATCAACAACCCTACTGTTCTTAATTTTTCCATCAATTGATTCAAAGAATCAGGATAAGCTACTTGATTATAATTGCTACCAATTGCCCAAGGTTTTTCTTTGCCAGCAACTACTGTATTGTTGCTGAAAATTCTATAATCGTCAATATTGGCAAAATTGTAATAGGCCGCCTTAAACAAATAGGTTTTACCTGTAACAAGGGCAAATGCACTAAATGCTATCAATAGCGCAATGATTGAATAAATTAATTTCCTGAGTAGTTTCATAATAATTATTTATTGGGATTGAAAATAAGATTTTCCATGAATACAAAATAATAATATTATCTTGCAGACCTGATGAACACAATGCATTTCCTACATTTTAACCTAGATTTCCTCGATCATCCTTTTGGGGTAAAATAATCCCCTGTTCATTTTCAAGACACTAATTTACCAGACAATTTTTTGTCGTTTAACAAACCCTTTTTGCTGTTATTACCAATAACTCAATAACCATTCCCATGAATATGATTTCATCAAATACTGCCAAATATTTAGCATTAGAAGACCAATACGGTGCTCATAATTATCATCCTATACCAGTTGTATTAAATAAAGGAGAAGGCGTTTATTTATGGGATGTAGATGGCAAAAAATACATCGATTTTTTAAGTGGATACTCTGCTGTAAACCAAGGACATTGTCATCCAAAAATCATCAATACATTAATAGAACAAGCCCAAAAACTTACACTAACTTCTAGGGCTTTTCACAATAATTTACTAGGTGAATACGAGCAATTCATTACTTCCTATTTTGGTTATCAAAAAGTATTGCCCATGAATACTGGAGTTGAAGGCGGCGAAACGGCTATTAAATTGGCAAGAAGATGGGCTTATACCCAAAAAGGCATTGAAGAAAACAAAGCGAAAGTGATTTTTGCTGAAGGCAATTTCTGGGGAAGAACATTGGCAGCCATTTCATCTTCTACAGACCCTAGCAGTTACCATCAATTTGGTCCATTTATGCCTGGCTTTGAATTGGTTCCTTATAATGATACCATTGCTTTGGAAAAAGCATTTCAAGATAAAAATGTTTGCGCTTTCATGGTTGAGCCTATTCAAGGTGAAGCTGGTGTTGTAATTCCTGATGAAGGGTACCTGCAAAAAGTGAGGGCACTTTGTACTGAATACAATGTATTGTTCATTGCAGATGAAATTCAAACAGGATTAGCTAGAACTGGGAAAATGCTGGCATGCGATCATGAACATGTTCGTCCGGATATTTTAATTTTAGGAAAAGCTTTAAGCGGAGGTGTTTTACCAATATCTGCAGTATTAGCAGACGATTATATCATGATGAATATTAAGCCAGGAGAACATGGTTCTACCTATGGAGGCAACCCGCTTGCTTGTGCTGTTGCTATCAGTGCTTTAACTGTTTTGAAAGAGGAGCATATGGCAGAAAACGCAAATAGTATGGGCCAATTACTTCGTGATGAATTGGCTAAACTTCATTCTCCATTTATCAAAACAATTAGAGGTAAAGGTCTTTTAAATGCCATCGTTATCAACCATCCAAATCCAGAAGCAGCATGGGATTTTTGTTTGATTCTAAAAGAAAAAGGGTTATTGGCTAAACCTACACATGGAGACAAAATAAGATTTGCTCCGCCTTTATTAATTACAAAAGAACAAATAATAGAAAGTGTTCAAAAAATTGAAGCAGCATTACAAGAGCTCAATCAAGTTACATAAATAATTTGAAGCGAAACAAGATTAATTTTCGCTAATTTTTATTTTAGGAAGAAAGCTCATGACCATCATGATTGCTGAAGCAGCAACCAAAACATATAATGCAATCTGCTTTTCAGGACATTCTCCTGCTAAACATGCAGACAGCATTAGATACTTGCTTACAGACCAAGTAAAACAAAATGTTGTAACAAAAACATTGAGTCGTTTAGCCCAAATTTTATTGATCAAGAAAAATAGTAGGCTAAGACCGCCAGTAAAAAAAATAAAAAGACCTGGTCTTCCAAAATTGGTTCCTTTAGTATGAAAACCAGAAATAGTTAATTGTTTGCTTTCTATTATTACCCAAGGGAAAAAACATGATCCAAGAACAACCAATGCAAGCAAGAATCCGACAATTTGAGAATGTTTCATTTAATTAATTATCTTACAAATATAACTTAAAAGTTGGTGAGCAATTTAATCTCATTTCGGTACAATAAAACGCGTCCATCATTTTCTAATTGTTTTAATAAACGAGATATGACCACCCTTGATGTAGCCAATTCATCGGCTATTAAATAATGCGATGCTTTGACCACACTAGAACCTGTAATTTGTTTTTTTTCTCGTAAGTAAGCGATCAAGCGCTCATCTAATTTATGAAACGCAATGGACTCGATATTTTTGAGTAATTCCAAAAAACGTTCGTTAAAACTTCGCATAATATAATTCTTCCAACTTGGATATTTACACAACCACTCTTCTAACTTAATATGCGGTATGGCCAATAGTTCAACATCTTCTTCTGCTATTGCTTTTACTTCACTTTTTTTTGCTTCAACACAGCAACTATACGCCATAGAACAACTCTCATTGCTAGATAAATAGTACAGTAGTAATTCTTTGCCCTGTTCGTCCTTTCTAAGTACTTTAATGGCACCTTTTAAAATCAGCGGCATAGATCGAATATACTTTCCGTAATCCATAATAAGGTCGCCTTCTTTGAACTGTTTGATTTCGCCAAACTGATACATTTCAGTAACTAATGCCGGTTCAAAAATCAAATCAAATGGTGTAGCATTTCTGTTCATGCTTAAAAATGATAGTTGAGCACAAAGTTATAGAGAACCATGTTTACTTTATTGATCTCGTATTTAGCTTGTTGATATAATTCTCCCTGATTCATTTTACCTACGATCAATAATTGTGCATCCAAGCCTTGAAAAAAACCTACAAAAGCATATCGGATATCTGCGTTGATTTGAATATAGGAAGGCAACCCGTATTTATTCAAAGTAGTATTGTTAACATCAGGTAACTTAAAATAGCCTCCAGCTAGATTTAGTTTAATCCTTTTCTGAGGGATCGTGTATCCAGCTTTTGCAACAATAGCACTCACATCACCAAAGCCCTCATTTCTTTCTCGTGGCAAAAAAGTAAAAAATGGATCTCTGCCCCACTCTCTTGGCATTAAATACCTTCCCTGTTTTGTAATTCTGTTATAATTCAATGACAGATCCCATACAGCAGTTTTAAAACCAGCCTTTGCTCCAAAACTAAAAGCGCCGTTATCCTTATCTATGTAGCGTTTAGCAGGATCTGCATTACCCCCATTTTTTAAAGCGTGTTGTTTAACCAATTGTAATGCCGTATAAAATTGATGCTCCTTTTCATTGGTTGGTATGGTATAATCCAGTTGTAGTAAAGTAGTATTAAAAACATTGGGTACCAATAAGTTCCAAGCATGCAAAGTGGTATTTTTAACCGGTTCAAAATGAATGGCCGCTTGTATTAAGTTATTGGCTTCCACATGACCAGGATAGCCAGATTTTGTTCCATCGGTATTGAGCCCAGCAGGATAGACCCCTATCGATTCTCCTACTCCATACCATTTTACTGTTCCTCTTGGTGAAATAGCATTTAAAAGTCCTCCTTCTATTTTTGTTTTTGGTATATCGTTTAAAACTAGCCAAACACCATCTACCCCAGTTGGCCTCATTCTTCCATCTTGAAGATTAATAAAGGGTGTGTTGATCAATTGTCTGCCAAAAGTGATCGAAGATTTTTTGTAATTATATTTTAGATAAAATTCTTCTAATCGATCAAGGTCATTGGTGTTTGCTGGATCTGCAACGTCAAACAATGGTGTTTCATATCTGCTGGTTTGTCCTGATTGAGGATCTTTTTTGGTTAGGTCGGAAGAACCAATATTAAAAATATAAAATCCACTGACAGCAAATTGAAATCCTTTAAATTTTGCTGTTTCATAGCGGATACCACCGCCTACTGCATTAGCATAAAAATCAGTAAGTGTTTTTGCATTATCCGTTGCCATAAAAAAATACCTGAAATGACCATTTACCCTGCCCGATTTAAAAGCGTATAACAATGAACTAGTATCCAATATATTTTCTTGTTTACCCTTCCACATATCTGGCTTAGCAGTAATTTCTTGGTGTTGAGCAAAAGATAGATTACACCATAGCAATAAAGCAATGGTTGTATAAAAAAATTTCATGTTTATTTACTTATTTATTCATTAGCGGAATGTATAATCCACTCCAGTTACTTGTGTAAGTAAGGTTTCAGGAGCATCCAAAATGATGGCGTTCTTTTCTGGACTAGGTGTTACAGGTGAATTATTTTTTAAATAATCAATCATAGTACTATGCAAGGTAAAAGGCGTATTCTTCGGATTCTTCACATTCCTCATTCTACACAACATATCAACCGGATCTCCAGCTCTCTCACAAGCACAGATAGTATATGTTTTGTTTAGGTCTATCAAATCATTTCCTACTTTAATTTCTTTTACGCGTTTGCCTTTATCGGCAAATGCCTCAAATTTTACAGTCATTCCTTTAAACTTAACCACCCATCCACCAAAGCGCTCATCTGCGTCTTTAGCAAATACATTATTTAATTCTTTCTCTAACCAATCCAATAATTGCTTTCCAGTGACAGCACCAGTTCTTACCGTACTATCAACAGGTAGCATATCAAAAATGAATCCTTCCGTGATGGGAATATTTCCTGTTGAGTCTGGAGTTGTTCTTGGTGGACAAAACCTAAATCCATTAGACAATACAATATCCATTTCTGGTAACTTCCATTTGATTGCGTTTAGGATGAGTGTATCAATTGGATTTTCCACTACAAAATATCGGTATAATGGAATCGTACTATACCCAGCTATGGCATAAATTTGATTGGTGAAGGGTTGTTCGTATTGATTAATCAAAGCGGTCATTTTTTTATCCGCTTTATAAACAGCAGCATTTACTTCGTCTAAACTGTATACATCATCGATCAATTTACCATCTTTAAAACTCAATTCGAGCCTACCAACAAAGGAACCAAATGCACCTGGCTCTACTACTTTTGCATATTTACAAACTATAGGATTTCTAACTCGTTCATGTGTATCTCCCCCCAAAATATAATCTACACCTGCACATACAGGTTGATTGGCTAAATGCAATTGCTGTGATAATCCAAGATGAGCAATCACCATCACTGCAGCGCATTGTTCTTGATTTCTCAACACATCTACGTAATGTGCCAGATTCTCTTCTGGTTTAGTATATATAATTCCTTTGCTGTAATTTGGGGATTGTCTTATTGGAACCAAAGGATCTGTATATCCAATAAATCCTATTTTAATTCCATTAGAATGCCAAATATGATATGGAGGAAAAATCAATTCACCTTTTTTTCCATCACCCAAATCATGAAACATATTAGCACAAACCTTTGGTGCATGTAAAGCTCCCAACAAAGTTTGCATGGCTTTTTTATAATAAATCACTTCCCAATTTCCTGGCAAATACAAATCATAATTCAATGCATTCAAAATAGGCACCATCGCTTTACCCAACGTTTTTACAGACAACTCACTCCCCTGAAACATATCCCCAGTATCAATCAAAAAACTATTCGGATTTTTCTTTTTTTCCTTTGTTAAATAATCTGCAATATGTGCATAGCCCCCTGTTTTTCTAAATACCGACTTCCCATTTTCCCAAAATAATTCATCATGAGGATGTACTTGACAATGAACATCTGTGGTCTGTAAAATGGTTAAGATAGTAATATCGCTTGCATCGTTCCTATGATTATCTTCTAGACTACTTTCTGCTGCAGCTACATTACTTAATCCAGTTGCAGAAACTAGCCCTACCCCACTTAATGCACCAATTTGTTGAATGAATTTTCTTCTATTCTTAATCATAGAAATTATTTTTTTGCATTCGATGCAATAGGTTTAAATGGTCCGTATTTATGTTGTTTTTCAGGAAATGTATCAGCATATGGTCCAAAAGGATGATCAATGGGCTTCTTTGAAATATCAGGCCAATCATTAGGAACATTCATATGTGGACGTGATTGCGCTAATACATAAGCTGAAACATCCCAGGCCTCTTCATCCGTCAATTGTGGGTTTTCATGCGTAATACCTAAAGGCATATTGTACTTTATATATTTAGCAAAATTAGAGATACGGTAAAGTCCTGCACCATCATTAAAACTATGCTTGCCCCAAAGTGGAGGAAAACTGTATTCTATATTATCTGCTTGTAAAACACCTTCTCCATTAGATTGATGACAACTTTGGCATTTGGTTATATAAACCGCTTTGCCTTTTGTAGGGTCAGCTGCCCTATCTAAAAAAGCCATGTCTTTTAATCCAGAACCTAAGGCACGTTCTCCTTTTGTAACATTGGATCCAATATGATTGATATAAGCTAAGATCGCTTGCATTTCTTTACTTGTTGCATCCAATGCTTTACCATTTAAACTTCTTTCAAAACAATCATTCACTCTTTTATAAATATTTTCAGAGCTGCCACTTCTGGCTCTGAACTTTGGATAAGTAGAAGCAACAGAACCATAATTATTCCCAAATGCCATAGTACCTGCCTGCAAGTGACAGTTTTGACAATTTTGACCGTTGGTAATTTGTAAAACAGAACCATTTGGTCCCAAATATTTTGCAGTATGTGCAATCAACTCTTTTCCATAGTTTACTTGTTCTCTCAAAGTTGGATCAGTAACTGCATCCAAGGGAGTAGGTTGCCAATATGATATAGTTGCATCATTGGTTTTTTCTTTAACTAAAACAGATTCAGGTAAAGGAGGTGTTATTGCTATTTTATTTGCAGGTTTAAACCAAGCAACAATGCTATCTGCGTTGTACATGACCAATGGCAATAAAATAATAAATACAACCAGCACAATTATCAAATTCAACATTCGCTGAATCATTCTAATTAAACTTTGCTCTTTTGAGTTTGAATCAGTTGGTTCCATTCTAATTGTGTATTTAATTAATGAGGTAGTTTTTTCATGAAAACACCATATAGATAAGTACCAACTATAGCAAAAAAGAGAACCACAGTCATAGACAAAAATCCATACCCAATATTAACTACCATCGGACCAGGGCAAGCACCGCTTAATGCCCAACCTAACCCAAATATGCTTCCTCCTGCTAAGTACCTAATAATTGATTTGTCTTTAGGAAAAAACAAAATAGGGTTACCATGAAAATCCCTGATTTTAAATTTTTTGATCAATGCAACGCCAATAACACCAAGCGTAACTGCAGTTCCAATAATCCCATACATATGAAATGCCTGAAATCTGAACATTTCTTGAATCCTAAACCAAGAAATGGCTTCTGATTTAGCCATGACTATTCCAAATACAATTCCTAACAATAAAAATTTAATCAACTTCATTATTTAAAAAATTAAAGGCATGATAAAATAAGTCATAACTAATCCTCCAATAAAAAATCCAATGACCGCAATCAAAGAGG
>CANGTR010000087.1 GCA_947456855.1 Sphingobacteriia bacterium | reverse complement strand
GGAATTGCCCAAGATGCAGTTGCCATGAATTTAGATGATTTATTGTGCATTGGAATTACCGATAATTTGTTGTTTTCTTCTACCATAGACAGAAATAAAGCGGTGATTAACGGAGCTATATTAGAATCCGTAATCAATGGCACACAAGATTTTTTTAATACATTAAAAGCATATGGAGTACATATTCATTATTTAGGAGGAGAAACTGCCGATGTTGGGGATGTTGTAAGAACCATTGCAGTAAATGGTACCATGACATCTAGATGGCCCAAATCAAAATTAATTACCAACGAAAAAATCAAGGCTGGAAATGTAATTGTAGGTTTTGCCAGTGCAGGAAAAGCCAGTTATGAAAGCGAGTACAATAGCGGTTTAGGAAGCAATGGGTTAACCAGTGCCCGACATGATGTATTAGAAAAATATTATGCTACTCATTTTCCGGAAACTTTTGAACCAACATTGGCAAATGAAGTAGTGTATATAGGAAAAAATAAAATGACGGATACCATTAAGGTTGGCAATGAAATGATGGTTGTTGGTAAATTATTGCTTTCTCCAACAAGAACTTATGCCCCTTTATTAAAACAAATACTCGAGCATCATTTCGATGATATAGATGGTGTTATCCATTGCAGTGGTGGTGGGCAAACAAAATGCATGAAATATTTGCCTGCTCCTTTAAAGATTGTTAAAGACCATTTATTTGAAGCCCCTCCAGTTTTTAAAATGATACAAGAAAATTCAGGTTCGGATTGGAAAGAAATGTATCAAGTATTTAATATGGGGCATCGATTGGAAATCTTTACCAATGAATTAGCCGCAGCAAAAATGATTCAAATGGCGGCTTCCTTTAATATTGAAGCGCAAATTGTTGGTAGGGTAGAAGCCTCAATCAATAATCAGTCATCTTTATTATTAAAAGGTCATTTTGGAGAAGTGGTTTATGAATATTAACATAGTTTATAGCCATTCCAAACCGTATATTTGTTGTATCTAATTATTAAAATCTAATCATGCCAGAATCAGTAATTTCATTAAAAAACGTAAATATTTATCAGGGAAATAACTTGATTTTACAAGACGTCAATTTTGAAATCAATAAAGGTGAGTTTGTTTACCTTGTTGGTAAAACAGGTACTGGTAAAAGCAGTTTATTGAAAACACTTTATGGCGAATTAACAATAACAGAAGGAGTAGCTTCAGTTGTAGGCTTCGATTTAAGGCAGATGGATTGGAAGAAAGTGCCTTTTTTGAGAAGAAATTTAGGGGTGGTTTTTCAGGATTTTCAATTATTAACTGATCGCAATGTACATGAGAACCTGAGGTTTGTTTTGCAAGCAACCGGATGGAAGGATGAACGCTTGATTGAAGAGAAAATCAATGATGTGTTAGAAAAAGTAGGCTTGAAAGCAAAAGGGTTTAAAATGCCCTATGAAATGAGTGGCGGAGAGCAGCAAAGAGTAGATATTGCAAGGGCTTTATTGAATTCGCCAAAACTAATACTGGCCGATGAACCTACAGGCAATCTAGATCCTGAGACCAGTGATGAAATCATGCAATTACTTATACAAATAGCCAAAGATTATGGCAGTACGGTAGTAATGGCTACCCATGATTTTATTGTGATTAATCGTTACCCAAGCAGAATGTTGAAAACCGAAGGTGGAAGAGTGATCGATAGTAATGCTACTCACTAGCGTTCGAATTAAGAGATAGGAGATAAGAGATAGGAGATAAGAGATATTCTATAGGAGATATGAGATAAGAGATAGGAGATAAGAGATACATTTTATGCGTATCTAAATACCAATAACCCAATAACCAATAACTATTCCCCAAAAATCCATCCCACCTGTTTGATGGCATTTTTCTCGTTGTTAAATCTTTTTTCTAATAAATTTTTTCGGAGTTTTATTTCTTCTGCTGTAAAAGGTTGATGAAACAATTGTACAATAATTTCAGCAAAAGCATTGGCTGTGGTAGCAATATGGCAAGCAGCTTCTAAACCAGAATTGGCAACAGTTGCCTCATTTACCACAATATGTCTTCCGTTGTATAAAGTGTTAAGCAGTTTTACTTTCATACCGGTTTCGATAAACGAAGGCATTAAATGAATATGAGCTTTTGCAAGCATGTCATCCATTTCCTTATCCGAAGGATTTTCTACAAGACAAGAATAGTCATTGGAATATACCAAATCACGTAGTTTTTTAGATGGATTTTTACCAGCTATTACAATCGGAATTTTGATTTTACTGATTACTTCTTTCAATAACCAGGTGATGGCTTTTTCATTTACATCAACACTTAAATCGCCATGGTAAAAACAATAAGAACCTATTCCTTCTTGGCAACTTACCTTCCATTCTGGTAAATAGAGCTCAAGTTCTTCAATGTTCTTACAACCAAATTCTTTTCTAAAAACATCATTATCTGCTTCTTTAACTCCCCAGAATATGGCTTTTTGGGCAATTTTCTTTTCGTAGGTATGGAGTAATCGAGATTCATTCCAATAGTAGAGTTTTCGAATTGGATGGGTGGTATGTTTATACAAGTCTTTGTAATACAAATATTCAATATTGTGTAAACGAACAAAGCATTTTCTTTTTTCGAAACGGGGGTCCTGTAACAGATAAGTACAATGAACCCCTTCCATAAAAATCGGATAATCGTCTTTCAATAAATTGGTAAACAATTCCTCATTGATTCTACTTGAAACGATATACGGCAAACTCGACGAAAAGCCCTTATGCCCTTGGCTTCGATGATAATATTGAACCGATTCGCAATATTGATTTAAAATGGGCTGATGTCCTCTGCCATAATCAAAGCAATGCAAATGTATTTTGATGCCTTGGGCTTGAAAAGCGGGCAATTTGTAAAATACATCTATGGCACCACCATAGTTAACGGGATAGGGAACATCAAAAGCGATTATATGCAGGTGCTTTTCCAAATAATTAAAGGGTATTATAGAATTCAACTAGTTTTTTCGATTCATTTTGCCAGTTGAGTTCTTTTCTTGCTTCAAGGCAATTTTGCCTCAGACCTTTATATAGAACATTGTCTTCCAGTAATTTGTTCAGTGCATCTCCAATTGTAAGCGGGTGAGTGTCAGGTATTAATAGCGCAAAATGATGTTTATCGTTGATTGCTTGGTAAAGCGGGTAGTTTACGCAGATCTGAGGAGTTCCTGCCATCATGTAATCGAAAAATCGGTTGGCCAGCGAATAATATTGGTTAATGCCATTCGGTTCAAATAGGGTTAAGCCAATATATGCCTGCTGGGTGAGTTTCTTCAATTCCTTGGGTTCTACAAGGCCCAAAAGCGTAATCTTTTTTTCCAACTTATAGAATTGGATAAGCTTTTTGGTTTGGTTCATAAAATTGCCATCTCCGGCAATGATAAGCGGCGCGTTTACCCATTTCATTGCCGGAATCAATTGTTCAAAGCACCTCCCCTCGTTTACAGCACCTTGATATAAAATAAATATATTATGCTGGTTATCAATATTTTCTAAAGGATAACTAAATGAAATATTTCGAATGATTTGATATTTTACTCCATATTTTTCGGCAAATAGCTTGGCCAGTTCACTATTAACGGTATACCCGTTTTTAAACCTAGGAACGGCAAATGATTCGATGCTTTCCCAGATAGATTTGATGGCAGGTCTGCTTAATACTTCTTTTTGTTCGGTAAAAAATTCATGGGCATCATAGACTCTTTTTTTAGAAAGGATGGCAGAAGCTAAATAGCAAGGAAGAATAGTGTCGAGGTCGATGGCGCAGATGATATCAGATTTGGTAAAAAGTAGAAAAAAGAGAAGTCTGATATTGTATTCTAGGTAAAAAGCGGGTCCTTTTAAAAAGAAGCAAGAAAGTCGATTGGTTTGATAAAGGGTTGAATGAAAGGGTATTGAATGCTTTTTGCGAACACCTACAAGTCTCACTTGGTATCCATTTTCAGCCAAGCAGCTGGCAATCCGATGCATACGTTGATCGAAGCTTAAGTCATTGGTAACCGTAAATACTATTTGGGAAGATGCCAAGGGTGTCATGCGGTTTGGTGAACAATTGAAACTAGAACCACTTGATTCTTAATGCCAAATATAGCATCAAATAACAAGAACTTGTTGTCTTGGAAAGCCATTGATTTAATCATGGCAATAGGTAGATCCATTGCTTCAACAAGAAGTTAATATAATTATTATTAATAAAATGATTTACAATAATTTATGAGTTATAATTAAAATCAAAATTCAACTATTATATTGCCATTTAAAAATTCTTCTTCACTTGTTATACACAGTACATTTTTTGTTCTAATGTTTCTGTTGTTTTTAACTTATGTTCGCGAGTATTAAATACCGAAAAAGTGAGATTAAAGTCATTAGAAATCAAAGGGTTTAAAAGCTTTGCTGACAAAACAGTAGTAAGCTTTGATGAAGGTATAACCGGTATCATCGGGCCAAATGGATGTGGAAAAAGCAATATCATTGATAGTATTCGATGGGTAATTGGAGAGCAAAAAATATCTGCATTAAGAAGTGAAAATTTAGAGGCTTTGGTCTTTAATGGTAGTAAAACCAGAAGTGCTAGTGGTTTGGCGGAAGTGAGTTTAACTTTCGAAAATACCAAGAATTTATTGCCTACCGAGTTCAATACGGTTACCGTAACAAGAAGGTTTTATAAAAACGGGGAGAGTGAATATCGATTGAATGATGTAAGCTGCCGTTTAAAGGATATTCATAATTTATTTATGGATACTGGGGTGAGTACCGATAGTTATGCCATCATCGAATTGGGCATGGTAGATGATATTATTAAAGACAAAGAGAATAGCAGAAGAAGGATGTTGGAGCAGGCTGCTGGCATTACCATCTATAAAACCAGAAAAAGGGAAGCCAAAAATAAATTAGATGCCACAGAGCAAGATCTGGCACGTATCGAAGATTTGTTGTTCGAAATCAACAATCAATTAAAAACAGTAGAAAGTCAGGCCAGAAAAGCCGAGAAATTCTTTGAAATCAAAAAAGAATACAAAGAAGTTGCTGTTGAATTGGCCAAAGCAGCCTTGGAAGGATTCAATATTTCTTATAAATCGCTTACAGAGCAACAAGAAACCGAGTCGGATAAAAAAATGCAATTAGAAGCTGAAATTGCTACCGATGAAGCGGCTATTGAAGAAGAAAAAGTTTCTTTTATTACTCAAGAGCGTGCTTTGCAAAGCATGCAGCATGGCTTTAATGAGTTGCAACAAAATTTGCGCACCAAGGAGAATGAGAAAAACTTGGCTTCTCAGAAATTGCAATATTTAAAGGAGAAAGAATCTAACTTAAAAGATTTCTTAGAAAAAGCCGAAGGTCAATTAAAAACCATTGGAGATTCTATAGAATATTCTCAATTACAAGTAGGAGAAGAGGAGTCCAATTTAACGGCACTTCAAGAGCGAGTAGAAGCTGCCCAATTTGAAGTAGAAGACAAGCGTAGGGTTTTTGATGAAAAAAGAGCGGGTGTAGACGCAGTTCGCAATAAGTACCAGCAATATCAAAGAAACCAGTTTGATGCAGAAAAGAAAGTAGCAGTAGCAGACACTTCAATACAAAATTTGCAACGTGCTCAATTGCAGTTAAACGAAGAGAAAGAAAACCGCAATCACCAATTACAGCAATTACAAGTCGAAAGCAATGATAAAGAAGCTGAGCTAGAAGCAAAAAGAACCGATTTGGTTCAATTGCAGGAGCAGCATGAAAAAACCAAAGACCAGATTTTTGAAACACAAGCTCAGTTAGAAGTTTTAAGAGGTGAGTTGGCTGAAGAGAATAGAAAATTGGATGCCAAAAGAAATGAATACAACCTCTTGAAGAGTTTGATTGATTCGATGGAAGGGTATCCAGAAAGTATCAAGTTTTTGCACCAAAACAAAGAATGGAATCATACAGCACCTATTCTTTCAGACATTATTTATGTTAAAGAAGAATATAGAACTGCAGTAGAAAATGTATTAGAGCCATATTTGAATTATTATGTTGTTAATAATATGGGAGAAGGGCTTCAGGCAGTTCATTTGCTAGATCAGCACCAGAAAGGAAAAGCCAATTTCTTTTTATTAGATCAGTTTGCCAATTTCCGCATTGATACCCATCAACCCAATAATACATTCAAAGCAATGGATGTAATTGAAGTGGATGAGCAATACCGTAAACTGGCTGAATATTTATTGGGCAACGTGTATATCGCCGAAAACGAAGACGCATTGAATAATAGCAATGGATCGGTTGTATTAGAAAAAACCGGTAAATACGTAAAAGGCAAATTCACTTTAACGGGGGGTAGTATTGGATTATTTGAAGGAAAGAAAATTGGCCGTGCCAAAAACTTGGAGAAACTGCATGAAGAAATCATCGATCAAGAATCAATTGTAAATTTATTAAAGTCTGATATCCAGTTTAAGCACAATGAAGTAATAGCTTTTAATGATCAATTGAAAGAAAATGCCATTAAGCAAACAGAACAAGAAATCAACCAATTAACCAATCAGGTTTTCGCTGCTAAAAATAGAATTGAAAATCTATTGGCAGCTCAACAGAATGGAGAGCAAAGATTGGCGGATATCAATAATCGTTTACAAGACGAGCAGGATGCTATTGCCGAAACCAGAGAACAATTGATTCAATTAAATGAGCAATTGAATGCTACATCCGAAGAAATGAAGAATGTAGAGCAAGACTATCAATCATCAGAGCAGGCCTATCATTTTGCATCAGGTCAATTCAATGAAACGAATCTTCAATTAACTCGTCAGCAGAGTAAAATCACTGCTTTGAAGCAGGAATTATTGTTCAAAGAAAATCAATTGAACGATTTGCATGAGCAGATCAAATCCAATACAACCCAGTTGGCAGAAGCAGAAGCCGATATTGTTGAAGGAAATGATGCATTGAAAGAAGTAGATGCCTTGTTATTAGATTTAATGCGAGCCAAAGAAGAAGAAGAAGTTAAATTGAACGAAGCAGACCAGGCATATTATAATTTCCGAAACGCATTGCAAGAAAAAGAAAGCGCCCTTCGCATGAAAGTGAAGAGCAAGGAAATGATTGAGCATTTGTTCAATGAAATCAAAGACAAACTCAATGAATTAAAATTGCAATTAGCCGGTATGAAAGAAAGGCTTAGTGTAGAGTTTAAAATTGAGTTGGATGATATACTAGATCAGGCCAGAACTTCCGATACGCCGCTGGAAGAATTACAAGCAGCATCTGATAGAATGCGCAAGCGTTTGGAAAACATGGGTGAAGTAAACCCTACTGCCATTGAAGCTTATACAGAAATGAAGAAGCGTTATGAATTTATTCTTGAGCAGAAGAATGACCTTGTTACTGCAAAAGAAAGTTTATTACAAACCATCTTAGAAGTAGAGGCTACCGCCAATCAGCAATTCTTAGAAACATTCAATAAAGTAAGAGAGAATTTCCAAAAAGTATTCAAAGCCTTATTTACCGAAGAAGATACGGCTGATATGGTATTGGTAAATCCAGAAAACTTGGCAGAAACAGGCATTGAAATTGTGGCAAAACCCAAGGGTAAGCGTCCGTCTTCCATTACTCAATTGAGTGGAGGAGAAAAAACCTTAACAGCAACCGCTTTGTTATTTGCCATCTATTTAATCAAACCTGCTCCTTTCTGTATATTGGATGAGGTAGATGCGCCATTGGATGATGCGAATGTGGGCAAGTTTACACAAATGATTAAAAAATTCAGTGATAATTCGCAATTCATCATTGTTACCCACAATAAACAAACCATGGGAGCTGTAGATGTGATTTATGGGGTTACCATGCAAGAGCCTGGAGTTAGTAAGTTGGTGCCAGTAGACTTTCGAAGTCTTAATTAAATGATTATTGTTTTACCTTCGCGCCTCAAATTGATATTTGAGGCGCTTTTTTATTAAAACCTTTCCACTTGAAGTACGAAAAAGAAATCAACAGACGCAAAACCTTCGCTATTATCTCTCACCCGGATGCCGGTAAAACCACATTGACCGAAAAGTTGCTTTTATTTGGAGGTGCAATTCAAGTAGCTGGTGCAGTAAAGAGCAATAAGATCAAGAAAGGAGCCACCAGTGATTTTATGGAGATAGAGCGCCAGCGTGGAATTTCGGTAGCTACTTCGGTAATGACATTTGAATATGCCAATACCCTTATCAATTTATTAGATACACCTGGGCACAAGGATTTTGCAGAAGATACGTATAGAACCCTTACTGCAGTAGACAGTGTTATTCTGGTGATAGACAGTGTGAATGGGGTGGAAGCGCAGACCAGAAGATTGATGGAGGTTTGTAGAATGCGCGATACGCCTGTAATTGTTTTTATCAATAAAATGGATCGGGATGGAAAGAATCGATTTGATTTATTGGAAGAAATTGAAAAAGAGCTGGGTATTTCGCTTCACCCGATGACTTGGCCCATTAATAGTGGTAAGGAATTTAAGGGGGTCTATAATTTGGATGCAAAAAGCCTGCGTTTGTTTTTGGCAAGTACCAAGGCAACAGAAGAAGATACGGTAGCCATCAACGATTTGAATGATGCTATTTTGGATGAAAAAGTTGGAGAAAGAGATGCGGCTCAATTAAGAGAAGATATTGAGTTGATCGATGGGGTTTATGGGGCATTGGATCCCAATGATTATTTAAAAGGGAAAATAGCACCCGTGTTTTTTGGGTCTGCAGTAAACAATTTTGGTGTAAAAGAGATGTTGGACT
>CANGTR010000086.1 GCA_947456855.1 Sphingobacteriia bacterium | reverse complement strand
TGGAGGCTTTTATGAAAAATGGAATCGTAAAAGATTGCAATTAATGCCAGAAAAATTTGCGAGTGTAAAATATGAAGACACAGATGGAAATGGTTTTATAGATCAGATACTCTACGATCTAGATGGTGACCATTTATTTGAAGATTCGGTTTCCCTTATCAAAATGAAAATAAATGATAGGCAATCAGTAATTGAAACTGCTAATATGCGCAATACTGATTTTTCAACGCTGTTTAAAACGATCACCAATAAAAATTGGAATCGTGCTTTACTCGCTTTAAAACTGGCTGAAAAATATACAATGAATACAAATTGGTATTCATTCTATAAACAACCACATTCTTTGCAAGAGAAATATGATTATGCTTTCTGGCTCAATTTTTATATTTACCAAGACCTTAGGTATCAAGCTCGTGTAAACAATAATCTCGAATTTTTGGAAAAAGTAGATAAGGCTTATTATACAGGTAATTGGAATGCCCTATTATAATAAAAAATCAAGATGAACGCTAAGAATATTAACTACAAGTATTTTTTATTTATTCTATTACTCATCTTAAGTAAAGCATCCTTATGTCAAGTGAATAGGTTAGATGAATTGCGCGTGACTCCCGAAATGATTAAAGGGCGTTTAGACGCTTCATTAGTTAAGCATATTCATCCAAGATTATTTTTTTCAAAAGAAGATATAGATAGGGTGATACAATTGAATCAAAACAATGATACGCTTATTCGTATAGGATATCAACACAATTTTAAAGAAGCGAATGAAGTGTTGAAACAACCATTGTTGAAATACTTTCTAGATGATGCAAAGCTCAGAGTACCCTCCGTTCATAAGTTTGCGGTTCAATTGCCACCATTGATAATGATGTATCAATTAACTGGGGATACTAATTATGCACGCAGAGTGATCAATCAGTTTATTCAGTTGAGTGAGTTTCCTGATTGGGGGGCTAATCGTCATTTTTTAGATGCAGGTATTGGAGGTTTTGATTTTGCATTGGCATACGATGCGCTTTACACTTTTATGAATCCAGGCGAAAGAAAAATGATGAAAGATGCAGTAATGAAGCATGTGTTAATACCAGGCAAACAGCAATTGCAAAAGAGGATATGGTGGTCAACAGCTAATCATAATTGGAATGGTATCTGCAATGGAGGAATCATCATGGCGGCTTTAGCAATGTATGAAGATGATCCAAAAGAAATGAGTGAAATAATCGCTTTAGCGATCAATGCACTCCCTAAATATATTCAATCATTTGAGCCAGATGGACAAAGCGAAGAAGGTTTGATGTATTGGGGCTATGGTCTTATGTACACCACCATTGCAATGGAAAGCATGCAGCGAGTATTGGGTTCTGCATTTGGATTAGATCAATTGGCTGGCTTTAAGAAAACCGGATGGTTTCCAGCATATGTTTCTGGTCCTGTGACCAGTTTAAGTATTGGTGATGATCCTGTTAAGAATAGTAGAATCAGGTCTTTTTTCTGGTTTGCAAAAAACAATAACGATTCTGCCTTGGCAAAAATGCAATATGAACTTTGTAAAGAAGCCAATACAATGAGTTGGATGGACATGTTGTATTACAACCCAGGCATGGTTAATTCAAAATCTACTTCCAAAATAATTGCATTAGAAAATCATATGCATGGTATAGAAGTAATGTCTTTAAGGGATGGATGGAATAAAAATGCATTATTTGTTTCCATGCATGGGGGTAAAAACTTTGCTAATCATGGCCATTTAGATGCTGGAAGTTTTGACATTCAAGCTATGGGGGAAGTTTGGGCTTACGGAAATCTTGGTAGCGATAATTATACCTATCCCGGATATTTCTCTAAAACTACTTTACCCACCTACACAGGTATCGATTCGCCACAAACAGTTGCTGGCAGATGGCATTTCTATAGATTGAGAGCAGAAGGTAAAAATTGTTTGGTGTTTAATCCATCTTCTAGACCTGATCAAAATGAAATGGGGGTAGCAACTTTAATAAATCAGCAAATAGGTGTAAATGAAAGTTCATATACACTAGATCTTTCGCAATGTTATTATCGAGATGTTTCTACTTATTCAAGATCAATAAAACTGGTTAAATCGAATTCTTTAATTACGATTAAGGATGTAATTAATTCAGAAAAATCCAATACTATTTGGTGGGGGATGCATACAAAAGCAACTATTTCTATTCAAGCGGGAGGACAAAGGGCAATACTTGAAATGAATAATAAGAAAATGATCGCTACTATTAAAAGCCCTATTTATGCAAAATTTCAGATTTTGAATGCTAGTTATTTGCCAGGAGAATCTTTCCCACTAACAAAAAACACTGAAAATAAAGGATTTAAGAGGCTAAGTATATTAATTCAAGGAATTAAAGATGGGATCATAGAAGTAGAATTTGAACCAATAAAACAATAATATTCAATACATGAATTATGCTCATTATATCGGTACTTTTTTCAGTATAAGAAACAAGTTATTGCATCAGATTTTAGTATTTATTATTTTATTCATTTTTTTATTTAATCAATCTGTAAACGCACAACTAAAAACTGCAGGTATTTTTGGTGACAATGCCATATTTCAACAGGGTATTCCAATTAACATTTGGGGTAATGCTGCGCCTTTGGCAAAGGTGAATATTTCTTTTGCAGGAAATTTATTCGAAATGGTTAGTGATAAAAATGGGAAATGGATGACCTCATTACCTGCTATGAATGCTGATGGGAAGAATTATGAACTTATTATTTCTTCAGGAATGGAGAAAATTAAATATAATAATATTATGTTGGGAGAAGTTTGGTTGGCTTCTGGTCAATCTAACATGGAGCATAGAGTTGGTTCAGATTTATTGAATAAGGCGGAAGAAATAAAGAATGCCAATTTTTCTGCTATAAGATTTAGAATAATTGATAATGTAACTTCAGTAATTCCATTAAATGATATAGTTCAACGCGATTGGAAAATATGTACACCAGCTAATGTGCCTAGTTTTTCCTCTGTAGCCTATTTTTTTGCTAGAGCATTGCATTTGGATCAACATATACCTGTAGGTGTAATAGTTTCTGCTAGAGGTGCTACATCTATTGAATCTTGGATGAGTAAGGAGAGATTGAATACGCATCCTGATTTTACAAAATATTTAAATCAGCGAGACGAAGATTCATCTCATTGGAATGAATTTGTAAGAAAATCGATCAAATCGGAAGTAGATAGAGATTATGTTGCTAAAACATCTTTTCTTGGGTTAAAGGCTGGAGTTACAAGTATAATATTTAACGACACAGGATTTACAAAAACATCATTCCCTTTAACCAGTACAAAAATGGGTTATGGGTCTTATTGGGGCTTAATATGGATTAGAAAGACTTTTGATCTATCGGAGGAAGAAGTAAAGAAAACTTTGAATATATTTCTTCCTATTAAAGATCAAAACGATCATATCTATTTGAATGAAAAAGAGATAGCGCAAGGAGTTGCTAAAATGAAAGATAAGAGTATTTTAATTCCAAAAGGGTTGTTGAAAGTAGGTAAAAATGTTTTAACCATTCGAATGTATGTTAATTGGGGTATAGCAGATATAGGAGACAGAACAACTAATTGTTATATTCAATTTAGTGATGGGTCAAAAAAAATATTAGATGGTGATTGGTTGAGTAATAATAAAATAGAGCCTACTGTAGCCGGATGGCAGGATTATTATAATAAACCTACTGTAAATTTTAATGGAATGATACATCCATTGATCCCATATGGTATTAAAGGATTTCTTTGGTACCAAGGAGAAAACAATGCGGCTAAAGCAAAGCAATATGCAGACCTTCAGCCAATGTTAATTGATGATTGGCGAGTTAGATGGAAGCAAGGATATAGTCCATTCTTGTATGTACAGTTGGCTAATTATAAAGCACGTTCTGCTACTCCGTTATCAAAAGATGATTGGGCTGAATTCAGGGATGCTCAACGTAGTACATTATCTCGATCAATAAATACATCCATGGCTTGTATCATCGATATTGGGGATGAGTATAATATTCATCCTATTAATAAACAGGACGTTGGTTATCGACTTTATCAGGCAGCTAAAGAAAATGTATATCATCAAAATGTGGTTGGTTCTGGCCCTTTATTTAAAGCTTCAATTTTACAAGGAGATCAAGTCAGGATTTCATTTACTTATGCTGAGAATGGACTAATGGATAAAGGGAATTCCCTTAATAATAGTTTTGCTTTATCAGATAGTACTGGCAAATGGTTTTGGGCAGATGCAAAAATTGACGGGAAAACTATTCTATTAAGTTCTAAAGATGTAAGTAGGCCTACGCAAGTGCAATATGCTTGGCAATCAAACCCAATAGCAACTGTGTATAATGCCGAAGGCCTTCCAATGGTTCCATTTAATGAACCGGTTGTTCATACATATTCCATTATAAACAGTCCCATAAAAAATTAAATCCTCTTTATCCAGAACTACTAATATTTCAAGGATGAAGAAAAGTTGAAAATTTCTATCTTGCCCCAAAATTGATGCGTTTATAAATTCTGATTGATAAATACCTCCTTTAAATGAGTACAAGCTTATTTTTGTTTCATACTTTATTGTAATATCCCTGACTTTCGCTTTTAGTAAGGCTGCTTGCTAATTAAAGAGGTAAATACGCTTTTGACTCAAGCGTAAAAAATTAGATAACTTTACAATAGTGCAGATAATTGAAAATACTTTACTTTGAGTACTTCTTTAAGTTCGGCAAAAACAATAATGAAGATTAGGCCCCTTTCATTATTTTTTTAATGTTTAAAAATGAAAAAAATATCGATTAAGGATATTGCAAAAATGGCAGGTGTAGCTCCATCTACCGTTTCATCTGTACTAAATAATAAGAATAAAGAAGCGAGAATTAGTGATGCTTTGGCTGATAAAATAAAACTTATCAGCAAAAAGGTTGGATATCGGCCTAATTCTACTGCTGTTAGCCTTCGTACAGGAAAAACAAACATTATAGGGCTGATTGTCGAAGATATTTCCAACCCTTTTTTTGCTTTACTCGCCAAAGCTCTGGAAGATGAAATAAAGAAACATGATTACAGAATTCTATATTGCAGCACCGAAAATGATGATATCAACGCTGCAGATCTGGTGCAAATGCTTTTTCACCGGCAAGTGGATGGTTTTCTGATTGCACCAACAGCAGGCATGAAAAAGTCATTAATAGAATTAACAGAAACCAATAAGCCTCTTGTATTGATTGACCGTTATTATCCTGAACTAAAAATTCCTTCAGTATTAGTAGATAATAAGCTGGGTATAACCATGTGTATGGATTTGTTTTGGGCAAAAGGGTACACTAAAACTGGGTTTATTACAACTAATGTTGAACAGGTTAATATGCTTGAAAGGGAGGAGGCTTATAGAGATAGTCTTAAAAAAAACAAAGTCGCCGTCTCAGAAAAATTCATCCTAAAAATACCAATTAACTTGCCCTACGCAGAAAAGGTCAAGAAAATTAATTTATTTATTAAAAAAAATCCTGTCTTAGATTCCCTCATTTTTTCAACCAATTATTTAGGCATAGCTGGATTGGAAGCTATAAAATTATGCAGGTTGCAAATACCACAAGACATCGCAATTATATCATTTGATGATCTAGACCTATTTCGCTTATATACGCCAGGCATAACTACAATTTCTCAACCAATTGATGAAATTGCAAAGCAAGCTATAATATTGTTATTTAACCAGATAAATAAAAACCCTCAACAAGTCTCCCAACGAAAACCATATACCTTCCCACCACATTTAATAACCCGAAAATCTGTATAAAAATAAATTTTGCATTACAAAACATATTTTTTAGTTTGCAAATAATTGCAAAAACGATTTTGCAAAATAATATTCACCAATAAATTTGCCAAAATGAGAAAAAAAATCTCTTTTCCAATCTCGGTAATGTTTTTTTCGTTATTCATGAGTTTTTTACTCAGTATTTCTTTTAAATCTTTCTCACAACAAGCAACACCACGGACGATCTCCGGCAAAATAACTAATTCTGAAAATCAGCCTTTGAGTGGAGTTGCCATTATGGTAAAAGGAGGACAGGAGAAAACTATAAGCAATGCGGAAGGAGTTTACCGCATCGTTATAAAAGAATCTGGCGTGATTTTGCAATTTTCCTCTATGGGATATGAGCTCCAAGAAAAGACCGTAGGAACCGGGTCGGTTCTTGATATTGTTCTGTCCACTGCGGTTAAGGGGCTGGATGATGTTGTAGTGGTCGGTTATGGTACAAGTCGAAAGCGAGATCTTACTGGTTCAACATCCTCCCTTAATGGTAAAGAATTGAAAGATCTACCTGTAGCAGGGTTTGATCAGGCAATGACAGGGAAGATGGCTGGAATAAGGGTATCGAATTCAAATCCAGCTCCTGGTGCAGGTCAAAGTGTAATCATCAGAGGTATTGGATCTATTAGTGCCAGCCCGGCACCGTTGTATATTATTGACGGAATGCCACTTCCCGAATCCTACAACAAAAATGAGAATCCCCTTAATGCAATTAACCCAATAGATATTGAATCAATTGAAGTGCTTAAAGATGCTTCCGCCACTGCTATCTATGGAGCCCGTGCCTCCAATGGTGTTATTTTAATTACAACTAAACGAGGTAAATCTGGCAAACCTGTTTTTGCATTTTCATCTAATTTAGGAAGACAGACTTATACGAATAAAATTGAAATGCTTGACGCAACGGAGTATAAGCAATACATTGCTGACTCACGGTCACAATCCTATGTACTGCATGACCCTTTTCTTTGGGATGATGCACGGAGGTCGTTTACCTGGAATACTCCGGATGATCAGCGTATTATAAATCTTAAGGCCAATGACAAGTATAATACGGGTGTAAATACTGATCCCAGAACCCATCGTTGGTTTGTAGTGAATGATGCTATCAAGAATAGCAATACGAATACAAATTGGATGGATGTAATCACCAACCCTGCCCTTATTCAGAATTACCAGGTTTCAGCATCGGCAGGTACTGAGAAAATTAACTACATGGTTTCAGCCAACTATTTAGATCAGGAAGGTATTGTGAAAAATACCGGGTACACAAGATATGGAGCAAGGATAAATCTTGATATTAAGGCTTCTGATAAAATAAAATTTGGCATTAATTTGGCGCCCTCTAGGGAAGTATTTAAACAAATTGGAGCACAAGCGGAAGGCTCCGAGGGCCCCAATGGTTTTTTGTCAAATGCACTTTTGGCACCACCTATATATGCACCTTATGACAGTATTGGTAATGTTTCTTATCTTGGTAATTATTCCCCAAGTCCTTATGAATTTAATATTGTTGAGATTGTAAATCCCCTCAACCAATTAGACATTCAGAATAACACAACTGTTACAAGGAATATAGGGTCGCTTTTTACGGAATGGAAATTTCTAAAGAATTTTAATTTTCGTACCGAGATTAATACGGATATAAGAAACAGTAGAAACGAATATTTTCTTCCCTCCACTGTGCCACTTTCAAATGCAAGGTCACAAGTTAATGTAGGCAGAATGAATGAGGAATCAAGACTATACCTGAATTCGCAAAGCTATGTTACCTATAACGGAAAATTTAAAGGACACACATTTAATGCAGTTGCAGGTTACCAGGCTGAAAAAACAACTTGGAACCGTAGCTTCATAAGAAAACAAAATTTTATTGTTGATGATATTAGAACACTTAATACAGGAGGCACGATACAAAACCCGCTTACGGATGCCACTACTAATAAGGGTAGTTCTACCATCGCTGGTTATTTTGCACGTTTCAACTATAACTATTTAAACAAGTATTACTTTACCGGAACATTGCGCCGTGATGGTTCGTCTAAGTTTGGGGAAGACAACCGTTGGGGTAATTTTCCTTCTTTTTCTGCTGCATGGCGTTTGACCGAAGAAAATTTCTTTCCAAAAAGTATGAAAAAGGTAGTTACTGATTGGAAGATAAGAGCTGGTTGGGGTATTGTGGGTAACAGCAGCATTCCTGATTTTTTAGCCTATAACAGGCTCAATAATGTATCTTATATATTAGGCAACTCCGCGGTTGTTGGCACCGCAGATGCTGGCATAGCTTACACAGGTTTGGGATGGGAATCTACCAAGGATATTAATATTGGTACCGACATTGAATTTTGGAATGGCAGGATTGGCATTGTTTACGACTATTATGTGAGAACCACATCAGATATGCTTTATAATGTTTCATTAAGTGAAGTAACAGGTTTTTCCAGCCAGACACGCAATGTGTCTTCTATGGAAAACAGGGGTATGGAATTTACTATTAATTCTAAAAATTTAGTAGGTGCTTTTAAATGGAATTCTAGTTTCAATATTTACTATAACAGAAATAAAGTACTCGACCTTGGACCTCAAAAAAATCCAATATTCGGGGGGCCGGGCGGTGATAATACCGTAACTGTTGAAGGCAAGCCATTGTCTAATTTCTGGGGTTATCAATATTTAGGGCCTTACAGGAATTGGAACGATGTAAAAAATTCTCCTATTGTTGGAGGTAACAACCCTAATGCAAATTTTAGAAGTATTCCAGGGGATGCCAAATTTGCTGATATCAATGGGGATGGCATTATTGATAGAAATGATTTTACAATTATCGGTAATCCTCAACCGGATTTTATGTGGGGATTAACCAATCAATTCTCTTATAAAAATATAGACCTAAGTATACAAGTAAATGGAGTTTCAGGAGGTGATGTTAGTTTGCGTACCTTTAAAAGAGAAGTATTTGGCGGCAATGGCGGCAGGTACAATATCCCAAAATTCTTATTTGATAATTACTGGCGGCCCGACCGCACAGATGCGAAATATGAAACGCCAACAAGACGTGCCTATGCCAAACAGTTCTTCAATTCCTCACAGAATATAGAAAAGGGGACTTTTGTAAATATCAATAATATCACATTGGGTT
>CANGTR010000085.1 GCA_947456855.1 Sphingobacteriia bacterium | reverse complement strand
TTCAAAAGAACTATGACCTTCCCGATTCCATCGGGACGCTCTAGCCAACTGAGCTAACCCCCCGTAGGGTGCAAATGTATATGCAGAAGGCTTACGGGCAAAATTTTAGTTTGAAAGCGGTAATTCGTATATTACTGATCTAAAAATCAGCCAAATGCGCTTTTTACTTTTAATTGTAACAATTGGTTTACTGAGTTCCTGCCAGCAAAAAAAGGACTCGAATACCAACAGTTTATCCGCTTATTTCAATTACGGAGACTCCATTCAGGGTGCAGGTGTAAAAATGATCCCAATCAAAACTCCAGTTGGCGATTTTAAAGTTTGGACCAAGCGATTTGGAAACAATCCTAAAATCAAAATACTCTTATTGCATGGTGGCCCTGCAATGACCCACGAATACATGGAATGTTTTGAAACATTCTTTCAAAAAGAAGGCTTTGAATTTTATGAATATGATCAATTAGGCTCTTATTATAGTGATCAACCAAAAGACTCCAGCCTTTGGACAACAGCACGTTTTGTTGAAGAAGTAGAACAGGTTAGAAAAGCCATAGGAGCGGATAGTACTAACTTTTATGTATTAGGTAATTCATGGGGAGGAATCTTAGGAATGGAATATGCATTGAAGTACCAGCAGCATTTAAAAGGCTTATTAATTTCTAATATGGTGAGCAGTGCTCCTGAATATGGCAAATATGCCGATGAGGTTTTGGCAAAACAAATGGATCCAACCATTTTAAAAACCATAAGGGATATCGAAGCCAAGAAAGATTTCAATAATCCAAAATACATGGAATTACTGATTCCTAATTTCTATCATGAACATATTTGCCGACTTGCTGAATGGCCTGATGCGCTCAATCGTTCTATTAAACATGCCAATAATGAAGTATACACCATGATGCAAGGCCCTAGTGAATTTGGCATTAGCGGTAGATTGGCAAAATGGGATATCACTGATCGACTAAAAGAAATCAGAGTGCCTACACTGATGATTGGAGGCAAGCACGATACAATGGATCCTGCTGCCATGGAAAAGCAAAGTAAATTGGTGCAGAAAGGCAGATACCTTTATTGCCCCAACGGAAGTCATTTATCAATGTGGGACGATCAGCAAGTTTATATGAAAGGGGTGATTGAATTTATTCATGAAGTGGATAATGGAAAAGTAAATTAATCATCAAAATACAATAATCATATCAGTCACTTACCGTAATTTAAATTTCTAAATTTCAATGATGTCTATTCAATTATTATCTCCTGACACTGTATTAAAACCCAAAGGCCATTATTCTCCAGGCATAGTGCACAATGGCTTGGTGTATGTTGCAGGTCAATTACCCTTGGATGCCAATGGAACCCCTCAATTAGAAAGCATTGAAGTACAAACCAAGCAATGCTTATACAATGTAGAACAAATTTTATTGGCTGCAGGGTCGGACTTGAACCATGTGTTGAAAGTAAGCATTTTTGTAAGTGATATTGCCCATTGGCCAATTGTAAATGCAACTTATGCAGCCATTTTTGGAGACCATAAACCAGCAAGAATTATTGTTCCATGCAATCAACTCAATTATGGTTGCGCTATTGAAATAGATTGTATAGCTGCAGTAAAAAAATAAACATGACTGAAATTACAAAAGCGGATATAGAAAAAGCACACGAACGCATCAAGCCATATATTCATCGTACGCCTGTACTCACCAATGCCAGCATCAATCAAATGACTGGTACAGAGTTGTTTTTTAAATGCGAAAATTTTCAAAAAATTGGCGCTTTTAAAATAAGGGGTGGCATGAATGCTTCATTGAGTCTATCTCCTGAACAATTAAAAAACGGCATTGCTACGCATTCATCTGGGAATCATGCTCAAGCAATTGCTTTTGCAGCAAGAGAGCTTGGAACGAAGGCTTATATTGTAATGCCTAGTACATCACCTTCTGTGAAAGTGAATGCGGTTAAGGGTTATGGAGCAGACGTTATTTTCTGTGAACCAAACCAAGCCGCAAGAGAAGCTGCAGTTGAAAAAATTATTCAAGAAACAGGCGCTGAGTTTATTCATCCATATGATGATTATAGAGTAATTACAGGTCAGGCAAGCTGTGCAAAAGAATTGCTAGAAGAAGTACCCGATCTAAATGCGATTGTTGCCCCAGTTGGGGGAGGCGGTTGTTTGTCTGGTACTGCTTTGTGGTCGCATTTTTATAATCCTGCCATTGAAGTATATGCTGGAGAACCAGAAGGTGCTGCTGATGCAATATTAAGTTTTCAATCGGGCAAAGTGGAGAAAGCTCCTTTTGTAAAAACCATTGCTGATGGTTTAATGACAACACTAAGTGAACAAACATTGGCCATTATTCGAGCTCATGTGAAAGATATTTTGTTAGTGTCTGATGAAGAAATAAAAGCAGCTTTGAAATTGGTTTACGAAAGAATGAAAATAGTTGTAGAACCAAGTTGTGTGGTACCACTAGCGGCTGTGTTAAAAAATAAGGCTTTGTTTGAGGGTAAAAAAACAGGAATTATTTTAACTGGCGGAAATGTAGACTTAGCTCGTTTCAATGAATGGTTTCAATAGTTCAAATCAATTATTTTAGTAAATGTCCGATCAACTTTCTTCTATTCAATTTGATGCGATTGTAATTGGCTCAGGTATCAGTGGAGGCTGGGCTGCCAAAGAGTTGTGTGAGAAAGGTTTGAAAACTTTGGTATTGGAAAGGGGCAGAAATGTAGAGCATTTAAAAGATTATCCCACTGCAACATTGAACCCCTGGGATTTTCCTCATCGAGGAAAAATTCCTCCATCAGAAGCAGATACAACTCCTATTGTTAGTCATTGTTATGCATTCACAGAAGCCAGTAAACATTTTTTTGTAAAAGATTATGAGCATCCATATGTTCAAGTAAAACCATTTAGCTGGATTCGAGGGTATCAAGTAGGTGGTAAGTCGCTCACTTGGGCCAGACAAACGCAACGATGGAGTAAATACGATTTTGAAGGTCCATTGCGTGATGGCTTTGCTGTAGACTGGCCTATTCGGTATGATGATCTTGCACCATGGTATAGCTATGTAGAAAAATTTGCAGGCATTAGTGGTAATAAAGATGGTTTAGATATATTGCCTGATGGAGAATTTTTGAAGCCTTGGGAAATGAATTGTGTAGAGCGTGATTTGCAAACCAAAATCATGAATGCGTTTCCTGGACGACATGTTATTCAAGGCAGATGTGCGCATCTTACCGAGCCGAATGAAATTCATCTTGAACAGGGCAGAGGTAAATGTCAGGCAAGAAATTTATGTGAAAGAGGTTGCCCCTTTGGCGGATACTTTAGTAGTAATAGCAGCACATTGCCGGCAGCTAAAAAAACAGGCAATTTATTTTTACAAACCAATGCAGTAGTTGATTCCATCATTTATGATGATACATTACAAAAAGCAGTAGGAGTGCGAGTAATTGATGCTATAACCCATGTTGTGACTGAGTATCGTGCAAAAATTATTTTTTTAAATGCAGCCTGTTTAAATACCAATTTGATTTTATTGAATTCTAAAAGCAAACGTTTCCCCAATGGTTTAGGAAACGATAGTGGGTTGTTAGGAAAGTATATTGCCTTTCACAATTATCGCGGTATCATTAATGCTTTGTATGATGGCCCCGATGATAAATATTATTTTGGTAGAAGACCTACACAAGTAATGATGCCTAATTTCAGAAATGTTTTAGAACAAGAAACGGATTTTAAAAGAGGCTATATGATTTTCTTTAATGCCTCTCGCGGAAGAGCTAAATCAGAAGAAATAGGTGCAGCTTTGAAAGAAGCAGTTAGTGAATTAGGTGGTTGGAGAATTTATATGATGATGCAAGGCGAAACCATCCCCAAAGAAACCAACTATGTTAGTTTAAGTGAAACAGAAAGAGATGATTGGGGTATTCCGCAGCTATCCATCAATGTAGAATATGACGAGAATGATGAAAAATTATTGAAAGATTTTTTTAAAGAAGGAAAATCCATGCTTGAAAAAGCAGGCTGTAAAAACATTTCAACTTATGATACTAAGCAAAATCCAGGATTAGATATTCATGAAATGGGAGGGGTGCGTATGGGAAGAGATCCTAAAACTTCTTTACTGAATGAATGGAATCAATTGCATACTTGTAAAAATGTTTTTGTAACCGATGGAGCCTGTATGACTTCTACTGGAACACAAAATCCTTCCTTAACATTTATGGCCCTTACTGCTAGGGCAGCCAATTATGCTGTGCAACAATTGTTTAAAGGCTTATTGTAAAGCAGAGATTGTTTTTTCTAAATAGACTTCGTAAAATAATTGATTCAATAAATCAAAAATCAAATTGCTTTGATTGTGTATTAAAATCCTGCAACAGAATCATCACCACGCTTATCAGCTGCAGTTTCTCTTCTTTTGTTAGGTAGAATTCTAATGCCTTCTGTTTTTCCAATAGAACCACGTGGTGTTATTTTATAACCCATTTTAATTAATTGTTCTTTGGTATTGCTATCAAAGTCAGGCTCTATCGCTACTTCATCTGGTAACCATTGATGATGGAATTTAGGTTTATCTATTGCATCGCCAACAGACATGTTAAAATCGATCACATTGATCAATGCTTGATAAACAGATGTAGGAATGGTTGTACCTCCTGGAGTGCCAATTACTATATATGGTTTCTTGTCTTTTAATACCAGTGTTGGGGTCATAGAACTCAACATTCTTTTGCCTGGTTGAATGGAATTGGCTTCTCCACCAATTGCACCATACATATTTGGTACACCCGGTTTAACGCTGAAATCATCCATTTCATTATTTAGAATAAAACCAGCACCACCTACTACTGTTCTGTTTCCAAAACTATTATTCAAAGTGGTGGTTACTGAAACCAAATTACCTGCTGGATCAACTATACTTAAATGGGTAGTTTCTTCGCTCTCCTTAATGATTCCAGCTTTTATTGAACTACTTACACTTGCTTTTTCAGGATTGTAATCACTCATTCTCTGTGACAAATAAGCATCACTCATCAACGTTTTTACAGGTACTTTAAAAAAGTCTGGATCGCCCATAAATTCTGCTCTATCTGCATAAGCTCTTCTTTCTGCTTCTATCATTAATTGTACACTTTTAGTACTTTGAAAACCATATTTACTCATTGGGTATTTCTCCACCATTTTCATCATTTGTGCAATCAAAATTCCTCCACTGCTCGGAGGAGCAAAACTGATGATTTCATGCCCACGATAATTAAAAGATAAAGGGTTGCGTAATTTGGCCGTATAATTTTTTAAATCATTCAATCCAATAATGCCATTCCCTCTTTGCATTTCTGCAACAATTAATTCAGCGGTTTTGCCATCGTAAAATCCCCTTGCACCTTCTTTTTGTATGCGAGTTAATGTAGCAGCCAAATCTTTTTGTACCAATGTGTCTCCAACCTTCCATTTAATTGATCTAACAAAAGCCGAAGGTTGAGTACTGTTTTTAGTGATTGATTCCCTTACGCCATTTAAGTTGGCTGCTTCTTTTTCGGTAAGTACATATCCCTTAGCTGCTATATCTATCGCTGGTTGAATCAACTGTTCAAAAGCTAATTTTGCATAAGGCATAGTTGCAAATAGTCCGGCAACAGTTCCAGGAATACCCGAAGCCAAATGACCTGCCAATGAAAGATTCATTTGAGGGTTGCCATTTTTATCGAGGTACATATCTCTATTGGCTTTTTCTGGTGCAGCTTCTCTGTAATCAATACCAATTAGTTCTCCATTTACTTTTCTGGCCAATAAAAATCCTCCACCGCCAATATTACCTGCTTGGGGATAAACCACTGCCAATACCAATTGTGTAGCAATTGCAGCATCAAATGCATTGCCTCCTCTTTTCATAATTGCTGCACCTACCATACTTGCAAGCGGGTGAGCACTGCTTACAGCTGCTTGCTTGAACTCTCCTCTTTTAATTACTATATAGGAATAAGGGTTTACTTCTTTATCTGGTCCTACAAATGAAAAACTAGATTGACCGAATATAAATGTGGTTGCAATGATGCAAATACACAATATGCTTATTTTTCTCATGGGCTTAAATTACATAAAAATGAGGTATTCGATTCAATTAAATAAAGAAACTTGTGCCCAAAATTGTATTTTCTTGAAGGCTTTATTGTTATTTTCACATCTCATTTAATTTTTATGAAGAAAATACTATTTATTGTTTGTTGTTTGAGTTTTGCTGGAGCTGCACTTTCACAATCATTGCAAAGTCCTGAACAATTTCTAGGTTACAAAGTAGGAACCCGTTTTACAAGACATCATCGCGTAGTTGAATATGCAAAATCCTTGGCCTTGGCCAAGCCTGATATGGTAAAATTGGAGAAATATGGAGAAACCAATGAAGGAAGAGAATTATTAATTACCACGGTAAGCTCTCCAGAAAATATCCAGAAATTAGAATCTATCAGAAACAACAATCTTCGCATAGCTGGTTTGAATGCTGATAATATGGCATCTCAAACAGAAACAGCGCCAACCATTGTTTGGTTGAGTTATAATGTGCACGGCAATGAAGCATCTTCAACAGAAGCATTTATGTTAACTATTTATGCATTGCTTGATCCTTCAAATACGCAAACCAAAGAATGGTTAAAAAATACGGTGGTAATATTAGATCCTTGCATCAATCCTGATGGAAGAGACCGTTATGTAAACTGGTACAATTCTGTTGTTGGAAAAAATTACAATGCTGATCCTGCTTCTCGCGAACACGCAGAACCCTGGCCTGGCGGAAGAAGCAATCATTATAATTTTGATTTGAATCGTGATTGGGCTTGGCAAACACAAGTAGAAACGCAACAAAGAATTAAGAAATACCTACAGTGGATGCCACAAATTCATGTAGATTATCACGAGCAAGGATTCAATGAGCCTTATTATTTTGCACCAGCTGCGGATCCTATGCATGAAGTGATAACCCCATGGCAGAAAGAGTTTCAAGTAATCATCGGAAAAAATCATGCAAAATATTTTGACAATAATAACTGGTTGTATTTTACCAAAGAGCGTTTTGATTTATTGTATCCTTCTTACGGAGATACTTATCCAATTTACAATGGTGCAATCGGCATGACCTATGAGCAAGGCGGAATTAGAGCAGGTCTAGCAATTCAAAACGAAGATGGTGATACACTTACTTTAGTGGATAGGGCCTTACATCATTTCACAACAGGAATGTCTACAATTGAAATGGCTTCAAAAAACAGGCAAAAATTAATTGCTGAGTACAAAAAATTTTTTGAAGATAGCAGAGCAGGAAAAATGGGTGAGTACAAAACTTATGTTTTTACTGCTAAGGAAGAAAATAAAATCATTGCACTAAAAAAATTATTAGATCAAAATGGGATAGAACATGGAACGCTTGGTAACAAGTCTTTCCGTGGGTATAATTATTTTTCTGGCAAAGACGATGCTTTTTCGGATGAAGGGTTTCATATTGCCATTAGCGCCTTTCAACCAAGATCTGTAATGGCAAAGGTTTTACTAGAGCCTAAAACAGTAGTAACTGATTCTAATACCTATGATATTACTGCCTGGTCTGCAGCCTATGCTTATGGAATTAAGGGTTATGCTGTAAAAGAAAAATTGGATTTGAGCGGCGAACCAAAATCGGCAACAGCAATTACTGAAGTGGCTAGTAATTATGGGGCATTAATTCCATATAACTCTTTCAATAGCGCTAAACTACTGGCTCAGCTATTAAAAAATGGATTAAAGATTCGCTTTGTTGAAAAGCCGTTCACTTATAAAAATAAAGTATTTGAAAAAGGAACTTTGATTGTATTAAAAACTAGTAATGGAACAAATTGGTTAGATTTTACCAATGAGGCTTGTAAAAAGTACAATGTACAAGCTTTTGCAGTTGAAACTGGCTTTATGGATAAAGGGGCTGATTTTGGTTCGCCCGATATTCATATCATCACTGAAGCGCCTAAAGTAGCCATTGTTTCAGGAGATCAAACATCTTCATTAGGCGCAGGTGAAGTATGGCATTATTTTGATAAGCAATTGGAATATCCTTCCACTTTAATCAATGCAGTAGATTTACTTCGAATCAATTTAAAAAATTATCAGGTATTGATATTGCCTGATGGTAATTACAGAAATTTGGGAGATAAGGCAATGGTTGATAAATTAAAAGATTTTGTCAGGGGAGGAGGAAAAATCATTGCATTGGAAAATGCCATGGCAATAATGGCTAGTGGAGATTGGGGAATTAAATTAAAAGAATCAAGGTCAGATTCAAGATCTTCGGACTCTACTGTTAAAAAATACGGAGATCGTGATAAGGATTTTCTAACAAATGCAATTCCAGGCGCTATCTATAAAGTAGACTTAGATAATACACACCCACTTGGATTTGGATATCCTGATTATTACTACACTTTAAAGCAAGACAATAATTTATTTGAAATAATGAAAGATGGCTGGAATGTAGGAACCATCAAAAAAGATGCCTATGTAACAGGTTTTGCTGGAGTAAAAGTAAAAGCAAAATTGAAAGAAGGAATGTTATTTGGAGTGCAAGATATTGGGGCAGGATCTGTTGTTTATTTATCTGAAGATCCACTCTTTAGAAATTTTTGGGAAAACGGAAAATTACTTTTTGCCAATGCGATATTCTTAGTTGGTCAATAAGCTTAAGAGAATTATGAGATATGAATTATGGGATACCTCATATAGATAAGAGATAAGAGATATGAATTATGAGATATCTTATATAGATATGATATAAGAGATATGAATTATGAGATACCTCATATAGATAAGAGATAAGAGATATGAATTATGAGATACCTCATGTAGATAAGAGATAAGAGATATGAATTATGAGATACCTCATATAGATAAGAGATAAGAGATATGAATTATGAGATACCTCATGTAGATAAGAGATAAGAGATATGAATTATGAGATACCTCATATAGATAAGAGATAA
>CANGTR010000084.1 GCA_947456855.1 Sphingobacteriia bacterium | reverse complement strand
TATTAACTAATACTGACATAGCCGATCGTTTGAACGTTTTTTTAATTTCGGGGCAAAAATAGGTGAAAAATAGATATTGTAACATTTTCTCTTATACACCGTTTAATACTCAAATTCAACGGAATGAAGTTTTTTTTGAGTGCAATACTCACTTGTTTGTTATCTATTAACTCATCTGCACAAACCATTATTTCAGGAAAATTAATAGATGAGAAAGGAAGAATAGTAAAAGGAGCTACTGTTTTATTATTAAAGAAGGCAGACTCTACATTAATAAGATCCACTTTAAGCAATGATCAAGGTTTATATTCCATTGAAGCAAAGGACAATCAATCTTATTTGATATCCATCATTGCATTGGGTTTTGGAAAGGCTATGCTTCCTGTTGAAGCCAATACCACTGCAGTGGTATTACCTGTTATTACTCTTCAGCCACAAGCTACTGATCTTGGTGAAGTTACGGTGGTTTCAAAAAAACCTTTCTTAGAACAGCGACCAGATAAGTTGGTGGTGAATGTAGAAAATTCAGCAACAGCTGCTGGATCAACTGCTTTGGAAATATTGCAAAAAGTGCCAGGTGTAATTGTAATGAATGATAAAATTACCATGCCTGGAAAATCCAGTGTAGGTATTTTGATTGATGGAAAAGCTTCGCAATACACTGATATTAATCAGGTATTGGCTTCTATGGGTGCGAATAATATTGAAAAAATTGAAGTGATGGCCAATCCTGGTGCAAGGTATGATGCTCAGGGTGGTGCTATCATCAATGTTATCCTAAAGAAGAATGCCAATTTAGGAACCAATGGAACCATCTCCATAGCTGGCTCTCAAGGCTTGTATGAAATGGGTAAAGATGGGGTAGATAGAATATATCGCCGTCTCGCACCGGCATTGTCTATCAATAATCGAAAAGGGAAGTGGAATGTTTTTGGAAATGGAAATATATTGAAAAATAATTTTTTTGATTACAACGAATTTGATCGTTTAATTAAACCCTATCGTTTTTTTCAAACCAATTATAGCCCTGCTGAACGTTTGTCATTCAATTATCAAGCGGGTGTAGATTTTTATGCCAATTCAAAAAATACTTTTGGATTTTTATTTAGAGGATTCAATTTTGAAGGAACTACAGAAACAGTCAATAACACTTCACAGAGTAATGCAAGCACTGGTGCAGAGTTGAGTAAATTCAGAACCCTGATCAACGGTAAAACGAATCGCAAAAATGCTGCTGCTAATTTTAACTGGAAGCATGTTTTTGACACGGCTGATCATTTTATAAATATGGATATTGATTTCTCCAATTTTGAATTACAAAACACCAGTGATATTATCAATCAACTGAGCGATGGAAGTTCTTATACCAATACCCAATTTGTAGATAACCCAGTTCAGTTTTTGGTTTTGAAAGTAGATTATATAAAACCATTTAAGAACAAAAACACTTTCGAAACAGGTGCTAAATCTAGTTTTGCAACCATCAACAATTACCTCACATTTAAAAACAATGGATTCGTTGATCCTAAAAGAAGTACCGATTTTGAATACAGAGAAAACATCAATGCATACTATGTAAATCTTAAGCAATCGCTCAATGAAAAATGGGAATTAATAACTGGGTTAAGAACGGAACAAACCATTGCCTCAGGAAGCAGTCAATCAAATGAAGTATTGAATAGAAATTATTGGCAATTATTTCCTTCTGTTTTTCTTACCAATAAAATCAATAAAGATATTTCCACAGTAGTTCAATATGTCCGAAGAGTTAACCGTCCGAGCTATCAACAACAAAATCCATTCATTGAATATTTAGATTCACTTACATATACCAAAGGAAATCCCTTGTTAAGGCCAGAAATTTCCAATCAATATAAATTGGCATTAACCTATCAAAATCAACCATTGTTCTCCATCAGTTATAATAAAACAATAGATGTTATTTTCGAAAATGCGCCAAAACAAGATGGTAATTTAACGTTTACCACTCCTGAAAATTTAGCGGCATTTGAAAGCATGGTTTTTGAACTCAATTTTCCATTGAATTTTGGCAAAAAAATAAGTGGTTTTGGCGGCAATCAATTCATCTATAATAGATATAAAGCAGATTATTTAGGAGGAGTTTATGACGATAAAAAATGGAACTGGCAAGCCTATTGGCAAGTAGCATATAAGCCAAGACCAGGTTGGAATTTTGAAATAGCTGGCTTTTACACAACAGCATTCCTCAATGAGTTTGTCACCATTCAAGAATTAGGCAACCTCAATTTTGCCATTCAGAAAACGATTTTAGAGAAAAAAGGAAGAATTACACTGAACTTTAACGATATTTTATTTTCTCAAAAAACCAGGGGTAAATTACTCTATCAAGACATTGATGTTGTATTTCGTCAATGGTCGGAAACTAGAAATATTCGTTTGTCCTTTACTTATTCCTTTGGTAATCAAAAGTTACAAGCATCTAGAAATAGAAGTACCGGTTCCGATGCTGAACAAAACCGTGTAAAGACCAATTAAGTCGATTGTCAACCGATTCAGACAAAATGCCACAGCAATTCTCTGGCATTTGTTTTGTAATATTTGCGTAAATCAAACGACAAACATTTAACTTACATCAAATTTTACAATTTTATGAGCACAAAAAACATTACCCTGATTGTTATCGCTGGTCTAATTCTTTTACTAGGTGGATGCGGCTGCAATGGTTATAATGGATTGGTTACACAAGACGAAACAGTTAGTAAAGCATGGAACAATGTTCAGAGCGATTATCAACGCCGAGCAGATTTAATTCCCAACTTGGTAAACACTGTAAAAGGAGAAGCTAATTTTGAACAATCTACTTTGGAGAATGTGGTAAAAGCAAGAGCAAGCGCTACTCAAATGAAAGTAGATGCCAAAGACCTTACTCCAGAAAAATTACAAGAATTTCAGGCATCTCAAGGGCAATTATCTCAGGCTTTGGGCAGATTGTTAATGGTTACTGAAAACTATCCAAATCTTAGAGCCAATGAAGCTTTCCGCGGATTGCAAGCGCAATTGGAAGGAACTGAAAATCGTATTAAGGTTTCTAGAAACGATTTCAATGCTGCTGTTGCAGATTACAATATCAAAGCAAGATCTTTTCCAATGAATATTTTAGCTGGTTTAACTGGCTTTAAAGTGAAGGAAGGATTTAAGGCAGAAGCTGGTTCTGAAAAAGCACCTGAAGTAAAATTCTAAAATCAGTACATGTTCGGATTATTTCAAAAGAAAGCAGTAGCGTATTTTTCTGAACAAGAAAAACAAGCGATAGTAGAAGCTATTAGAAAAGCTGAACAACGCACCAGTGGCGAGATTAGGATTTATATAGAAAGCAAATGCAGTTTGGTTAATCCTGTGCATCGAGCCAAAGAATTATTTTTTGGTTTGCAGATGGATAAAACTGCAGAACGCAATGCAGTATTACTCTATGTTGCCATGAAAGACCGTCAGTTGGCCGTATTTGGAGATGAAGGTATTCATCAAAAAGTGGGCTATGATTTTTGGAATGCCGAAGTTAAAACAATGTTGTCTGAATTTAACCTACAACATTATGCTGAAGGTTTCATTAAAATAATTAATGATATTGGTGAAGCATTGGTAACGCATTTCCCTTATGATCACAAGGGCGACAGAAATGAACTGCCTGATGATATTGTGTTTGGAAAATAAACTACAAAGCCCTTTCTGTCAATGAAGGGGCTTTGTTAATACAATTGCATGAAGAAATATTTCCTCTTATTTTTATTGATTCTTGGTGGTGTTTTAGCCATAGCTCAAAACGTATTACCCAAGCCCAACCCTCCGCGCCTGGTTAACGATGCAGCTGGTGTTTTGTCTGCAGAACAAGCAGCTATTTTGGAGCAAAAATTAGTTGCATTAGATGATAGCACTTCTAATCAGATTGCAGTTGTTTTAATTAAAACATTGGATGGTGCGGCCATTGAAGACTATGCTCAAAAATTATTCAGAGAATGGGGAATCGGCAATAAAAAAACCAACAATGGTGTATTGATTATTGCGGCTATCGATGATCGCAAAATGTGGATCACTGTTGGTTATGGTTTAGAAGGTGCGATACCTGACATCACTGCATCCAGTATTTACAGAAATGAAATGGTTCCTTCATTTAAGGAACAAAATTATTATCGTGGCATCGACAATGCCATTAATGCTTTGTCAAAAGCAGCGGCGGGTGAATACAAAGTAAAAAGAGAAAAAAAACCAAGCGGTGGAAAAGGTGGATCTGTGATTACTTTTTTAGTTATTTTATTTGTTGTGTTGATGATTGTTGGTAGAGGCGGTGGCAGTGGGGGCGGAGGAATGATGAGTAGAAGAGGTGCCGGTAACATAGCAGAAGCTATTTTATGGTCTTCTTTATTAGGGGGCGGAAACCGTGGTGGAGGCGGATTTGGCGGAGGTGGTGGATTTGGCGGTGGCGGAGGCTTCGGCGGATTTGGTGGCGGAAGCAGTGGTGGTGGTGGTGCTGGAGGCGGATGGTAGTTGCTCATTCAATTCAATCAGATGATTAAGTATTTTTCTATCTGATTTTTAATCTTATAAACTTGAACCATTGTTATAAAAAAGGAGTCAGCTGAACTGACTCCTTTTTTATATGTCTCAAAATAATTTTTATTTTGGCAATTTACTCTTTATATAATCTGCAAAATTTTGTTGTGAAGACGCTTCCTTCGCAGCGGCTAAAGTTTTCAAATTCCCATTGATAAATGGATCAGTTTGTGGCCTAGCAGATGAAGGTATTTCGTCTCTAAATGCAACAATTGCATCTACCCCTTTTTTAAATTTATCCAAATCAGTCACTTTTGCTAAAAAGGTTGATATAGATCCTACAGCACTAAATTTGCCTTGCGATAATGGCATGCTATTGAAATTATTCATGATAAAGTCGTAAGCCGATTCATCGCCATTGGTTATAATGGTACTGGTTATTGCATCTTTCAATGCACCTTTTGTTTTTTCTTTTGCTAGTTGATTGGCAATGGTATAAGCTTCTTTTGGTTCTATTAAGGCAAGTGCTTCTAAACCTGCTCCTGCAACTGAATAAGAAGAGTCATTTATTGCTTTTATAAATACATCTTTATTGGCCATATTTTTTTGAGCACCTAACATTCTAATAGCTTCTGCTTTAACTATTTTTGATGCATCATTCTTTGCCATTGAAGCCAATTTATTTAATACTGCTTCATCTAATTTAGCGCTGCCATAGCTTTGTAAAGCTTTGGCACGTATTCTAAAATAAGGATCATTCAATGCGTCGGTTACTAATTTATATGCAATTGGATCATCCATTTTCTTTGAAGCAAAATCTAGGGCCTCTCTTTTGTCTAAATACAAACCTGCGTATTTAAATTGATGTACATATTCTGATAAGGTTTTGATGTCCTTTTTTTCTGCAACCATTATTTTATCTGCATCAACATTCATTAGGTCGGGTTTATTTGCTGATGGAAAATAAAAGGTATCAGTTTTATTATTTGCCCAAATCATATGTCTTTTCTTAGCTGCTCCTTCATATATGTCTACTGCCAAAGGAAGTTTAAAAAGTTTATCTCCTTGCGTTTGTTTTAAATAAAGGGCAGCCATTTTAGTATCAGCATTATAGCCATAGCTAATATCTAATTTTGGATGTCCACTTCCAAAATACCATTGATTAAAATACCAATTCAAATCTTGTCCTGTAACTGCTTCAAAAGCCAAACGAAGCTTATGCGCACTTCCATTTCCAAATTTATTATCTGTTAAATATTTATTCAACGATTTAAAAAATGCATCATCACCAACATATTTCCTGAGCATGTGTAAAATTCTTCCGCCTTTGGAATAACTAACACCATCAAACATATCTTCTTTATCTGCATAATAAAAACGAACAAGGTCTTTAGAGGCATTACTAGGAGATCCTAAATAGGTGCGCATTCCACTATATGTTTCCCAAGCTGCATAATCAGCGCCATATTTGTATTCTTCCCAAAGAAATTGACTATAGTCTGCAAAACTTTCATTCACCGTTAAATTACTCCAGCTTTCAGCTGTAACATAATCTCCAAACCATTGATGGAATAATTCATGCGCAATGGTGCCTTCCCATGCATTGCCATCCGTTAATTCACGTGCATCTTGTTGTGCACTTTCTTGATGCAATGTAGCTGTGGTATTTTCCATCGCACCACTTACATAATCTCTTCCAACAATTTGACTGTATTTAGCCCAAGGATATTCCACCCCAAGTTTCTCGGAGAAAAACTTCATCATTTCTGGGGTATTCCCAAATATTTTGCGCGCAACTTTCTCGTATTCTTTTTCTACATAATAGCTTACTTCTTTGCCTTTGTAGCTGTCTTTCACAACTGCATAGTCGCCCACACCAATAAAAAATAGATAAGGAGCATGGGGTTGATTCATTACCCAATTATCTGTTCTTGTTCCATCTGTATTCTTGGTTTGCTTCATCAACAAACCATTTGATAACGATACATATTTAGCAGGAACAGTCAAATTAAATTCCTGCGTTGTTTTTTGATTGGTTTTGTCGATTGTTGGAACCCACACCGAAGTAGCTTCTGTTTCACCCTGGGTCCAAATCTGGGTTGGTTTGTCTTTTTCTTCGCCTTTAGGGTTGATAAAATACAAACCTTTTGCATCAGAAATAGCTGCACTTCCTTTGGCTTCTAATTCATTGGGCTTGGCTGTATAATCAATATAAATGGTGTAAGACTCTTTGCTGGTATAGGTTTTATCGAGATGGATATTTAATTCCATTCCATTGTATCGGTATTTTAGTGGACTATTCTTTCCCGCTTTTACAATGGCTACCTGTTTAATGTCCATTCCTTTTGCATCAAGCAACAACGAATCGGTAGGATAGAAATGGGGTTTCAAACTAATCCATACATTGCCATTGAGTTGGGCTTTAGTGTAGTCGAATCTGGCATTCAACTTGGTATGAATTAAATCATTGACTTTGGTGGGAACTGCTCGATAATTTTTTTTCCAATCATCTTTGGAGTTTTGTGCAACACCCAAACCTGTAATAAATACGCAGGCAATCAGTAAGCTTTTTTTCATTTCTAATGTGTTATTTTAAAGTTTATATCTGCTAAAGAACTAAAATAGATAAATTTGTATAAAGCAATATTACATGTTTAAACAAAATGCCATTTACCGTTTAACATTAACTTTTATTTGGTTATTGGGAATCAATGCAGTTCATGCTCAATTTGTTTTTTCATTTATTCAAACAGCAAACAATCAACCTTATGCAGTTGAGTTAAAGGGAAATAACAATGCTTCCAATAATTCTGCTTCCCAACAAAAAACCACTAAACAATAATCAATGCCAAGGTATTTTCTGGAATTGAGTTATAAGGGTACTGCTTATCATGGATTTCAAGTTCAGGAAAATGCACCTACTATTCAAGCTGCTGTTGAACAGGCATTAAAAGTTTTACTGAAAGCGCCTATTGATCTTACTGGATCGTCCAGAACCGATGCGGGCGTTCATGCTTTGCAGAATTATTTTCATTTTGATACTGAATTGGTAGTAGAACAAAAGCATGTATATAATATGAATGCCATTCTACCTGCTGATATTGCAGTTCAATCCATACAACAAGTTGAACCTACTGCACATTGTAGGTTTGATGCTATAGCCAGAGAGTATCACTACTATATATATAGTCAGAAAAATCCTTTTATGCAAGAAAAGGGCTGGCACTATCCATATTCTTTAGATATTGATCTATTGAATCAGGCGGCAGCGCTATTATTAAAATATACCGATTACACCAGTTTTGCCAAACGCAATACCCAGGTTTATACCCATGAATGCAGCATTCAAACTGCATATTGGGAAAGGACTGAACCTTATCAGCTCAAATTCACCGTTAAAGCCAATCGTTTTTTACGAGGAATGGTGCGCGGATTGGTAGGAACAATGGTTAAAGTAGGTAGGGGAATTATTTCAGTGGAAGATTTTGAATTAATACTTCAAGCAAAAGATGCTTCAAAAGCAGATTTCAGTACGCCTCCACAAGGCTTATTCCTAGCAAAAGTAATTTATCCATAATTTTTTTTATCGCTGAAAGCCTTGCCCTGTATAGCTTTCTCTTTTACCCTTCAAAATTCTTTGTAAAAATATTTGGTAAGATGGATTCGCTGCTTATCTTTGCAACCCGCTTTACAAAAAAGGGGATGTTCTTTGAAGGTTGTTTTGAAATGAATGGCAAAAAAAATCATGAATTTTTACAAAAAAATTTGGTGGTTAAAATAAGACTCGTATCTTCGCCGCCCGTTCGATAAAAACGGAAGTTCATTCAAACGAAATGCCTACATCTTTTACTCAGGCAAACCTTCTACAAGTAGTTGAATAACAGTTCTTTAAATCGCTTTTTACCAACTAAAATAAATTGAAATTTTATTTCAAAATATTTGGTTGAATAAAATAAGCCTCTTACCTTTGCACCCCCAATCAAATGGGTAGCAGCGGTAACGCTAAAAGATCTTTGAAAGTTTGGAAGCAACAGTAACTTGAATTTAAAATTCAGGCTAAGGTTAACAGCATCATAAAATAAATAACATATCAGACGTTAATTTCGATTAATTGAGACTAACAGTCAGATCAAACAAAACATTTACAATGGAGAGTTTGATCCTGGCTCAGGATGAACGCTAGCGGCAGGCTTAATACATGCAAGTCGAGGGGCAGCAGCTTTATAGCAATATAAAGGCTGGCGACCGGCAAACGGGTGCGGAACACGTACACAACCTTCCTACAAGTGGGGAATAGCCCAGAGAAATTTGGATTAATACCCCGTAACATATAGAGATGGCATCATCTTTATATTATAGCTTCGGCGCTTGTTGATGGGTGTGCGGCTGATTAGGTAGTTGGCGGGGTAACGGCCCACCAAGCCTTCGATCAGTAGCTGATGTGAGAGCATGATCAGCCACACGGGCACTGAGACACGGGCCCGACTCCTACGGGAGGCAGCAGTAAGGAATATTGGACAATGGGCGCAAGCCTGATCCAGCCATGCCGCGTGAAGGATTAAGGTCCTCTGGATTGTAAACTTCTTTTATAGGGGACGAAAAAAGGGCATTC
>CANGTR010000083.1 GCA_947456855.1 Sphingobacteriia bacterium | reverse complement strand
ATTAAAATTGAAGGGAAAACCTTTCCATACATGATATACGGAAACAGTGATGATGCTAAATTGGGCCAATGGGTGATGGCAATTGGTTATCCATTTAATTTAGATGTTACTGTTACTGCAGGCATTATTAGTGCCAAGTCCAGATCCATTGGAATCAATGACAGACAAGGATCGGCTCCAGTGGAATCATTTATACAAACAGATGCTGCAGTGAATCCTGGCAATAGCGGTGGAGCATTGATTAATACTGCTGGAGAATTAGTAGGCATTAATTCTGCGATAGCATCTCCCACAGGATCTTATGCTGGTTATTCTTATGCGATTCCAGTAAATATGGTGAAGAAAATTGTAACTGATATTGTGAAATTTGGAACAGTGCAAAGAGCATATATAGGAATCAGCTACCCTAAAGACAATTTATCGGATGAAGAAAAAAGAGAAATTGAAAAAGAAATAGGCACTTCTCTGAAAGAGGGTGAAGGTGTTTATACATTGAGTGTTCCGGAAGGTGGTGCTGCTGCCATTGCAGGATTAAAGAAAGGAGATCTAATTACAAAAATCAATGGTGTAGCGGTAACTAGTGGCGCAGAATTACAAGAACAAGTAGCCAGATTTAAACCAGGCGATAAAATTACCGTAAACTATAGAAGAGCAGGAAAAGACAATATTGCCAATATTACTTTAAAGAATAAAGCTGGTAATACGGATATTGTAAAAAACAGTAGCGCTATTGAAAAGCTGGGTGGCGAATTGGTTAATCTAGACAAGAAAATAGCCGCAGCCAATGAAGTTACCGGTGGCGTATTGGTAAAAAAAGTAGGAACTGGATTATTGAGCAAGAGTAGAATGGAAGATGGATTTGTTATTACGGCAATCAATGGTAAAACAATCAATAATCTGGACGAATTAAAAGAAGCCCTAAATGTTATTAAGAACGGCAATATTCGTTTAGATGGATTTTATCCTGGCTTTGAAGGAAAATACACCTATCCTTTGAAAATGAGTGAAGAGTAGATATAGTTAAGCTAGTAATTTAAATAAGTAAGGCAAATAATAAAAGAATGGCGAACAAAATTCGAGCCTTTCAAAAATTCCGAAGGGATTTTTGGGCAGCGAGAATTTGTTTGCCATTTGTTATTTTTGGATTTTCTCGTAAACAATGTACTCCCCTGCCTGCAATTCAAAGCTGGCTTTTCTATCAAATTGAAATTCTAAATTCGAAAATATATTTCTAAAATTTCCATTGAGCCATTCATGGTCAACCTGAATTTGAAGCCGGTCTTTTTCCGAAACATTTAATAAAACCAAAACCAAATCATCTGCTTTTCTTCGGAAAAATGCCATCAATTCATTGCCATGGTCTGAAGGCAATATGAACGATTCGCCCATTGTAATTGCATCATTGTTGATTCGCAATTGCGCAAGTGTAGCATAAAAATCATGTAACGGGGGTGGGTCTATCCAGTTGATGATGTCTTTATCAAAAAACTTTAGCCTTTTATCATTGGCAGTTTCCTGCCCGCTGTATATCATCGGCATTCCATGCCAGGTAAAACAAAATACAGCCCATGCCTTAGCTGCTGCTCCATATTTTTCTATTTCGGTTCCGCTCCAGCTGTTCTCATCGTGATTGGAAGTAAAAAACAATTTAATGGCATCTTTAGGATATTGGGAATAAGCATGTAAAACATTGCTGATTTCATGCAAACTACTTTGGCCTTTCTGGTATTTTGCTGATTCATGCATCCACCACCAAGCATAGGAAGCATCAAACACTTGGTGATAATCTACCACTTCACATTCTGCCAACCAAAACAATGGCTTAATCAATTCACAACTCATTCTTGCCTGTTGCCAAAAATCAAGCGGTACCAAATGCGCCATATCGCACCTAAAACCATCAATATCACATTCATACACCCAAAAGCGCATTGCATCAATTAAAGCAGTGCGCATTTCTTGCACATCAAAGTTTAAATCTATTACATCATGCCAGCCATTTTTCTCCGTAAAATTTCCTTGCTCATCTTTTATATACCAATCAGGGTGTTCAATGGTCCAATGATGATCCCATCCCGTATGATTGGCAACCCAATCAATGATCACTTTGATGTTTAACGCATGGGCTTTACCAATTAGCGATTTTAAATCATCCACATTCCCAAACGCTGGATTGATCGTTGTATAACTGCTACATGCATAATAACTACCTAAGCTACCTTGCCTTAGTTGATGACTGATTGGAGTAATAGGCATCAGCCATAAAATAGAAACTCCCATCGCTTTTAAGCGAGGAAGATGTTGAGCAAATGCATTAAAACTACCTTCTGGGGTATATTGCCGAATATTTACTTCATACAAAATACCCTTATCGGCCCATTCAACTTTATTAAAAGACGTTTTCATTGTTGATGTTTGTAAACCGAATAATAAAATGGCATTTTACTTTTTGAATAGCGAAAAACACCAACTTAGTAAAACTACAATCATTGCACCTGCCACATTAAGCCATAAGAATCCCAATCCTATAATTTGATATTTATCAAGTAGAAACAAACTAATTACCATTAATTCTCCTATAACAGCAGCCCAAAAAACTGCATTGCTCTGTATCTTCTTACAATAAAATGCAACTAAGAAAATACCTAAAATAACTCCATAAAACAATGAACCCAATACATTTACTGCCTCTATCAAACTACCCATACCTGTTGCAAATTCGGCAGTGATAATGCAAAATATACCCCAACCCAATGTATAATATTTTGAGATGCTGTATTCTTTTTCATCTCTTTTTAGATCCGGCACGTTCATAGTTGATGTACTGAATCTGCGGTGAAAATCTATCATGGTACAAGAAGCCAATGAATTAAGCGCTGCTGCAATAGATCCCCAAGCTGCTAAAAAAATAATGGCAATCAATAAGCCTACCAATCCTTTGGGCAAAAAGTCTACTACAAATCTTAAGAATATATAATTGGTATCATTGGTATCTGCACCTGGGCTGGCTTTTTGAATGATTTTTTTATAGTCGGTTTTAAGTTGATTTAATTCGGCAGAGCCATTAAAAACAAGTGCTTTGTTTTGTGTAGATTGATTGGCTAAAAAAATTTCACTATTGCGTTTTTGCACCAATGCTTGTTGATTAAATTTATTTTTTATCAACAACAATGAGTCTTTATAAGGCGTGGTCATTGCTTTTTCCTCAACGGCTTTATTAAAAAATACTGGCGAAGGATTGAACTGATAAAAAGTAAACAATAATGCTCCTAATAATAGAATGAAAAACTGCATGGGTACTTTTACCAATCCGTTCATCAATAGACCTACCCTGCTTTCTGTTGTGTCTTTTGCAGTTAAGTACCTACCTACTTGTGATTGGTCTGTTCCAAAATAAGAAAGCGCTAAAAAGAATCCTCCAATTACCCCACTAATGATATTGTACCGATCCTTCCAATCAAATCCATTTTCAGTGAAGCCAGTGGTAATTACATTCATCTTTCCTGAGGCACCACTAATGGCCAATGCATCAGAAAACCCCATATTAGAGGGCAAATTATGCACTATCAGATACCCAGCAATGAACATGCCAATGAAAATGATCCCCAATTGTAATTGTTGCGTATACGCTACTGCTTTGGCGCCGCCACTCACAGTATAAACGATTAACAATCCACCCATCACAATATTGGTATAAAAAATATCCCAACCCATCAAAGAAGATAAAATAATTGAAGGAGCATAAATACTAATGCCGGTAGACAATCCTCTTGAAATTAAAAATAAGGATGAAGTAAATATTCTTGTTTTAACATCAAAGCGTTGTTCTAAAAATTCATACGCTGTAAATACTTTTAACTTGCTGAACAGTGGCACAAAGGTGATACATAGAATTACCATTGCAATTGGCAAACCAAAATAATATTGAACAAAACGCATTCCATCAGTAAACGCCTGCCCTGGTGCAGATAGAAAAGTAATGGCACTTGCCTGAGTACCCATAATACTGAGTAAAACCAAATACCAAGGCATACTCCGATTACTTAAAAAATAACCTTCTAAATTTTTTGTTGTACGACTTTTGTATAAGCCATAGGCAACAATCCCAACAAGGGTAACGATCAATACAATCCAGTCGATTTGGCTCATTGGTAGCATTTAGTTAACCAAAAAAAGAATAGCATCAACAAACCTAAAAAAACAATCAGCAACAAATACCAGCTTTTCCAGGATTTAAATAAAGGAATTTTCGGTTGCATCATTTTGATTTTGTGTTTACAATTCCGCCCGCCAATAAGCCCAATACCAAACCAATAATCAAGCCTATCTTAACATTCTTGATAAAAAATCCAATAGCAACCCCTATTAACACAATGGTAAAAAATCCGATTTTTCTACGAGGTTGCATGATATTTTATTTTGAGGCAGGTAAACCGATTATATTGGCCAATAACTTATACGCCCCAAAATTACCTACCGGCAGTTGCCTAAACAATACCAAACTCAGATAAGTAATATTTCCTTTCCCATATTTAGCCGTTATCAAACTTCCGTTAGAAGGTTTCTCTCCAGCGTCATTCATACTGATCAAGGCTTCATAAGGTGCTGTAATTGGATCAGCTTGGTATGTACTTCTTTCTTGAATCCAACCATCAAAATCTTGATTCGTGATTTTATTAGGGAAATTAAAAATAGCATGATCGGGAACAAGAAAATTCAGTTTGGCATTTTCTTCTGTTACACGTATGCCACTCATACTAAATGGATAAGGGCCCAATTTAACTTTCTTCAATCCAACCTGATTGCTTTTTAAGTATTGCACTACCAGATGACCACCGTTATTTACAAATCGATTGAGCACATCATTTTTGGTGGTAAGCCATTCATGTATATTGAATGCCCTAATGCCCAATACAATAACATTGAATTGTGCAAGTGCTGCATCTGTAATATCCCATTCCCGTAAATAAGTAACCGGATACCCCAATTGCTCCAATGCTTCCGGAACCAAATCTCCTGCACCAATGATATAGGCTACTTTCTTAGGACTTGTAATGATTTTTTGATCGACTACCGTCACTTTATCTTGATAGAAATAATTGATGGTAGGAATATGATCGTATTTAATCGTTTTCAAAAAATGAGCAAAAGAATTTGTCTTCCCGTTTAATGTGTAAGTAATTGCAGCAGATATAGATTTTGTTTTTACTAAACCAAGAACCGATTTAAGCTCTATCGGAAAAGCATATACCGAACCCTGTTCCACATTTAAAATACTGTCTTTCGAATAAAACACCTTTTCATGGTCATCCTTTAATTGAATAGTAACAGGCAAGTTGCTAGCATTAAAATTGGTTTTGTATTGAAGCAGTAATGAGGTAGGCGATAATTTTTTATTGCCCACTTGTTCCACATTGGTCAGCAACACTTGTTTATCCAATGAAACTACCACTGGTGCAATTACAGAAAGAGGTTGATAGATTTCTCCTCTTACTGGATCCACATATTTATATTGTACAGGCCTATTAACCATGAAAGCAATTCCGTTTATGCTGAATACAAATTTTGCACTAAACGCAGGATCTGATTCTGCCTTCCCAACCATTGGTTGATCATCGATTACAAAGTTTCCTATTCCGTCTAAGGGTTTATTCAACCAATAAGGCTGCGAAACCGGTGTAATAGCCGGAACAGTAAAAGATTTATTGAAACTATAATTGGTATTCACCAATGGCTTCAAATTGAAGGACGAATCAAAAGATTTATCCGGAGATGTGTTCAATAAAATCTGATCCAATTGAATGTTTACATTATTTCTTTTGTTTACCAATAAACCAACATTGAGTTTTTCTCCTGGCACCGCATACTCCACATCTGTTGTTGCTTCCACAAATAAACCACTGCAAGCAATGATCAAATCTTCTATCTCTTGTTTCTTTTTATACCACCAGATTTCACGGTATTGAATGCCTTGCAAAAATTGATGCAATGAAACCAATGCATCCACTGATTTATCTGGATGTTCAAATTGATAGTTTTGAATCATTTGATCTATTTTTTGCTGAATCACCATCCCATCTTTGGGTATGCGAGACCAATCAGTAACAATCCCATCCATTAAATCCTTTTTTGCTGAATCACCCGCCAAAGTGGTGAAATATTCAAATACAGGCCCTTTCCTTCTTGGCCTGCCTTCACCCTGGCTTTTATGCATACTTCTTGCTTCGCCACCAATTTCACCATAACTTTTTCCAAGCATGGCATTGTAAATACCCGCATCTATTTTTAATTGATTTTCGCTGGTAGTATTGGCTCCTCCAAAATTAAACGTGTTCCACAACAATCTTTTTGCTTGCCAAATATGCACACCTTGTTTTAATTGTTCAGGAAATTGATTGGGATCTGCTGCTGCAACAAAAGCTTCTTGAGATAATATAGCTGATGCAGAATGGTTTCCATGACCTGCTCTGGCATCGCCAGGAAAACGATTGATAATAATATCTGGCTGAAATTTTCTGATCACCCAAACTATATCTGCTAACACTTTATGTCTGTTCCAAAAACGGAGTGTTTCGTCGAATGTTTTACTAAAACCAAATTCATAAGCGCTGCTGAAATATTGCTCGGCACCATCAATTCTTCTTGCGGCTAACAATTCTTGGGTTCTAATCAATCCCAATTCTATTCCTTGTTCTGGCCCAATTAAATTTTGTCCTCCATCGCCCCTGGTTAAACTTAAATAAGCAGTTCTGAAATTTCGCTCTTTTGCCAAATAGGGTAAAAAGCTATTGTTTTCATCATCGGGATGTGCAGCTATATAAAGTACCGAACCCAATACCTTTAATTTTTTTAATTGTGCAAATATTTCTGCACTAGAATATACTTGAGATGTTTGACCAATCAAGGGGGAGAAAGAAACTGTAATTGCAAAAAGAAAACATGCAATTAAATTCGTTTTAAACATAATTTGGTTTTGTGCTTGAAATGAAGTGAATCATGATTGTACAAAATAACTAAGCGCTTATCATTCCATATAAAGCCGTATCATTATTTTTTTGCCAGAAATTGTTTGATTTGCTGATGAACAGTGTGGCTCAACGGCACATTGGGCATTCTTAAATAATTATCAATCAATCCCTGTTCAACCATAAAAGCTTTTACACCTGCAGGATTATTTTCGGCAAACATTAAATCGTAGGCTTCCATCAATTGGTCATTGATTTGTTTGGCAGCATGATAATTTTCTGAGAGGCATTGCCTTACCATTTCTCCAAATGCTGCAGGATATGCATTGGCAGCAACACTAATAACTCCTTCCATTCCACAGGCCATTTGAGGAAGTGCTAAAGCATCGTCTCCACTTACTACTATAAAATCCTGTGGTTTATCCCTTAGTATTTGCATACACTGGGCCATATCACCACTTGCTTCTTTAATTCCGATAATGTTTTCAATATCATTGGCCAAACGCAGCGTTGTAGCAGCACTCATATTTCTTCCTGTTCTACCAGGAACATTGTACAACATTATTGGTTTGGGTGAAGCAGCAGCCACCATTTTATAATGCTGATAAATTCCTTCCTGTGAAGGTTTATTGTAATAAGGTGATGCACTTAAAATGGCAGCAGCTTTTTCCAAAGGAAAATGCGTAAGATCATGGATTAAATCAGCTGTATCATTGCCTCCAATTCCAACTACAATTGGCAACCTTCCAGCAACTCTTTCATAAGTATATTGAAGTATCGCTATTTTTTCTGGATTGTTTAAAACAGGGGTTTCTCCTGTAGTACCTAAACTAACTAAGTATTCCACTCCGCCATCAATCATCGCATCAATGACCTTGCCCAATGCATCAAAATCGATGGTATTGTTTTTTGTAAAGGGTGTAATCAACGCAACCCCGGTTCCTCTAAATTGTTTTTGTATGGTCATATCACACCCGATTATTTTTCACCCGTTAAAAAAAATTACACGCTGGCTTCTTCCCAAAAACCCATTTTACCATATTTCTCAATACGGTCATTAATGCGTTCTTCTGGCGTTTTATGCCTTAGTTCTTCAATTGCCTTCACAATATGACTCTTTAAGATATCAGCTGCCGCTTGATAATCCCAATGTGCTCCTCCTGCTGGCTCATGAACAATTTCATCAACCAATCCAAATCCTTTCATATCAGTTGCTGTAAGTTTTAACTGTTCTGCAGCAATTTCTTTTTTATCCCAACTGCGCCATAAAATAGAACTACAACTTTCAGGAGAAATAACGGTGTACCAAGTATTCTCCATCATTAATACTTTATCTCCCACACCAATGCCCAATGCACCTCCACTAGCCCCTTCGCCAATAATTACAATAACCACAGGTACTTTTAAACGGATCATTTCATAGATATTGCGTGCAATGGCCTCCCCTTGACCTCTTTCCTCTGCTTCTAGCCCAGGAAATGCCCCAGGAGTATCAATCAAGGCAATTACCGGTTTATTGAATTTCTCAGCCAATCTCATCAATCTAAGTGCCTTTCTATAACCTTCTGGATTGGCCATACCAAAATTGCGCAATTGTCGCATTTTAGTATTTGCACCTTTTTGCTGTCCAAGAATCATTACTGTTTCTCCATTGAGTTGAGCAAAACCACCAACCATTGCTTTGTCATCCTTTACATTTCGATCTCCATGTAATTCCAAAAAATTAGTACACATCTTGTCTATATACTTCAATGTATAAGGCCTATCAGGGTGCCTGCTTAGCTGAACCCTTTGCCAAGGAGTAAGGTTGGCTGTAATTTCTGACCTTTTTTGAATAATGGATTCTTCTAATTGAATCAAAGTAGTTGAATAATCTATTTTGGGATTTTTTTCTGCAAGCTTTTTGGTGTCATCTATCTGTTCGTATAATTCCTTGATCGGTTTTTCAAAATCGAGGAATTGTCTATTCGGGTATTGAGGCATTTTGGTTCAATTAAGTAGGTAAAAATAGGGATTGCATTTTTTTTGGAAAAGATTTGTTTGAAAAAGGTGTTTCCCCTTATCTTTGCCGTCCGAAAAACAACCCCTTGGGGTTATCTTGAGGAACGGATCGGTAGTTCAGTTGGTTAGAATGCCGCCCTGTCACGGCGGAGGTCGCGGGTTCGAGTCCCGTCCGGTCCGCGTAAAATGAGTAAAACCCCTTGATAATCAAGGGGTTTT
>CANGTR010000082.1 GCA_947456855.1 Sphingobacteriia bacterium | reverse complement strand
GATTAGAAGCACCAAAAATAATCAAAGAGCAAGTGGCCCCTTTGATTAAAGGTGGCGGAGGCGGACAAAAAACCTTGGCAACAGCTGGTGGGCAAGATGCATCGAATTTGCAACAAGTAATCGATAGCATTCAACAACTGATCAATTGATCTAAAAGTACATATGGTTAGTAGCGACAAATATGAAGCGGTAATTGGTTTAGAAGTACATGCCCAATTGGCTACCAATAGTAAATTGTTTTGTGGAGATCGTATTCAATTTGGCGCCGAACCAAATACCCATATCAGTCCTATTACCATGGCATATCCAGGCACATTGCCCAAAACCAATGCAAAAGCCATTGAATATGCAGTTAAAATGGGTATTGCATGTGGTTGTGAAATTGTACAAACCAATTATTTTGCTCGCAAGAATTATTTTTACCCCGACCTCCCAAAGGGCTATCAAATATCGCAACATACTACCCCCATTTGTAAAGGCGGGCAAGTAAAAATTAAGCTTGCAGATAAAGAGAGATATATTCAACTCAATCGAATTCATTTAGAAGAGGATGCAGGAAAAAGTATCCACGATATTGATGATGAATATACTTGTATAGACTTAAATAGGGCGGGCACTCCACTTATAGAAATTGTTACTGAACCAGATTTATTTTCTGCAGATGAAGCTTGGCAATACGTTTCAGAAATACGCAAAATGGTAAGATGGTTGAATATCTGCGATGGCAATATGGAAGAAGGTAGCCTTAGATGCGATGCCAATGTATCTATTCGATTAAAAGGCGAAACCAAATTAGGTACTAAAGTAGAAGTCAAAAACCTCAATTCTATTCGCAACATTAAAAAGGCAATCGAGTTTGAAATTGATAGAATGATTGGTATTGTTGAAAATGGAGGCACCATTCAACAACAAACAAGGAGCTTTGATGCTAGCAATGATACCACTTTTGCAATGCGAGATAAAGAAGAAGCCAATGACTATCGCTATTTTCCCGACCCCGATTTGCCTGCATTTGTTTTATCCAACCAATACTTAGAAGGCATTCAAAAAAACATGCCGCTCTTACCTGAGCAATTGTATAAACAATTTCAAATTGAATACGGCTTAAACAATTATGATGCAGCCCAGTTAACAGAAGACAAAGCAACTGCTGATTTTTTTCAATTGGTTGTAGTATATACAAAAAACTATAAGCAAATAGCCAATTGGATGCTGGGCCCTCTAAAGCAAATACTCAATGAACAATCCAAGAACTTTAGTAATCTTGATTTAGCCCCTAAGCTGTTTGCCGAATTAATTCAATTGGTAGAAGATGGTAAAGTAAATTTCTCCATAGCTGCTGCAAAGATTTTACCCTTATTGTTTGCAAGTAAAGCATCTCCTTTGCAAATAGCAGAACAGTTGCAAATTATCCAAGTAAGTGATACCAACGAATTAGCAATATGGGTAGATGAAGTGATTGCTGCTATGCCCGATAAAGTGGCCGAATATCAAAAAGGCAAAAAAGGATTGATCGGTTTATTTGTAGGTGAAGTAAAAAAGAAAAGCAAAGGGAAAGCCGATCCAAAAATGGTTACCCAATTAATAGAAGCAAAACTCAATAAATAAAACTGTATTTATGAAAAGGAATTTAATTTTTTTAATCGCTACAGTATTGATTGTTACAGCCTGTCAACAGAAAAAATACGGAGGTTTTACAGTAACTGGAACTATCAAAAACGCAACCAATGCAAAAATATTTTTACAGGAGTTGCCTTATGGTGGTCAAGAGCCAATTATTTTAGACTCAGGTAAATTAGCAAAAGACAATACGTTTTCTTTAAAGGGAATTGCCAAAGAAGAAGGACTTTATCGTTTGGTAATTGAAAATGGGCCAGATGTATTAATTGTTAATGATAACGACATCATAGAAGTAGAAATGGATGTAAACAATTACCGAGCTTATAAAATTATTGGATCCAAAGCGAGTGAAAGCTTACACACGCTATTTGAGAATTATCGAAAACAAGATGCTGCCCTTTATTTAACTTTTAGCAGAATAGATACACTTCAAAAAACACCAGGCAATGATAGTTTGTTATCAATTGCAAAAGCCGACAGAGAGTCGCAAATAAAAAACATCAATGCATCGGTACGAAATTTTATCAAAGAAAGCAATAGCCCTGCAGCCAGGTACTATGCTTTGGGCATGGCTTCCAGAACTTTGAATACCGATGAATTAAAAGTATTGGTGAATGAGTCAGCCGACAAGTTTAAAGAACACAGTGGTTTACAAAAAATTAAAATTGCCCTTAATACTACTGCAAATCAAAAAGCGCCAGAACCGGCTGCCTATGCATTACTAAACACAATGGCTCCTGCCATTGGTTTACCAGATGTAAATGGAAAAACCATTTCTTTGGCAAGTTTTAAAGGAAAATATGTGTTGGTAGATTTTTGGGCAAGTTGGTGTGGGCCTTGCAGAAGAGAAAACCCCAATGTTGTTGCTGCTTACAATCAATTCAAAAACAACAACTTTACCGTTTTTGGAGTATCTATGGATGAAGATAAATCTGCATGGATCGAGGCAATAAAAGCAGATCAATTAAGTTGGAGCCATGTAAGCATTTTAGCAGATTGGAATAGTCATCCGATCACACAAGAATATCAGTTTAACGCCATCCCATTTAATGTATTGATAGACCCTACAGGAAAAATAATTGCAGCTGATTTAAGAGGAGCCGATTTGATGAATAAGTTAGCGGAGGTATTGAAGTAGTAGAATTATAGAATTAATAAATAAAAATCCCGGTTACCTAAGTAGCCGGGATTTTTTTTCGCTGTAAACTTATGTTAGTACAATTCAATAAATTAAATCGATGTAATGAATTGATTACAATGGATTTTGTACCATCGCCTTATTCTGATTCATTTCATCTTGAGGAAACAAGAACTGCCATCTTACATCTCCTGCAGGAATTTCTTGCACTTGAATTAAAGCAATAACATGGTTTGAAATACCTACTCTAGACATTGGTAAATTTAATCTTTTCAAATCGGTAAAACGATGTCCTTCTCCCCACAATTCGGCCCTGCGATTAAAATAGATTTCATTCAACAATGCTTGACCTGTACTAGTTGATTGAACATAGTTAGGCATTCTGTTTCTCATTAAAGTAAACAAAGCTGTTTGAGCTGCTAAAGTTTGTCCTTGTCTAGCTCTTGCTTCTGCTTCTATTAACAACATTTCAGCTGAACGCATATAAGGAACATCTCCAATACTCAAAGCATCACTCGAAGCTAAAAACTTCTTATTCTGAAAAGGAACCCTTGCGCCTCCTGGAGGAATAACAGTTCCTGCACCAGTTAAGTCAAATACACTTCTACGAATATCTGTAGTAGGCAATGCATTAAATAAATTGGCATTTACTGCTCTAGGCTGAGTTCTTATAACAGTAGAATTAAAGTTAGAAGAAATATAGGCGAAATAAGAGAAGAAGAAAGTGTTATGATCACTTATTTGACGACTACCCCATATCCATTCAGCATTAGTAATATCATTAAATCCTCTTACATAATCTGCATTGGTCATTAATGGAAAACTAGCTCTTGCAGCTGCTGCATTGGTAGCGGCTACATCCCAGTTTTCTTGAACCAAAGCTACACGGGCTTTAACTCCCCTAGCAACATTAATGTCTAAATTAGATTTGGCTGCAGAACCTGTTCTTGTATAGCCTGCTAAAAGTACAATTGCTTCATCTAAATCTTTATTAACCTGTGTGTAAACAGCTTCCACAGTAGCTCTTGGTTGACCTTCGAGTGTGTTGGTTAACAACAATGGAACGCCCAATTGTGAATTATTTGCACCAGCTCTATACCGCTCACCCCAAAGCTGAACTAATTGAAAATGAGCCCATGCTCTATACACCAAAGCTTGCCCTTTAATCATATTTTTACTTGCAGCTGCTCCCGGAACAGCATCAATACCATTGATCAAAACATTGGCATTGGAAATAAGACGATAGTAAAATCTATACACAAATCGCATATCACCAGAATTCACATTTCGATGATTCTGCCATTGTACCCAACCAAGATGTCCTTGGCTACCATTTGCTAGCGGAAATACAATGTCTTCTCCCATATAATCTCTGAATAAATTACAAGCACCTTCTCCAGATTGACCCTGTGCGTCGTATTGTGTATACATAATACGATGCATCCCATTTAATGCAGCTGTTGCATTTTGTGTGCTTGATAAAGCATCGTCTGCTGCTACAGCAGTTGTTGAATAAGTGTCTAAAAATTCTTTCTTACAAGAAGAAAAAATCAAAGCACTAAAAACTAATAAAATAAATATATTCTTTTTCATGTTAATGAGTTTAGAGGTTTAGTGATACTCCTACAGTGAAAACACGAGCAGGTGGATAAGCATTTGAAGTTACTCCTGAAAACGCTTGTTGGTTGTTTAAGCCAATTCGCTTAGAAGAGAACAATGCATTCTCTATACTTACAAAAAACTGTCCATTGTTTACTTTCATCCTATTGGTTAAAGATTTAGGTAAATTATAAGATAGATTAACTGTACGAATATTTAAATAAGAAGCATCAATTAACCATCTTGAAGATGCACCATTGAACTGAGCTGATCTACCAGCATCTAATCGAGGAACATTGGTAATATCACCTGGTTTCTGCCATCTGTTTAAAATATCTGTATGGTAAGCAGCTCCATATGAAGTACCAACAGCCATTAAGCTAGCATAGTTTTGATCATAAGTTAAGCCTCCAACTTGAAACATAAACAAAGCACTTAAGGTAAATTGCTTGTACGTTACGCTTTGTGTAAAACTTCCATAAAAATCAGGAATGGTAGATCCTTGGTATTCGAATTTGCCATTAGAAATATCGGTTGTAAGTGTATCTAATCCACCATTTTTATTGGCGATTAATCTTCTTGAGGCATTGGCGGCAGTACTTTGAGCAACAAATAATGGAGCACCATCTGTAGGGTCAACTCCATAATAAGTACGCAACCAATAATCAAAAATTGATACGCCAACTTGGTATTTTTTAGTTCCAGTAACAAAATCAGGAACTGATTCTGGCATTTTAGTAATTTGATTTACTACTGTAGATAAATTCAAATTCATATTCCACACAAAATCCTTTGTTTTTAGTACATCCCCATTTAATTGCAATTCTATACCCTTATTAAACATGGTGGCAGTGTTCTGATTTACTGTTAAAGCACCACTTGATAAAGGCTGAGGTACTGCAAATAATAAATCTGCTGATACGCGATGGTAATATTCTACCGAACCAGTTAACCTGTTTTTAAACAAAGCGAAATCTAAACCAATATCAAATTGTTTATTGGTTTCCCATGTTAATGATTTATTTAAGAAAGCAGTTTGACTTTGTACAATTCCCGGATCATTGGCATTGTTAGCAAATCCATACAAACCTTGGTATGCATACAATCCAATTCCATCGGCAACACCCACAACACCATAAGAACTTCTTAATTTCAATTGATTAACAAAAGAAACATTTTTCATGAAATTCTCTTTCTCGATATTCCAACCACCTCCAACAGACCAGAATGTACCCCATCTTGATTCTGCAGCAAAACGCGAGTTGCCATCTCTACGAATACTTCCAGACACAAAATACTTGCCCTTGTAATCGTAGTTGGCTCTAGAGAAATAACTTTCTATTCTATAACGATCAACTGATGAAGTTGATGAGTTGATTGTGGTGAAATTTCCTAATTCTGTATTGCCTGATAATGATTGACCTTGCTTAAACCCACCCAACGCTTCTTGGTATTGATTGAATGCTTCACGACCAACCAATACGTCTACTCTATGGTCACCTAATTTCTTATTGTAATTTAAAAGCTGACTCGTAATAAAGCCCATATTAGATGAATAGTCGCGAGAAGAACGACCTGCAGGAGCACCATCACCTACCAATGTATTTTCAAAAGAGGCATCGTATTGGGTTTGATAGTCTACAGAAATATTATTGGTAAACTTGAAATCTTTTAAGAAAGTGATGTCTACAAAATTTCTAGCACTTACCACTGATCTTCTATAATTCTGATCATTTAACCTAGTTTCTGCTAATGCATGCCTTCCAGATGAAGCTCCACTCGGTCTATTTGATATTCCTAAACCTTGTGCACCCATATTTCCCAAATCCCAAAAACGATTTCCTGTTGCATCTAATAAGTAAGCACCAGTAGTCATATTATGTGCATACACAGGATAAATAGGGCCCATATTTCTCGTGAAGAAGAATGGATTTACAAAGCTTGTACTACCCCCATCACTTGCTTGATTGGATGTTGCAAAGTTACCTGTTACATTTAAGCCTGTTTTAACCCATGATAATGGATTGATATTAACATTCAATCTTAGTGTAGATCTTTTCAAGTCCGAACGAAGTGTATATCCCTTATCATTTAAATGAGACAACGATAAAAAATAGTCCGATTTATCTGATCCACCACTAAAATTAATATTGTATTCTTGTCTGTTTCCAGTGCTAATTAATTCTTTGGTCCAATCCAAATCATCTCCATAAATTAATTGTGCATTTGGATTTAATTGTCCGTTGGTTCCAACAATTGCATTATTAGGAACATTGAATGGATTATAGGTTAATAAACCATGAATACCTGTTCTTGTTGTTAATCCAGAAGCAACTCTATTGGCGGAATCCAATGAAATACCTACACCTGTAGTTGGATATACCAATGAATTACGGTAAGCCTCCCACATCATTGGATAGTATTGAAAAGCATCTACTCTTTGGTATTCTTCAAGCCCTCTAGAGGTTTGACCTTGAAGCATTCTCATTGAAATATTGTTTCTGCCTTTTTTACCTTTTTTAGTAGTGATCATAATAACACCATTGGCAGCTCTCGAACCATACAATGCTGTTGCAGATGCATCTTTCAGTACTGTTGTACTTTCTACATCATCTGGATTGATATTTGAAGTTCCACCAACATAAGGAACACCATCTACTACAAATAATGGATCAGAAGAAGCGTTGATAGATCCAAATCCACGAACACGAATAGAAACACCAGAACCTGGTTGACCATTTGCAGTTCCTGTGATAACTCCAGGGATTGCACCTTCTAAGGCCTGATTTACGTTAGATATAGGTCTTTGGGCAATATCTTTTGCTCCAACCACACCTTGTGAACCTGTATTGGTTGATTTTTTAGCAGTACCATAAGCTACTACCACCACTTCATCTAAGTTTTTATCTGAACTAACCATACTTACGTTCAATACAGTACTTGTTCCTATTCTCACATCCTGAGCAACAAGACCAACTCCTGAAATACTTAATGTAGTTGCTGTTGTAGGAACACTGATGGTAAAAATTCCTGCGTCATTTGCAGAAACACCTTGTTTTGTTCCTTTTACTTGAACCGAAGCTCCCGCAACTGGTTTGCCTTCGGCATCGGTTACTTTTCCTGTGATGGTTTTATTTTGAGCTGCTAATTGACATAGAGCAAAAAACACACATAGGAAAACTGTGACTAGTTTTCTCATAATTCAGTTTTTAGTTTTAAGAACGCTAAGCTAATGAATTGATTTTAACAAAAGTGATTAAATCGATAATCGCTTTATAGCTTTTAGGAATATATCGATGCAATGGGGTTAATGCAAAAAAGGGCTTCCTTTATAGGAAGCCCTTTGTATTACCCAATGTACTCATTGGAGAAAATATTTCTATAAACTAGAAGTGTCTAATAACGTTAGCAGTTAATGCTTGACCAGCCGCTGTACCTGCAGCATACAAAGTAAAGATACCGTTCAGCGCAGATAAGTTAACTGCAACTGGTGTTAAAACAACAGTTTGTGTACCAGCCAATTTCACTCTTATTGTATAGGTTCCACTTGGTATACCCGAAAATGCAGATAAAGCAGCTGCATTTGGTGTAGCACCTATAAAAGTTCTGTTTGTTAAAGTAACACTATCTGGTGTAGTTGCACTGGTTCTTAACAATGTAATATCAACAGCAGGTGCATTATTTGCAAGATGCAAAAAACGAACTTTTACTTGACCAGTTGCTGGAAGAGATAGGTCGTCGGTTAATCTTACTGAACGGAGTGTAGTACTTGTTGAAGTAAGTGTATCGTAAACAACCAAGGTTGTTGCTTTATTAAAATCAACTTGCTGATTGGTCAAATTAACATAATTAACTCTTGCATTATTATTGGGTCTTGTTTGAATGGTTCTTGGACCTATTGTAGCAGCCAAATAACCAGAATTACCCCTAAAGTTCAGTGCAGCAGATGTTTTAATCAAGGTATCGATATATACATTCATTGCAGTTGTTGCCGCAGTTGCAGCGCTTGGAGATGCATTCAGAACCAATACAGTTCCAAACTCGTTGGTAAATTCATTTACTTTCCCACAAGAAACAAGTAAAATAGTTCCTGCAAAAAAGCCTATTATTTTTTTCATAATGATCAATATTTATTATTATGGGCATTAAGCCCAATGTTTGATGTAATTAATATCCAGGATTTTGTTGCATGTTTGTATTCGCTTGAGCTTCTGCAAGAGGAATAGGTAAAATGTATCTAAAATTATTTGACGGTAAATTTTGGATTGCAGTTTGACCTGTTGCATCATTAATATCTCTATTAATTGGCAAACTTCTTCTTTTTAAATCAAAATAACGATGACCTTCATAGCAAAGCTCCTTGTAACGCTCATCCATGATTGCATTAATCAAAGTAGTTCCTGTTAATGCTGAATGAACATATCCAGTAATTCTATTAGAACGAAGTGAAGAAAGATCTGCATTAGCCAAAGCACTTTGATTCAATTCTGCATATGCTTCTGCGCGTGCCAATAAGATTTCGGATGTGCGCATCATTTTTACATCGTACAAGAAATTTTCACCGTTTGATCCTATAACCGCTCCGTACTTTGCAATTAAACTTCTTGGTGAGGTTCTGAAAAAAGTAGAAAAGCGAACATCATTTACTTGATCAAAAGTACTGGTAAGTTTTACCGCAGGAGAAGCTTGTACTGCCCCTGTACCAACATCCTGCCAAAGTGAACCAATTGCAGAACCTAAATTAGCAAGTTGAACATTGATTTTCCACAATACTTCAGTTGACTGGTTTTCAGGTAAAGATCTGGTAGTCCAAACAGAAGGGTAACTAGTAATATTAGCAATAGGCTGTGCTGTAATTACTTCTGATGCTCTATCAACAACACCTTGCCAGTTTTTTGTATGCAAAGCTGCTCTAACTTGAAGCCCTATAACCGTATTTCTGGTAAATCTGCTAAT